>NZ_JBEZZN010000005.1:0-367876 GCF_040639195.1 Micromonospora sp. NPDC023956
ACGGGCACGGGGGCGCCCAGGCGGCGCGGGTCGACGCATCAGGGGTTTCCGACACGTGGCACGGGGGTGTCACGGGCGGGGAAGTATTGGGGGGGGCGGACCCGGGGCTCGTGCCCTGGCGGGTGCGCCAGCCATGTACAACGCCACCGGCCCGGCCCGCATTCCGCACGCGGTCCACCCGACCCTCGGGGGGCGGGGCGGCGGTGCTCGGGGGTGAGCCATCTCCAACGCCACCGGCCCGACCCGCATTCCGAGGCGGCGGCCCGGCCCGGGGGCGGGTCAGTGCTGCCTGGGGGGTGAGCCCGGTCCAACGCCCCCGACCCCGACCCGATTCCCGGCGGCACCCCGCCAGCGCATCCGGACGACGGTCACCGAACCGGACAATCCGCACGTCAGCCACCGCGGCGGGCCGGACAGCACCCTGTCGACCGGGATCAACCGGGCATGCCGCCATGATCCGCGCAGGTCCGGACAAGCGATTCGGGGTGGCTGGCGGGAGACATCTAGGGTCGGGGCATGACTGCGGGGCGGAACGGTTCGGGACGGCTGGTCGTGGCGGCTCTTCTCACCGCTCTGGGTGCCCTCGGTCTGGTCGCGCTCGGCTGGTGGCTGCGCGACTGGGAGTTCTCCACCGACCGGGGCAGGTTCCTCGACCCGTCGTGGTGGGCCGGTTCGATGACCACGGGCCTCGGCTACCTGGCGTTCGGCAAGGCCGGTTTCAAGATCGCCCTGGTCGCGGTCGGAGCAGTCGCCGCCGGGACGTTGTGGGCCCGGGGGCGGCGCGGGGGCGATCCGTCCGACGCCGCAGGGACGCGGGACGCCGACGGCACCGCCGGAGCACGGCCGGACGCGGGTGGGCGGCCGGACGCGGGTGCGCGGCCGGAGAGCGCCGAGGGCTGACCGGCGCTCCCGGCTCAGGCCGACGCCGCTGCCGACAGGTCGGCGAGGAACAGCACGCGCGGGTCGTCCATCGGACCGACGATCACCCGGATCGCCGGGAAGCAGTCGAGCACCACCGCCCGGCACCGTTCGCAGGGCGGCAGGATCTCCCGGCCCCGGTCCCCCACCGCGACGATCGTCTCCAGTTCGGCGACCCCCTGGGTCACGGCCGCCCCGACGGTCACCACCTCGGCGCAGGTTGCGCCGGTCGCGTGGTGCACGTTGACCCCGGTGAGGACCCGTCCCTGCGGCGTCCTCGCCGCGGCGGCCACGGTGTGCCGGGCACTACGGCAGCGCAGCCGGGCGACCGCGCCAGCGGCCTGCACCAGCGCCCGGTCGGTGTCCCGCATCGTCATCGCGTCCCCCCGTGGTCGGTCGGCGACCAACTGTAGACCGTGCGCGGAGCGCGCGGTGCCCCGTGTTCCCTCCACGCCAGACGGCGGCGGACGGCGGTAGCGGCCCCGTCCGGCCGGACCGGCAGGCCCGTGCCGGCAGGCCCACGCCGGCAGGCCCGTACCGGCAGGCCCACGCCGAGCAGGCCCGTTGGCCAGCCCGTGCCGGCAGGCCCGTTGGCCAGCCCGTGCCGGCAGCCCGTTGGCGGGCTACCGGCCGCGCCCCGGGTACTGCCGGCGGCGTCGGCGGTAACCCGGAAGCGGTCGGGCGGCGGGCTGCCTATCCTTGGCGACGACATGCAGAATCCTTCCGCCTCCGCCGCGCCCGAGAGCGCCCCCGAGCCCGCCGCCTCCCTCCGTGAGCTGCACCGCCGGGTCGCCGCGCTGATGTTCCGTGACCAGCGCCGCGTCCAACGCCGGCTGGACGGGGTACGCCGGCTGCGCGACCCGGCCCGGCGGGAGGCCGCGCTGGCCGAGATCGTGGCCGACGTAACCGGCGCGGAGGCACGGCTGACCGCCCGCCGGGCGGCCGTCCCGACGGTCACCTATCCGGCGGGTCTGCCGGTCAGTGAGCGCAGGGACGACATCGCCGCCGCGATCCGGGAGCACCAGGTGGTGATCGTGGCCGGCGAGACCGGCTCGGGCAAGACCACCCAGCTGCCGAAGATCTGCCTGGAGCTGGGGCGGGGCGTGCACGGGCTGATCGGGCACACCCAGCCCCGCCGGCTGGCCGCCCGGACCGTCGCCGACCGGATCGCCGAGGAGCTGGGTACCGAGCTGGGCGACGTGGTCGGCTACAAGGTGCGCTTCACCGACCAGGTCAGCGACCGTTCGCTGGTCAAGTTGATGACCGACGGCATCCTGCTGGCCGAACTCCAGACCGACCGGATGCTGCGCCAGTACGACACGTTGATCATCGACGAGGCGCACGAACGCAGCCTGAACATCGACTTCATCCTCGGGTATCTGAAACAGCTCCTTCCCCGCCGGCCCGACCTGAAGGTGATCATCACCTCGGCGACCATCGAGACCGACCGGTTCGCCCGGCACTTCGCCGCGCCGCCGACCGACGACGCGACCGAGGGGAAGCCCGCGCCGGTGGTGGAGGTCTCCGGGCGGACGTACCCGGTGGAGGTGCGCTACCGGCCGCTGGTGGAGGTCGCCGGAGCCGAGGACGACGAGGGCGACGACGAGGAGAACGTCCGCGACCAGATCCAGGCGATCGGCGACGCGGTCGAGGAACTGGCCGCCGAGGGGCCGGGGGACGTCCTGGTCTTCCTCAGCGGCGAGCGGGAGATCCGGGACACCGCCGAGGCGCTGGGCAGGCTGGTGGAGAAGAAGCGGTCGCTGTTCGGCACCGAGATCCTCCCCCTGTACGCCCGGCTCTCCTCCGCCGAGCAGCACCGGGTCTTCGCCCCGCACACCGGACGCCGGGTGGTGCTCGCCACCAACGTGGCGGAGACCTCGCTGACCGTCCCCGGCATCAGGTACGTGGTGGATCCGGGGACCGCGCGGATCTCCCGCTACTCCAGCCGGCTCAAGGTGCAGCGGCTGCCGATCGAACCGGTCTCGCAGGCCTCGGCGAACCAGCGCAAGGGGCGCTGCGGGCGTACCTCGGACGGGATCTGCATCCGCCTCTACGACGAGCCGGACTTCCTCTCCCGTCCCGAGTTCACCGACCCGGAGATCCTCCGGACCAACCTGGCCTCGGTCATCCTCCAGATGACCTCGATCGGGCTCGGGGACATCGCCGCGTTCCCGTTCCTCGACCCGCCGGACCGGCGCAACATCACCGACGGCGTGAACCTGTTGCACGAGCTGGGCGCGCTCGACCTGACCCAGACCGACCCGGCGAAGCGGCTCACCCCGCTCGGGCGGCGGCTGGCCCAGCTCCCGGTCGACCCCCGGCTCGCCCGGATGGTGGTGGAGGGCGAACGCAACGGCTGCGCCACCGAGGTCGTCGTGATCGCCGCCGCGCTCTCCATCCAGGACCCGCGCGAACGGCCGGCGGAGAAGCAGGCCCAGGCCGACCAGGCGCACGCCCGGTTCACCGACCGCGAGTCGGACTTCGTCACCCTGCTGAACCTCTGGCGCTACCTGCGCGAGCAGCAGCGCGACCTCTCCTCCAGCGCGTTCCGGCGGATGTGCAAGGCGGAGTACCTGAACTACCTGCGGGTGCGCGAGTGGCAGGACATCGTCAGCCAGGTGCGCCAGGTGCTCCGTACCCCGGAACCGGGTGAGGGGGGACGGGGCCGGCGCGGGCCGGCGCAGAGCACGGCGGACGGCGGCCGGCGCGACACGGCAGAGGGCGGCGGCCGGCGCGACCGGGGCGCGGACCTGCCGGAGGAGATCGACACCCCCAGGGTGCACCAGTCGCTGCTGGTCGGGCTGCTCTCCCACGTCGGCCTGAAGGACCCGCAGAAGCACGAGTACCTCGGCGCGCGGGGCGCCAAGTTCGCGGTCTTCCCCGGCTCGGCGCTGTTCAAGAAGCCACCGCGCTGGGTGATGGCGGCCGAGCTGGTGGAGACCTCCCGGCTCTGGGGCCGGGTGGCTGGCCGGGTCGAGCCGGAATGGGTCGAGCCGCTCGCTCAGCACCTGGTCAAACGCAGCTACAGCGAGCCGCACTGGGAGAAGAAGCAGGCGGCGGTCCTCGCCTACGAGAAGGTCACCCTCTACGGCATCCCGCTGGTCACCGCCCGGAAGGTCAACTTCGGCCGGATCGACCCGGGCCTGAGCCGGGAGCTGTTCATCCGGCACGCCCTGGTGGAGGGCGACTGGTCCACCCACCACCAGTTCTGGCGGGACAACCAGAAGCTGCGCGACGAGGTCGAGGAGCTGGAGCACCGGGCCCGCCGCCGGGACATCCTGGTCGACGACGAGACCATCTTCGCCTTCTACGACGCCCGGATCCCCGGCGACGTGGTCTCCGGCCGGCACTTCGACGCCTGGTGGAAGAAGGAGCGCCGGGAGCGGCCCGACCTGCTCACCTTCACCCGCGACCTGCTGGTCAACTCCGGCCGGGGTCCGGTGGACGAGGCGGACTACCCGGACCAGTGGCACTCCGACGGGGTGGCGCTGCCGCTGACCTACCGGTTCGAGCCGGGCACCCCGACCGACGGGGTGACCGTGGACATCCCGCTGCCCCTGCTCAACCAGGTGCCGGCGGAGACCTTCGACTGGCAGGTGCCGGGGCTGCGCGAGGAACTGGTGGTCGCGCTGATCCGCTCACTGCCCAAGGCGGTACGGCGCAACTTCGTGCCGGTGCCGGACTTCGCCCGAGCCGCCCTGGCCGCCATCACGCCGGGTGCGGAGCCGCTGCTCGACGCGTTGACCCGGGTGCTGCGCCGGATGACCGGGGTGACCGTGCCCCGGGACGCCTGGGACCTCGACCGGCTCCCGGCACACCTGCGGGTCACCTTCCGGGTGCTCGACGAGGAGGACAAGCCGGTCGCCGAGGGCAAGGACCTGCCGGCCCTGCAACGCCAGCTCAAGGCCGAGGTACGCCAGGTGGTCGCCGCCGCCGCGCCGGACGTGGCCCGCACCGGGCTGCGCGAGTGGAGCATCGGGACGCTGCCGCGCACCATCGAGCAGGTCCGGGCCGGCTACCGGGTCACCGCCTACCCGGCGCTGGTCGACGAGGGCGAGACGGTCGGGGTGAAGGTCTTCGACTCCGAGGCCGAGCAGGCGGCGGCGATGTGGGCGGGCACCCGGCGGCTGCTGCGCCTGACCGTGGCGAACCCGGCCAAGTTCCTCCAGGGACGGCTCTCCAACGAGGCGAAGCTCGCGCTGAGCCGCAACCCGCACGGCGGCGTCCAGGCTCTCATCGCCGACGCCACCGGGGCGGCGATCGACCGGCTGGTGGCCGACGCGGGTGGCCCGGCCTGGGACGCCGACGGCTTCGCCGCACTGCGCGACAAGGTCCGCGCCGAACTGGTGGACACCGTGGTCGAGGTGATGGACCGGGTCCGCAAGGTGCTCGCCGCCGCCCACGCCGTGCAGCAGCGGCTGTCCCGGACCACCGACCTGAACCTGGTGGCCGCGCTGGCCGACATCAAGGCCCAGCTCGCCGGACTGGTGCACGCCGGGTTCGTCACCGAGGCCGGTCACGCCCGGCTGCCCGACCTGCTGCGGTACCTCGCGGCGATCGAACGGCGGCTGGAACGGCTGCCGGGCAACCCGCAACGGGACCGCCAGCAGCAGGACCGGATCGCGGTGGTGCAGAAGGAGTACCAGGACATGCTGGCCGCCCTGCCGCCGACCCGACGCAACGCCGAGGCGGTCCGGCAGATCCGCTGGATGATCGAGGAGCTGCGGGTGAACGTGTTCGCCCAGGCGCTCGGCACCCCGTACCCGGTCTCGGAGCAGCGGATCTACCGGGCGATGGACGTGGCCGAGGGGCGCTGAGCCGGCCGCCCGGTCGCGGCTCAGAGCGGCACGACGCCGGACGGCAGGTTCCCCTGTTCGGTGGCGTCCCGGATGTGGTCGAGCAGGATCCGGCGCAGCGCCCGACCGGCGTGGGTGGGCACGGCGTCGCGCCGACGGGCCACCGCGATGGTCCGGTGCACACCGGGTGGGGCCAGCGGGGTGACCCGGATGCGGGGGCGGCGGGCGACCACGATGCCCGGCACCAGGGCCACCCCGAGCCCGGCCTCGACGAAGCTGAGCACGGCGTCCATCTCGCCGCCCTCGACGGCGAAGGAGGGTTCGAAGCCGGCGGCCCGGCACGCCTCCAGGGTCGCGTCGCGGATGTCGTAGCCCTGCCGGAACATCACCAGGGGCTGATCACGCAGGTCGGCGATGCGCAACTCGCCGGTGTCGGCGGCCGGGAGCGGGTCCAGGGAGGCGACCACCAGGCTCTCCCGCAGGATCGGGTCGGCCCGGAGCCCGGGGTCGGTGCCCTGGCCCGGCATGATGATCAGCGCCAGGTCGAGGTCACCGCGGAGCAGGTCCCGGACGAGGTCCTGGGAGCCGCCCTCCTCCACCCGCAGGTCCACGCTCGGGTACGCGGCGCGGAACCGGGCCAGCACCGGTGGGGCGAGCGAGGTGATCAGGCTGGGCGTGGCGCCGAGACGGACGCGTCCCCGGCGCAGGCCGACCAGTTCCTGCACCTCGCGTTGGGCCGTCTCCACGTCGGCGAGGATCCGTTTGGCGGAGGGGAGCAGCACCTCCCCGGCGGCGGTGAGGGCGATGTTGCCCCGGACCCGTTCGAAGAGCGGGGTGCCGAGGGACGTCTCCAGGGCGTGAACTTGCTTACTCAACGATGGCTGGGTGATCCCCACGAACTCGGCGGCTTGCGTGAAATGTCGTAGTTCGGCCACCGCCACGAAGTACCGGAGCTGATGGATCTGCATCTACATAGCCTATAGCTATACAAGCTGCGAGTTCGATGCATTGGACGACTGGTCGCACTTCCTCCTAGCGTCGATCGGGTGGTAGTCACGTCGTCCCGGTCGCCCGTCCGCTCCAGCGTCGGCCTGAAGGCCGTCATGGCGGTGACGGGCATCGTCCTGGTGCTCTTCCTCGTCGCGCACATGCTCGGCAACCTGAAGGTCTTCGCCGGCCAGACCTCGTTCGACCACTACGCCCACTGGCTCCGGGAGATCGGCGCACCGATCCTGCCCGGGGTCTGGTTCCTCTGGATCCTGCGGGTCGGCCTGCTCGGGGCGGTGCTGGGGCACATCGCGGCGGCCACCGCGCTCGCCCGGCGGGCCCGCGCCGCCCGCCCGGTCCGCTACGCCCACCGCGGGAAGGTGCGGGGCAGCTACGCCGCCCGGACCATGCGCTGGGGCGGCGTGATCATCCTGCTCTTCGTGATCTACCACATCCTCGACCTGACCACCGGGACGCTGAACCCGGTCGGCGACCCGGGCCGCCCGTACGCGAACGTGGTCGCCGACTTCGCCCCGTCGCGCTGGTACGTCACGCTCTGCTACACCCTGGCGATCGTCGCCGTCGGCCTCCACCTGCGGCACGGCCTGTTCAGCGCGCTGCGCAGCCTCGGCCAGCAGACCCCGCGCGGCGAGCGCCGGGCCCGGGTCGTCGCCCTGCTCTTCGCCGTCGCGCTCTGCGCCGGCTACCTGGTGGTGCCGTTCGCCGTACTCACCGGATTGGTGGACTGACCATGGATCTCTACCGCGAGGGCGACCCGATCGCCGACACCACGGCCCCCGCCGGCCCGATCGAGACCCGCTGGGAACGCCGCCGTTTCGAGGCCAAGCTGGTCAACCCCGCCAACCGCCGGAAGATGACGGTGATCGTGGTCGGCACCGGGCTGGCCGGCGGGTCGGCCGCCGCCACCCTGGCCGAGCAGGGCTACCGGGTGAAGAGCTACTGCTACCAGGACAGCCCGCGCCGGGCGCACTCGATCGCCGCCCAGGGCGGCATCAACGCCGCCAAGAACTACCGCAACGACGGCGACTCGGTGCACCGGCTCTTCTACGACACGGTCAAGGGGGGCGACTTCCGTTCCCGGGAGTCGAACGTGCACCGGCTGGCCGAGGTGTCGGTGAACATCATCGACCAGTGCGTCGCCCAGGGCGTGCCGTTCGCCCGCGAGTACGGCGGCCTGCTGGACACCCGGTCCTTCGGCGGCGCGCAGGTGCAGCGCACCTTCTACGCCCGGGGCCAGACCGGCCAGCAGTTGCTGCTCGGGGCGTACCAGGCCCTCGAACGGCAGATCGGGCTCGGCACGGTGGAGATGAACGCCCGGCACGAGATGCTGGAGCTGATCGTGGTGGACGGCCGGGCCCGGGGCATCGTGGTCCGGGACCTGGTGACCGGCGAGGTCTCGGGCGAGTTCGCCGACGCGGTGGTGCTGGCCACCGGCGGGTACGGCAACGTCTTCCACCTCTCCACCAACGCCAAGGGCTGCAACGTCACCGCCACCTGGCGGGCGCACCGCAAGGGCGCGTACTTCGCCAACCCCTGCTACACGCAGATCCACCCGACCTGCATCCCGGTCTCCGGCGACCACCAGTCGAAGCTGACCCTGATGAGCGAGTCGCTGCGCAACGACGGCCGGGTCTGGGTGCCGAGGGCCGAGGGCGACCGGCGCAGCCCCGGCGACATCCCCGAGGACGAGCGGGACTACTACCTCGAACGGATCTACCCGTCCTTCGGCAACCTGGTGCCCCGGGACATCGCCTCCCGGGCCGCGAAGAACGTCTGCGACGCCGGACGGGGGGTCGGTCCGACCGGGCTCGGGGTCTACCTGGACTTCGCCGACGCGATCGGCCGGCTCGGCCGCAAGGCCATCGAGGCGAAGTACGGCAACCTCTTCGAGATGTACGAGCGGATCACCGGTGAGGACCCGTACCGGGTGCCGATGCGGATCTACCCGGCCGTGCACTACACGATGGGCGGGCTCTGGGTCGACTACGACCTCCAGTCCACCGTCCCCGGACTCTTCGTGATCGGCGAGGCGAACTTCTCCGACCACGGAGCGAACCGGCTCGGCGCGTCCGCGTTGATGCAGGGCCTCGCCGACGGGTACTTCGTCCTGCCGAACACCATCGCCAACTACCTGGCCGCCGGCCCGTTCGAGAAGGTCGACGCGGGCCACCCGGAGGCGGTAGCGGCGCGCGCCGAGGTCGAGGACCGGATCGCCCGGCTGCTCGCCGTGAACGGCGACCGGACCGTGGACTCGTTCCACCGCGAGTTGGGCCAGATCATGTGGGAGCACTGCGGCATGGAGCGCAGCGCGGCCGGGCTGCGCACGGCGATCGACGAGATCCGGGCCCTGCGCGGGCAGTTCTGGCAGCGGGTCCGGGTGCCCGGCGACGGCGAGGGCCTCAACCAGTCGCTGGAGAAGGCCGGCCGGGTGGCCGACTTCTTCGAGCTGGCCGAGCTGATGTGCGTCGACGCCCTGCACCGGGAGGAATCCTGCGGCGGCCACTTCCGCGCCGAGCACCAGAGCACCGACGGCGAGGCGCAACGCGACGACGAGCGGTTCGCGTACGTGGCGGCCTGGGAGTTCACCGACGGCGACCGGCCCCCGGTGCTGCACAAGGAAGACCTGACCTTCGAGTACGTCCACCCCACGCAGCGGAGCTACAAGTGAACCTGACCCTGCGCATCTGGCGCCAGTCCGGCCCGAAGGACAAGGGTCGGATGGTGACCTACCGGGTCGAGGACGTCTCCCCGGACATGTCCTTCCTGGAGATGCTCGACGTGCTCAACGAGCGGCTGATCCTCGCCGGTGAGGAGCCGGTCGCCTTCGACCACGACTGCCGCGAGGGCATCTGCGGCATGTGCAGCCTCATGATCAACGGTGCCGCGCACGGGCCGCAGCGCGGCACCACCGCCTGCCAGCTGCACATGCGGCAGTTCTCCGACGGCGACACCATCGACATCGAGCCGTGGCGGGCCCGCGCCTTCCCGGTGGTCAAGGACCTGGTCGTCGACCGGGGCGCCCTCGACCGGATCGTCGCGGCCGGCGGGTACGTCACCGCGCCGACCGGCAGCGCCCCGGAGGCGCACGCCACCCCGGTGCCGAAGGACGACGCGGACGCGGCCTTCGCGTCGGCGGCCTGCATCGGCTGCGGCGCCTGCGTGGCCGCCTGCCCGAACGGGTCCGGGATGCTCTTCACCGCCGCCAAGGTCACCCACCTCTCGCTGTTGCCGCAGGGGCAGCCCGAGCGGTACTCCCGGGTGGTCGACATGGTCGACGCGCACGACGAGGCCGGCTTCGGCGGCTGCACCAACGCCGGTGAGTGCACGGTGGCCTGCCCGAAGGGCATCCCGCTGACCACGATCGGCCGGCTCAACCGGGACTACCTGAAGGCGACCGCGAAGCGCGGCGGCACCCCCTGAGGTTTCGTCCGGCGGGGCCGGCGGGGTGGATGTCGATCGAATTCCACCGGCGATAGCGAACGATTGGTGAACGTGGACAACCGTCGTCTCGCGGGTTTATGCCGCGTAAACAACGGTCGTTATGACGCAGGCCGGAAATAGCCGCACCAGAATCCCCGTCCCCCTGGTGCGCGAGCCGGCCGGCCGCCCCCTTCGCCACACTGTGGACACCTCTGTCCGCCCTGGTTGCCCCGTTCCCGGACAGCCGGCACCTTGTGCACCTTTGACCAGCTTTTGCGGGTGCCCGCCAATGCCCGCGCCCGCCGCCCGACACACGCTCCCGCCGGGCCGGAAGGTCAACCCACGAACCGTCTGCCGTTCCAATTTATTTAATGGTCGGAATCGATAGAACGCCATTCATGAGCGTGTTAGCGTCTCTCCCGCACGGCCCCGGAAAACGGTAACCCGATGCCCGGGTACACCCCGGTGAGTCGTGCGGCAACCCCTCCACTCGGCGGCGATCCCGGTGACCCCGTTCCGGGTTCCGCGCCGCTGGCGAACGTGTCGGAAGGAAGACAGATGCGTCGACTCCAACCACCAGGTCGACTACTGACCGTCCTCGTCGCCCTGGGCCTCGTGGCCACCTCCGCCGCCCCGGCCGTGGCCGAGGTCGACGCCGGGGGCGCACGGCCCCCGGAGAGCGTACGGCTGCTGGCCAAGGCCGCCGCCGACGAGTGCTTCGCCGGGATCGGCGTCGACTACCCGGCCGGGCCACCCTGCGCGGTGGGCCAGGAGAAGGTCAACCAGTCGTACGTCTGGGGCCTGGCCAAGGCCGGACGCAAGCTCTGGTTCGGCACCGGAGCCAACGTCCTCTGCCTCAAGCCGGAGGGCTACAACGTCCGGGAACCGATCCTGAACGACGACTACGCCTGCGAGTTCGCCAACAGCCAGCCCGCCCGACAGAACCCCGCCCTGCCGGCGAACCTCGGCGACCACCGGCCGCCGGAGGTCTACACCTACGACCTGGCTAACGAGCAGCTCACCGAGCGGACCGCCGCCATCACCGACGCCTCGCCGGCGGACGCCGCCCTGCTGCGGTCCACGGCCGGGCTGCGCAGCGGCGCCGCCCACCGGGGCGTCGTGCTGCTCGGCGGCCCCAGCGTCGTCGCCGGCATCAACCTGTTCGCCTTCGACAGCCTGACCGGCCGCTACCTCGGCTCGGCCAACCTCTCCGACTACGAGAACATCCGGCACTTCGCCGTCGCCGACGGCGTCCTCTACGCGGGCGTCGGGATGGGCACCAACGGCGGTGACTCCGGTCGGGTCCTGCGCTGGACGGGTGACCGGACCGACCCGTTCGCCTTCAGCGTGGTCGGTGAGCTGCCGACCCAGGCCGCCGACATCACCGCGCACAAGGGCCGGCTCTACGTCACCACCTGGCCGAAGGCGATCGTGGAGGGGGCCGCGACGGCCGCCGCCAACACCACCGACCTGGCCAGCATCTGGATGAGTCCGCCGCTGGCCGACGGGGATCCGGGCCTCACCCCGGGCGACGCCGCCGGCTGGACGCAGGTCTGGTCGCCCGCCGAGTACGAGCCGGACCCGGTGGTCCGGCGGGCGTACGCGCTCGGCGGTCTCGCCTCCTACGGCGGCTACCTCTACTGGGGCAGCATGCACGTCCCGCTCCAGGCCACCGCGCTGCACGTCAAGGTCTACCCGCCGAAGAACCAGCAGCAGCTCCAGGCCACCATCGAGAACACCCAGCGGGCGCTGGTCATGTTCCGGGGTCGGGACTTCGGCGGCACCGACGAGACGGTCGAGACGCTCTACGGCGAGTCCCAGCTCCCGGCGTTCGACGCGACGGCGAACAACGGCGTCGGCGCCTGGCGTCCCGTGCCGACCGGCGTGACCCCGCTGCACGGCGCATCCGGGTTCGGTGACCCCTACAACCTGTACGCCTGGAAGATGACGGTGGCCGCCGGACGGCTCTACGTCGGCACCATGGACTTCGCCTACATCGCGCTGGAGGGCGAGATGCCGACGGAGCCGGAGCCCGGCGTCGACCCGCCCACCTTCGGCTCCGACCTGTGGGTGTTCGACGCGCCGGGGCGGCCGGCCCGCGCGGTCGACAAGACCGGCTTCGGCAACCCCCTCAACCAGGGCGTACGGACCATGGTCGCGGAAGGCTCCACGCTCTACCTCGGCATGGCGAACCCGCTGAACCTGCGGACCGACCCGACCACCCACCTGGGCGGTTGGGAACTGCTCAAGCTGACCCGACGCTGACCCGACGCGGCGCCCGCCGGCCGGTGTCCCCACCGGCCGGCGGGCGCCGCCCGCGTCCCCCACGCGGGGTGTCCGTCAGGACGTCGCCAGGGCCTCGGTGGGCGACAGCCGGCTGGCCCGGATCGCCGGGTAGAGCCCGGCCACCGCGCCGATGACGATCGTCGCGCCGATGCCACCGGCCATCACCCAGAGCGGCACCACCGTCGGCCAGCCCTGGGAGAGGGCGTAGCCGGCGGTGACCAGGACCCCCAGCAGCACCCCACCCAGCCCACCGAGGGCGGACAGCAACAGGGACTCGGCGAGGAACTGGGTCCGGACCTGGCCCCGGGTGGCACCGAGCGCCCGGCGCAACCCGATCTCCGCCCGCCGCTCCAGCACCGAGATGACCATCGTGTTGGCCACCCCGACGCCCCCCACCAGCAGGGCCACCGCGCCCAGGCCCAACAGCAGGCCGGTGAACGCCTCGTCGGTGGCCTGCCGGGCGGCGAGCGCGTCCGACGGGCGGGACACCTGGATCTCGTTGGCCTGCTCCGGGTTGGCCGTCGCCGCCAACACCTCCCGTACCGCCTCGACGTGCTGCTCCGCCGAGCGGGTGTAGATCCGGGTCGGGTGCCCGTCCAGCCCGAGGTAGGTGGTGGCGGCCGGCCAGCCGACCAGCGCCGCCGAGTCGATCTCCGGGGCGAGCGGCACCGGCCGGAGGATCCCGATCACGGTGAACCACCGGCCGTCGACGTAGACCTGGATGTCCGGCCCGGCCGCGCCGAGCCCGAGCCGTTGCGCGGCGACCGCCCCGAGCACGGTGACCGGGTACCGGGCGGTGGCGTCGTTGAGCCAGGTGCCGTGGGCGACCGTGCCGCCGACGGTGTCCAGGACGTCCAGGGTGACCGCCTGGACACCCAGGCCGCCGGTCTGCGCCGCCGGGATCCGGTCGGAGCGGTAGACCGGCGTGTCGGCGAGCTGGGCCACCGCGGCGACCTGCTGCACCGGCCCGATCCGGGAGATCATCGCCACCGACTCGGTGGGCAGCTGGGCGTCGGCCCCGAAGAGGGTGCTGCCCGGCGCGACGGTGAGCAGGTTGGTGCCCAGGGCCGCCAGGGTCCGGTCCAGGTCGGCCCGGGACGACGAGGAGATCCCGACGACACTGATCATCGCCGCGATGCCGATGGCGATGCCCAGCGCCGAGAGGAAGGCCCGCAGCGGCCGGGTCCGCAGCCCCACGCCGCCGACCCGCAGCACGTCGCGCGGGTGCATCCGGGCGGGCCGCAGCCGTTGCGGGCGGTCGGCGGCCCGGGTCGTCGTCGCGGTCACCGGAGCACCCCCTCGACCAGCGGCAGACCCTCGGCCACGATCCGCCCGTCCCGCATCCGCACCTGGCGGGGCAGGCTCGCCGCGATCTCCCGGTCGTGGGTGATCACCACGACCGTGGTGCCGGCCGCGTGCAGCCCGTGCAGCAGCTCCATCACCCCGGCCCCCGAGGTGGAGTCCAGGTTGCCGGTGGGCTCGTCGGCCAGGAGCAGCGGCGGTTCGCCGACCACGGCTCGGGCGATCGCGGCCCGCTGCCGTTCGCCGCCGGAGAGCTGGTGCGGACGGTGGTCGAGGCGGTGACCCAGCCCGACCCGGCGCAACGCGACCTCCGCACGCCGGTGCCGCTCCCGCCGGGGTACGCCCGCGTAGAGCAGACCGTCGGCGACGTTCTCCACCAGCGGTACGCCCACCGCGAGGTGGAACTGCTGGAACACGAAACCGATCCGGCTGGCCCGCAGGGCGGACAGTTCCCGGTCGGAGAGCCGGGACGTGTCGTACCCGTCGACGGACACGGTGCCCGAGGTGGGCCGGTCCAGGGTGCCGATGACGTTGAGCATGGTGGACTTGCCGGAGCCGGAGGGGCCGACGATGGCCACCAGTTCACCCCGGCCGATGGTCAGGTCGACCCGGTCGAGGGCGGCCACGGTGTCGCCGTACCGCCTGGACACGTCGCGCAACCGCACGACGTGGTCGGCGGCGGCGTAGCTCCGGTCAGTCACCGGGCATCCCCACCGTCAGCCCCTCGACGACGCCGTCACCGGAGACCTCCACCCGGCCGGCGGCGAAGAGGCCGGTCCGCACCGCGATGATCCGGGTGCCCGCGTCGTTCACCACCTGGAGGCCGTAGCCGCCCTCGGCGAGGGCGAGCAGCGCGGCGACCGGCACGCTGAGCACGTCGGCCCGCTCCGCCGCCACGAACCCGACGTCCACCGCCGCCTGCTCGAAGCCGGTGAGGGCGGCCGGGTCGTCGCCGGTCACCGAGACCTCGATCCTCGTCTCGCTGACCGGGTCCTGGCCGGTCGCCCCGGCCGAGGTCTGGACCACCGTCTCGACGGTGCCGACCTTGCCGGTGGTCCGCCTGCCGTCCGGCAAGGTGATGGTGACCTCCGCGCCCGTGCGGGCCAGCCGTTGGTCGTCGACGTCCAGCGTGCAGGTGACCAGCCGGGTGGTGCCCGTGGTCGAGAGCACCGTCCGGCCCGGGGCGACGGCGTCCCCCACCTCGGCGCCCTGGCTCGCCACCCGGACCGTGCCGGCGGCGTAGACGATCCGGCCCGGCTCGACCTGCCCGCTCTCGGGCACCCCCAGGTCCTCCTGCCAGCGGCGGACCGCGTCGGCGGTGGCGGAGGTGTAGTCGTCGTCGACGGTGAAACCGGTGTAGCCCAGGTCGGTCAGGTTCCGCTCGAACTGCGTGACGTCCCGGCCGCTGACCCCGGCACGCAGGGTGCGGTACGCCGGCAGGCTGCCGTGCAGCAGCACCACCGGCTCGTCGTCGACCCGGTACAGGGCCTTGCCCCGGGCGACCGTGCTCCCGGTGGCCGCCACCCAGGTCAGCGTGCCGTTGTACCGGGTGTCCAGGGCGCGCGGTGTGCCGTACCCCAGCTCGCCGCTCTTGGTCTCCCGGTCGACCAGGGTCTGCCGGGTGACGGCGGTGGTGGTCGGCGGGAGCGGGGCGGCCCCGGCCGACTCCCCGGCGCTGCCGTCGACGGCCATGCCGACCGCGACCGCCCCGCCGGCCAGCACCACGGCCGTCCCGGCGGCCAGCACGGTGCCCGGCCGCCACCGGCGTCGACGGCGCGGTGCCTCCGTCGTGCCGCCGGCAGCGGGCTCCGGGGCCGCCTTGACGTCGCCGCCCAGTGGCGCGCTCACGACGCCCCCAGGCGGTCGTCGAGGTTGGGCACCACCTCGCGGCACTTGTCGAACGCCGCACGGACTGCCGGGTCCTTCCGGTCGATGTCGGCCTTCCCGGGCTGGATCCGGCCGTCGGCGTCCGGATCGGGGAAGTTCGGCACGCCGTTCTCCCGCATGCACGTGGCGAGCTTGCGAACCTGTTCGACCTGGTCGGCGTTGAGCTGCCGGGGTTGTCCCCCGTTCGGGGCGAACTCCCGGCACGCCTGGAGGGCCGCCTGGACCTTGGTGCGGTCCACGTCGGAGCCCTGCTTGAAACGCGGGCCGTTCTGGCCCGGCGCCGGATCCGCCACGTCCAGCCCCTGCTCGCGCAGGCAACCGGTGAACTTGATCCGGCGTTCCTCGTCGGTGAGCGCGGCGGCGTCGACCGTCGGCCGCGCGCCGCCGCCCCCGGCCGTGGCCACCCCGTCGTCGTCCCGGTCGGCCCCACCGCAGCCGGCCAGACCGACCGCCGCCGCGAGCGGCAGGGCGAGCAGTACGCCCGTCAGCCGTCTCCGCATCGTCTTGTGCTCCTTTCCCCGGCCGGCGGGAAACCGGCGTCCACCGACGAGTCAACGTCACGGGGCGTAGCGGGAGCGTAAACGTCGCGGTGCCGTTTACGGCGTGGTTATGCCGGCGTGGGCGAGGATGTAGCGGTGCGGGTACTGGTGGTCGAGGACGAACGGCTCCTGGCGGACGCGATCGCCGAATGGCTGCGCCGGGAGGCGTTCGCGGTGGACGTCGTGTACGACGGGGACGCCGCGCTGGAACGGCTCGGGGTCAACGGGTACGACGTGGTGGTGCTCGACCGGGACCTGCCGGTGGTGCACGGCGACGACGTGTGCCGGGCCGTGGTCGACTCCGACCGGGACACCCGGGTGCTGATGCTGACCGCCGCCGCCGCGGTCCGGGAACGGGTCGCCGGGCTGGCCATCGGCGCCGACGACTACCTGACCAAGCCGTTCGCGTTCATCGAGCTGAGTGCGCGGGTGCACGCCCTGACCCGGCGTACCCGGCCGGCCGCGCCACCCCGGCTCACCCGGGCCGGCATCGCGCTGGACCCGGCCCGGCGGGAGGTGACCCGGGACGGGCACCCCGTGCCACTGTCCCGCAAGGAGTTCGGCGTGCTGGTCGAGCTGCTGCGGGCCGACGGGGCGGTGGTCTCCGCCGAGGAACTCCTGGAACGGGCCTGGGACGAGCACATCGACCCGCTCACCAACGTGCTGCGGGTGACCGTGATGAAGCTGCGCCGCAAGCTCGGCGAACCGCCCGTCATCGAGACGGTGCCCGGCGCGGGGTACCGGATCCGGTGAAGAAGCTGACCATCCGCGCCCGGCTCACGCTGGTCTACGGCGGACTGTTCCTGCTCGCCGGGACGGTGCTGCTCGCGGTGACCTACGTGCTGGTCGACCAGCGCCTCACCCGGGGTCTCGGGTTCGACCTCCGCAGCCGGGACGCGGGCCGGGTGTCGCTGCCGCAGTCCGGCACGAAGCTCACCGCCGAACAGGCGGACACCCTGCGCGGGCTGGTGCGGCAGGTGCAGGAGGAGGCCCGGCAGGACGCGCTGGACTCCCTGCTGACCCAGGGCGGGGTGGCGCTGGCCGTGGTGACGGTCGCCGCCGTCGCGTTCGGCTGGCTGGTCGCCGGGCGGGCGTTGCAGCCGCTGAACCAGATCACCGGGACCGCCCGCCGGATCGCCGGCGCGGACGGCGCCGGTCGGGGCCTGCACGAGCGGATCGCCCTGGCCGGCCCGACCGACGAGGTCAAGGAACTCGCCGACACCTTCGACCTGATGCTGGAACGGCTCGACCGGTCCTTCGACGGCCAGCGGCGGTTCGTCGCCAACGCCTCGCACGAGCTGCGCACCCCGCTGGCGATCAACCGGTCCCTGGTCGAACTGGCCATCACCCGGCCGGACGCCCCGGCGGAGCTGCGCCAGCTCGGCGAGACGCTGCTCTCCGTCAACGAACGGCACGAACGGCTGATCGACGGGCTGCTCACCCTCGCCGACTCGGAGAACGCGCTGACCGAGCGGACCGAGGTGGACCTCGCCGAGGTGGCCGGCCACCTCACCGACCAGACCGCCGCCCGGACCGACCTGGTGGTCTCCCGGGAGCTGGCCCCGGCCTGGACGGTCGGTGACCCGGTGCTGCTGGAACGGCTGACCCAGAACCTGCTGGAGAACGCGGTTCGGCACAACGTCGGCGAGGACGGATGGCTGACCGTCACCACCGCCACGACGAACGGGCGGGCCGTGTTGACCGTCCGCAACAGCGGGCCGGTCGTGCCCGGGTACGAGGTCGAGTCGATCTTCCTGCCGTTCCGGCGGCTGAGCCGGGAACGGGCCGCCGGCAACCGGGGCTTCGGGTTGGGCCTGTCCATCGTCCGGGCGGTGGCCCGCGCCCACGGCGGCACGGTGCACGCCGCGCCCCGGCCGGACGGTGGCCTGGTCGTCACCGTCTCCCTGCCCACCCCCGGGACGCCGACGAGCGGCGGGACGGTTCACCGGTCCCTTCCCGGGTAGCAGTCCCGGAAGGAACGACGTGACGCGGTGGAGGGACCGGTATGAGAGCACTGACCTGGCACGGCAAGCGGGACGTCCGGGTGGAGGAGGTCCCCGACCCGAGGATCGAGGAGCCGACCGACGCGATCGTCCGGATCACCTCGACCGCCATCTGCGGCTCGGACCTGCACCTCTACGAGGTGCTCGGGCCGTTCCTGAAGCCGGGTGACGTCCTTGGGCACGAGCCGATGGGAATCGTCGAGGAGGTCGGCCCCGGGGTGACCCGGCTCAAGCCGGGCGACCGGGTGGTGGTGCCGTTCAACATCTCCTGCGGCTCCTGCTGGATGTGCGACCGGCAGCTCTACGCGCAGTGCGAGACCACGCAGGTCACCGGGGAGGGCAAGGGCGCGGCGCTGTTCGGCTACACCTCCCTCTACGGCTCGGTGCCCGGCGGCCAGGCCGAGTACCTGCGGGTGCCGCAGGCCCAGTTCGGGCCGATCAAGGTCCCGGCGACCGGGGCGGACGAGCGGTATCTCTACCTCTCCGACATCCTGCCCACCGCCTGGCAGGCGGTGACGTACGCGGACACCCCGCCCGGCGGCACCCTCGCGGTGTTCGGGCTCGGCCCGGTCGGGCAGTTCTGCGCCCGGATCGGCCGGCACCTCGGGGCGGACCGGGTGATCGGGCTGGACCTGGTGCCGGAGCGGCTGGCGATGGCCCGCCGGCACGGCATCGAGACGCTCGACGTCTCCCAACTCGACGACGTTCCCTCCGCGCTGATCGACCTGGTCGACGGGCGCGGCCCGGACGCGGTGATCGACGCGGTCGGCATGGAGGCGCACGGCTCCAGCTCCGGCAAGTTCGCCCAGACCGCCGCCGGGCTGCTGCCCGACAAGCTGGCCCAGGCGATGACCGACAAGGTCGGCGTGGACCGGCTGGTCGTCCTGAAGGCCGCGCTCAAGGCCGTCCGCCGGGGTGGCACCGTCTCCATCTCCGGCGTGTACGGCGGCGAGGTGGACCCGCTGCCGCTGATGGAGATGTTCGACCGGGGCGTCCAGGTGCGGATGGGGCAGTGCCACGTGCGCCGCTGGACCGACGAGATCCTGCCGCTGCTGGCCGGCGACGACGACCCGCTGGGCGTGGAGGACCTGCGGACCCACCGGCTGCCGCTGACCGACGCGCCGAAGGCGTACGAGATGTTCCAGAAGAAGGAGGACGGCTGCGTCAAGGTCGTGCTGGCCCCGTGAGTCGGTGGTGGTCACCGGCGCGGGGGCGATCGGGGGTACCCACCGCGCGCGCCTGATCGCCTAGGGTGACCGGATGGGCATTCCGGCCGCACGGGACGAGGAGACGCGCGTGACCGTCAGGATGAACCGAAGGTCCGCTCTCGGGTTGGGCACCACCGCCGCTGCTGCCGGTGTGCTCGGGCCGAGCACAGCGGCAGCGGCGAAGGAGCGTGTCGTGGCACCCACCGCGGGCACCCCCGCCCAGGCCGCGGCCCTGGTCGCCGCCGCCTACCAGCAGCGGACCACCGAGGCGGGCGGCAGCTGGCAGGCGTACGTCAGCGTGGCCGATCCGGCGGGCCCGCCGCTGGCGGCGGTCGCCGACGAGCCGGACCGTCTCCTCGAGGCGTACAGCGTGAACAAGATCGCCGTCGCCACGGCGGTGCTGGACAAGGTCGACCGAGGGCTGCTCACGCTAACCCAGCGGCTCGACGTCACCACCGCGATCGTGATCCCCGGCGGCGACGGGATCTTCAGCCTGGACGGGGCGTACCCCAGCTCGGTCACCCTCGGCCACGCGCTCGCCGCGTTGCTCACCGTCTCCGACGACACCGCCGTACGGCTGTGCGGTCTGGTCTGTCCGGCGGCCGAGCTGAACGCGATCCTGGTCGCCAAGGGCTTCCCGAAGACCCAGGTCCAGCCGGTGGCCAACCCGAACCGGTTCTACCTCGGCACCAGCACCCCCCGGGAGACCAACGGCCTGCTCCGGGCGCTGGTGGCCGGCACCCTGCTCGCCCCCGCCTCCACGGCGTTCCTGCTCCGCCAGCTGCGGGCGCCGATCGCCCACACCGACGGCGTCCGGCGCATCATGTCCTCGGACGAACGGGCCCGGGTGGCCGCCAAGGGCGGCTGGTACGCCGACGCCCGTAACGAGGCGGGCGTGATCTTCGACCGGGCCGGGGCCCCGGTGCTGACGTACGCCCTCTTCGCCGCCGGACAGTCCGATCCGGGCAACTTCGGCGGAACCCACCCGGCGGTCACGGCACGGGCGAAGATGGGACGGAGCTTCCTCGACGCGGTGGACGGCCTGACCGGCTCCGGGACGGCGCACCCGGTCACCCGGCAGCGTCCGGGTAACGGCGGCTGACGCGCCGAGGGCTACCGTGGGCCCCGGGATCCACCGGGCGGAGGGGAACGATCATGGGGGGACGGGCGCAGCAGACCGGGCGGGGCCGGGGCGGCGGGGTCGCCGGGGTACTGGGGCTGGCCGCGCTGGCCGCCCTGGCCTGGGCCGCGCGGGACGTGCCGGCCGCCCTCGGTGGCCGGCTGACCGGTGTCCGTGCCGATCGGGTCCGCCGCTCACCGCAGTTCCACGACGGCGTGTTCCACAACCCCGCCGACGTCCGCACGACGATCGGCGACCCGGGGCGGAACCTGGCGTGGGAACTGTTCTTCGGTCAGCAGCGCCGCCGGCCGGCGCGACCGGTGCCGCTGCGGCGTCCGGGCCCCGGCAGCGCTGCCGATCGGGAACTCGCCGTCGTCTGGTACGGCCACGCGTCCGCGCTGGTGGAGATCGAGGGACGGCGGGTGCTCGTCGACCCGGTGTGGAGCGACCGCTGCTCCCCGTCCCAGGTCCTCGGCCCGCGCCGGCTGCACGCCCCGCCGGTACGCCTCGACGAGCTGCCCCCGGTGGACGCGGTCCTGATCTCGCACGACCACTACGAC
Organism: Micromonospora sp. NPDC023956; assembly: GCF_040639195.1. Classification (NCBI taxonomy): domain Bacteria; kingdom Bacillati; phylum Actinomycetota; class Actinomycetes; order Micromonosporales; family Micromonosporaceae; genus Micromonospora; species Micromonospora sp. NPDC023956. The sequence continues at coordinate 21,048 of NZ_JBEZZN010000005.1, forward strand.
CACCTCGACATGGCGACGGTGCGCCGCCTGCGGGACACCCAGTCCGCCCCGTTCCTGGTGCCGCTCGGCATCGGCGCGCACCTGGACCGGTGGGGGGTGCCGGCGGACCGGATCGTCGAGCTGGACTGGGCGGAGAGTCACCGGGTGGCCGGGTTGACGGTCACCGCCACCGCCGCCCAGCACTTCTCCGGCCGGGGCCTGCGCCGCGACGGCACGCTCTGGGGGTCGTGGGTGGTGGCCGGGGCGCACCGCCGGGTCTTCTACACCGGTGACTCCGGCTACTTCCCCGGGTACGCCGAGATCGGCGAGCGGTACGGGCCGTTCGACGTGACGCTGACCCAGATCGGCGCGTACGACCGGGCCTGGCCGAACATCCACATGTTCCCGGAGGAGGCGGTCGCCGCCCACCTCGACGTGCGGGGCGGGCTGCTGGTGCCGGTGCACTGGTGCACCTTCACCCTAGCCCTGCACGACTGGGCCGAGCCGGTGAACCGGCTCTGGCGGGAGGCGAAGGCCCGGGGCGTCCAGCTGGCCGTGCCGCGCCCCGGCGAGCGGGTGACGGTCGACGACCCACCGCCGGTGGACGCCTGGTGGGACCACGTCGCCTGACCGCCCCCGGGGGCCGGGGGTGCCGGTCAGAGGACGAAGGCGTCGGTCCAGAGCGCGCCGGAGCGACCGGAGAGCGCGTCCAGCATCGCCACCGCCTGCGAATCGGTGAGCAGCGCGACGAAGTCGACGATGGCCCGCCCCCGGGCCCGCGCCGACCGGTCCGCGGTGCGCGGGTGCAGTTCCGCCTCGGCCAGCTCCACCAGGTCGTGCAGGCGGCGCGGCAGCCGGGACGCCTCCTCCGGGTCGAGCAACCACTCCCAGAGCGCCTCGACCAGCGAGCCGAGCAGCCGGGCCTGGCCCCGCTGGTGCAGCGCGAGATCCGGGCGGGCCAGCACGAACCGGTGGTGGACGAACTTGAGCACCTGCACCTCGTGCCACTGCGGCGCGGCGAGCTGCACGTGCCCGGAGCGCACCGACGGCTTCTCGACCACCTCGATCGCGTCGACGAAGCGGGTGGTCCAGCGGGCCGAGAAGCGGGCCACGTACTGCTCCGCCTCGATCGAGCCGTCGAACGGCAGCGCGAGCAGCCCCTCGACCAGTTCCCGGCGGACGTGCTCGACGGCGGCGGCGAACGCCTCGTCGTCGGCGATCCAGCCGTCCTTGCGGTGCAGCTGCCGGCGCAGCCGCTCGATCGCCGCGCCGGGCCGGCGGGCGGTGCTGGCCAGCGCCGCGTCGGTGACCGACCGGTAGTGCCCGTGCTCCCGCTGCCAGGCGATCAGCTCGGCGGCCACCGCGCCCTGCTGGAGCACGCCGACCCGGTGGAAGTCCTCGACGTCGTGGATGGCGTACGCGATGTCGTCGGCGGTGTCCATCACCGACGCCTCGACGGTCTGCTGCCAGTCGGCGATCCGGCCGGCGAAGGGCTCCCGGGCCTGCCGCAGGTCGTCCAGCTCGGTGCGGTAGGCGCCGAACTTCGCCGAGCCGCTGTCCGGGTCGTCCGGCGGGGCGGCGGCCCCCCGGGGCGGCGGGTCCAGGTGCCGGGGGTGCGGGTCGGGGTGGTCCAGCCGGGTCCACGGGTACTTCAGCATCGCGGCCCGTACCGCCGCGGTGAGGTCGAGGCCGATGGTGGCCGCGCCGCCGATCTCGGTCGAGGTGACGATCCGGTACGACTGGGCGTTGCCCTCGAAGCCGTCGGTCAGGCCGAGGCGCTCGCGGGCCAGCCGGTCCAGCACCCGCTCCCCCAGGTGCCCGAAGGGCGGGTGACCGAGGTCGTGGGCGAGCGCGGCGGCCTCCACCACGTCGGGGTCGCAGCCGCCGAGGGCGACCAGCAGGTCGCGGTAGCGGTCGTCGGCGGTGAGCCGCTCGGCGATGGCGCGGGCCACCTGGGCGACCTTCAGGCTGTGCGTGAGGCGGTTGTGCACCAGCAGGCCGGAGCCGCCGGGGCTGACCACCTGGGTCACGCCGCCGAGCCGGGTGAAGAAGGGCGAGCCCACGATCCGGTCCCGGTCGGCCCGGAACGGGCTCGCCGCGAGGTCACCCAGGGCGCGGGAGCTGCCGCCGAAGAGCCGCCGGGCCCGGGGGTCCGCAGGTTGTTCCATGATCGCCACGCTAGCGCAGCGGTCCCGGCCGGCGCGCCCACCTACCGCCACGACGGTCGGGTCGGGGCGGGGCGGCACAATGCAGGACGGAACCCCCGGAGTTGCAGGACGGAACCGACCGGAGAAGGCGGATCAACACAGTGACCCAGTCCGTTCATCAGCGGATCGCCGAGGAGATCGGCGTCACCGAACGTCAGGTACGCGCAGCCGTGGAGCTGCTCGACGGCGGCGCCACCGTGCCGTTCATCGCCCGCTACCGCAAGGAGGCCACCGGCCTGCTCGACGACGCGCAGCTGCGCACCCTCGAGGAGCGGCTGCGCTACCTGCGCGAGCTGGACGAGCGGCGCGCCGCGATCCTGGAGTCGATCCGCGGCCAGGGCAAGCTCGACGAGGCCCTGGAAGCGCAGATCATGGCCGCCGACTCGAAGGCCCGCCTGGAGGACATCTACCTGCCGTACAAGCCGAAGCGGCGGACCCGCGCGCAGATCGCCCGCGAGGCGGGGCTGGAACCGCTGGCCGACACCCTGCTGGCCGACCCGACGCAGGACCCGAAGACGGTCGCCGCCGGCTACGTCGACGACGGGAAGGGCGTCGCCGACCCGGCCGCCGCGCTGGAGGGGGCGCGGGCCATCCTCATCGAGCGGTTCGCCGAGGACGCCGACCTGATCGGTACGCTCCGCGAGCAGATGTGGTCGCGGGGCCGGCTGGTCGCCCGGGTACGCGAGGGACAGGAGTCGGCCGGCGCGAAGTTCGCCGACTACTTCGACTTCGCCGAGCCGTACCCGAAACTCCCCTCGCACCGGATCCTGGCGATGCTGCGGGGCGAGAAGGAGGGCGTCCTCGACCTGACCATGGACCCGGAACCCGACGGCGACGCCGACGCCCCGGTCACCGGCCCGACCCGTTACGAGGCGGCCATCGCCGGCCGGTTCGGGGTCAGCGACGCCGGCCGACCGGCGGACCGCTGGCTCGCCGACACGGTGCGCTGGGCCTGGCGTACCCGGATCCTCATCCACCTCGGCGCGGACCTGCGGATGCGGCTGTGGCAGGCGGCCGAGGACGAGGCGGTCCGGGTCTTCGCCACCAACCTGCGGGACCTGCTGCTCGCCGCGCCCGCCGGCACCCGCCCGACCATGGGGCTGGACCCGGGGCTGCGGACCGGGGTGAAGGTCGCCGTGGTGGACGCCACCGGCAAGGTGGTCGCCACCGACACGATCTACCCGCACGAGCCGCGCCGGCAGTGGGACGCCTCGGTCGCCACCCTGGCCAAGCTGGCCGCCGCGCACGGCGTCGAGCTGGTGGCGATCGGCAACGGCACGGCCAGCCGGGAGACCGACAAGCTCGCCGCCGACCTGATCAAGCGGCACCCGGAGCTGACGCTGACCAAGGTGGTGGTCTCCGAGGCCGGCGCGTCGGTCTACTCCGCGTCCGCGTACGCCTCGCAGGAACTGCCCAACCTGGACGTCTCGCTGCGCGGGGCGGTCTCCATCGCCCGTCGGCTCCAGGACCCGCTCGCCGAGCTGGTCAAGATCGATCCGCGCTCGATCGGGGTCGGGCAGTACCAGCACGACCTCTCCGAGGTGAAGCTCTCCCGCTCGCTGGACGCGGTGGTCGAGGACTGCGTCAACGCGGTCGGCGTGGACGTCAACACCGCGTCCGCGCCGCTGCTGACCCGGGTCTCCGGCATCGGCGCCGGGCTGGCCGAGAACATCGTCCTGCACCGGGACGCCAACGGGCCGTTCCGGACCCGGGCGGAGCTGAAGAAGGTGGCCCGGCTCGGGCCGAAGGCGTTCGAGCAGTGCGCCGGCTTCCTGCGCATCCCCGGCGGCGACGACCCGCTGGACTCCTCCAGCGTGCACCCGGAGGCGTACCCGGTGGTGCGGCGGATCCTCGCCTCGACCGGGCAGGACCTGCGGTCGCTGATCGGCAGGTCGAGCATCCTGCGCGGGCTGCGGGCGACCGAGTTCGTCGACGACACCTTCGGCCTGCCCACGGTCACCGACATCCTGGCCGAGCTGGAGAAGCCGGGCCGCGACCCGCGCCCGGAGTTCCGGACCGCCACGTTCGTCGAGGGCGTGGAGAAGATCGGTGACCTGACCCCGGGCATGGTGCTGGAGGGCGTGGTCACCAACGTGGCCGCCTTCGGCGCGTTCGTGGACGTCGGCGTGCACCAGGACGGCCTCGTGCACGTCTCGGCCATGTCGCACACCTTCGTCAAGGACCCCCGGGACGTGGTGAAGTCCGGTGACGTGGTCCGGGTCAAGGTGCTCGACGTGGACGTGCCGCGCAAGCGGATCTCGCTGACCCTGCGACTGGACGACGAGCCGTCCACCGGCGGCGACCGGGGCCAGGGCGACGGCGGTCGGCGCGAGCGCGGCCCCCGCGGTGACCAGGGACCGCGCGGTGACCAGGGTGCCCGGGGCGGCCAGGGTGCCCGCGGCGACCGGGCCGGCGCCGGTGGTCGCAGCGCTGCCCGCGACGGCACCGGCGGCCAGGGCGGCGCCGGTGGCGGCACGCGGGGCGGTGCCGGCGGCCAGGGCGGCACGCGGGGCGGTGGCGGTGCGCGGGGCGGCTCCGGCGGCACGGGGGCCGGCTCCGGCGGCCGGGGTGGGGCTCCTGCCCGGCAGGGCCGGGGCGGCGGCGCGGCCCCTCCGCCGACCGGCGCCATGGCCGACGCCCTGCGCCGCGCCGGCCTGCTCTGACCGCACCGCCGACCATTGATCCACTTCGTTTCGCCGATCCCCGGGGCGTCCGGCGGCCTGGATGCCCCGGGATCGGCGGAACGGAGCGGGCCACCCGCGGGGCGGGGCGCTGCGGGCCACTCCGACGGAGCGGGCCACCCGCGGGGCGGGGCGCAGCGGGCCACTCCGACGCAGCGGGCCACCCCCGGGGCGGGGCGGGCGGGGCGCGTACCGTCGGGGTGTGGGTGGGGACTGGCGGGAGCAGCGACAGCGGGCGGTGCGGGCGCACGCCGACGCGGACGAGCGGCGCCGTGCCGCCGAGCGGGCCGAGGCCGCCGGGATGGTCGCCTGGTTCGTCGCCGAGGCGACCCGGCGCGGGCTGCGGCCGACTCCGCTGGTGGCCGGTTCCTACTCCGGCGGTGGCCGCTACCGGACCGGCCTGACCGGCTGGTACGTCGACCGCGCCGCGACCCGGGCGGTGGACGTCGAGGGGCGGTTCTACCTGCTGACCGTCCCCGGTGGCCTGCGGTCCCGGCTGTTCGGGGCGACGCCGCAGCCCCACCCGGCACCGCTGGTCGTCGGGGAGGGCGGCCGGGACGGCGACTCCGTCCCGCTACGGGAGTTGCTCACCCGACGACTCGACGCGGGGGACGACTGGCCGTGACCGGTCCGGTGGCGCGTCGGGCGACGCGCCACCACCAGAACTGCTGCACGGCCAGGGTGAGCAGCCCGGAGACCACGATCGCGCAGACGTTGATCAGCAGTTGGAGCATCGAACCGCCCGCCTCGTGCCACACCCCGTAGGCCAGGGCGACCGCCGCGTTCGCGGCGGCCGGCACCGTGGTCACCGAGATCAGCACGCCGACCAGGCTGCCGGACTTCTTCGAGGTGAGGGAGAGCATGCCGGCGACCCCGGCGAGCAGCCCGACCACCCAGGAGAGCGCGTCGGGACGCCAGATGAAATCGGTCACCGGCCGTTCGGCGAGCAGCATCCCCTTGTCCACCAGGCCGGCGGCGGTCAACGCCCAGGTGCTCAGGATGGTGGCCACGATCGCGGCCAGGAAGCCGACGACCAGCGCCTGCACCGACCGGACGATGATCCGGGGGTTGCGGCGCAGCAGGGCGACGCAGAGCGCGGCGAGCGGCCCGAACTCCGGACCGACCACCATCGCGCCGACGATGAGGATCGGCTGGTCCAGCAGCACCGCGATGCCGGAGAGCATGGTGGCGACGACGATCAGCACCAGGTAGGTGCCGGAGAGTTCGGTCTGCTCGCCCGTCTTGGCGGCGATCTCGTCCCAGACGACGGCGTCGTCGGCGTGGCCGGGAGCATCCCGGGCGGCCCGCTCGGCGGCGGCGGAGAGGGTCAGCTCGACGTCGTCCGCGCTCACCCCGCCCCGGGCCTCCACACCGAGTTCCTGGAGGCGGTGCAGCACGTGGTCGGCGCTCTCCCGGACCACGTCGCAGAGAATCAGGTCACCCGCCGGCTGGCGGGCGGCGCCCGGAACGACGGCCAGGTGGGCCACCCCCGGGTCGGCGGCGAGCAGGTCGGCCACCGCCTCGGACCGGTCGGCCGGCGTGATGATCCTCAGGTGCAGCACGGACGAGCTCCCCGCGGTCGGGCGGCGTTCCTGCCGCCGGCCGCAGCACTTTACCCGTCCGGGGTCGTCCCGACGCGTCCTGCCCGGACGGTCGAACCGGCCGAGACGGTGTAGCAGTTCATCCGCCGTCCCTCCCGGGTGACGTAGTCCCCCGTCAGCGTCCAGCCGGCCCGCCGGTAGAAGGCGTTGACCGGGTCGTTGTCGTCGGCGTCGGTGGTCAGGTAGGCGTCGCGTACCCCGCGCTGGCGCACCTGCCGCCACCACGCGTCGATCAGCTGCCGGCCCCGGCCGCCACCGGCAGCCAGCGGGTCGACGCAGATCGAGCTGAGCAACGCCCCACGCGTCGTGACCGGAACGTCCCCCCGGTACGCGAGGCCGCGTACCAGGCGCCCGACGGCGCGAGGATCGCGCAGGGCGGGACGGATGGCGGCCACGGCCATCCGGTGACCGCGCCGGCGCAGCAGCCGACCGAAGAAGCCGTCGGGCGTGACGGTGCCGACCACGACCCCGAGCAGCCGGCCGTCGTCGCCCCGCGACACCACGGTGACCGCGTCCGGGTCGTCGACGAACCCGGCGTAGAACTCGCGCAGGAACGGCGCGCCCAGGCTGGACAGGAAGAACCGTGGGAAGGCCCGCAGGTGCAGGTCGGCCGCGGCGGGCACGTCGTGGCCGGTCAGCGCGGCGGTCCCGCCGGGGTCGGCTCCGGTCACCGTCGGCCCCCGACCGCCACGGCCTCCCGCAACGCCGCCTCGATCCGGGTGACCCCGGCGGCGACGGAGAAGGTCCGTTCGTAGTACTCCCGGCCGGCCGCGCCGAGCAGGTGCAGTTTCTCCCGGCCGAGCTGGCAGGCCTCGCGGATGGCGGCGGCGACCGACGCCGGGTCGCCGGGGCGGGCGGTGATCCCCGCTCCGCTGTCCCGCGCGACCGTGGCGGCGTCCCCCTCGGCGGCCACCAGCAGGGCCTGACCGGCGGCGAGGGTGGCCTGCACCTTGCTCGGCATGGTGTACGCCGACATGCCGCCCGGCCGGAGCCCGACGTAGTGGACGTCGCCCGCCGCCATCAGGGCGGGCATCCGTGCCCCGGGCAGGCGTCCGAGGAAGCGGAGGTTGGTCAGGCCGACCGTCGCGGCCCGGTCGCGCAACCGCCGCTCGGCGGTGCCGGAGCCGGCGACCAGGCAGAGCAGCCGGGGGTCGTCGACCTGGGCGCACGCGTCGACCAGGGTGTCGAGGCCCTGGGCCTCGCCCAGCGTGCCGGCGTAGACCAGCACGATCCGGTCCGCGGTGATGCCGAGTTCGGCGCGCAGGTCGGGCGTCGGGGGCACCGGGTTCTCGTCCGCCCACATCGGAATGTGCACGAGCTTCTCCTCGGGCACCCCACGCCGGGCCAGCAGCTCGCCGACGCCGGGCGAGATGTAGGCGACCCGGGCGGCGGCCCGGTACATCGCCGCGCACCAGCCGTGCATCGCCCGTTCGGCGAGCGGACGCCCGGGGCGTCCGGCGTCGAGGAAGCCGCTGGCCCGGACGCTGTCCGGCCACAGGTCCAGCACGTGCAGCACCACCGGCACCCGGTGGGCGTACCGGACCAACCACATCGGCGCCGCGACGGTGATCGGCGAGTTGCTCACCCAGAGCGCGTCGAGGCCGCGCAGCGCGGGCGTGCCGGAGACGAGCGCGGACGCGGCGAACGAGCCGTAGGTGGCCAGCCGGCGCAGGGCCGAACCGTCGTGGCTCGGGTAGAGGGCCACCCGCCGGACGTGGACCCCGTCGGCGACCTCGTCGGCGCGGCGGGCCATCCGGTAGCCGGGGGCGAGCCGCCCGGTGGGCCAGTTCGGGAACCCGGTGAGCACCCGGACGTGGTGGCCCCGGGCGGCCAGGCCACGGGCGAGGACGCCGGGCAGCGCGGCCGGGCCGGGCTCCGGGTCGAACCACTGGCTGAGCAGGCCGACGCGCACACCCGCACCTCGATTCTTCTCAAACGGCTGCAATACGTGAAATCAGCCATCTAACGGACGGCGAAAGTCTATCCTCAGCCGCATCAATTGGTGCGTAAAACGCATATGCAGGAGGATCGGCATGGACGACCGCACTCTTCCCTTCGCGTTCCCCGATGTCGGGGAGGCGGAGATCGCTGCGGTCACGTCGGCGATCCGGTCCGGCTGGCTCTCCAGCGGCCCGCTGGTGCGCGAGTTCGAGGAGCGGTTCGCCGCGTACTGCGGTCCGGGTACCACCGCCGTCGCGCTGAGTTCGGCGACCGCCGGGCTGCACCTGGCGCTGGAGGCGCTGGGCGTCGGCCCCGGCACGGAGGTTCTCGTGCCGACCTGGACCTTCACCGCCACCGCCGAGGTGGTGGTGCACCTCGGTGCGGTCCCGGTGCTGGTGGACGTCGACCCGGCGACCCTCAACATCGACCTCGCCGACGCCGCTGGCAAGGTCACCGGGCGCACGGTCGCCGTCCTGCCGGTGCACTTCGCCGGCCAGCCGGTCGACGGTCCCCGGCTGCACGACTTCGCCCGCCGACACGGCGTGGCCGTGGTCGAGGACGCCGCGCACGCCTTCCCCGCGACCAGCGCCGGCGTGCCGGTCGGTGCCGGCCCGACCGCCGCCACGGTCTTCAGCTTCTACGCCACCAAGACCATCACCACCGGCGAGGGGGGCATGCTGGTCACCCGGGATCCCGACCTCGCCCACCGGGTCCGGGTGATGCGGCTGCACGGCTTCGACCGGGACGGCTTCGACCGGTACCGCAGCGACCGGCCCGCCTGGCGGTACGACGTCGTCGAGGCCGGCTTCAAGAACAACCTGACCGACCCGGCGGCGGCGATGGGGCTGGTGCAGCTCGCCCGCGCCGAGTCGATGCGGCGACGACGGGAGGAGATCGCCGGTCGTTACCGGGCGGCCTTCGCCGGTCTGCCGCTGGACCTGCCCGCCCCCGCGCCGGAGGCGGACGTGCACGCCTGGCACCTCTTCGTGGCCCGGCTGCGTCCGGACGCGCCGGTCGACCGGGACCGGTTCGTCGTCGAGATGTCCCGGCACGGCGTCGGGTGCAGCGTCCACTTCATCCCGCTGCACCAGCACACCTACTGGCGTCGTCGGCTCGCCCTGACCGACGACATGTTCCCCGTCGCCAGCCGGGAGTTCGGGCGGGTGGTCAGCCTGCCGCTCTTCTCGGCGATGGACGACGGACAGGTGGACCTCGTCATCCGTACCGTCAGCAAGGTTCTGCAATGATCAAACGGTTCTTCGACATCGTCGTCGCGGCGGTGGGGCTGGTGCTCTGCGCCCCGCTGCTGCTCGTGATCGCCCTGGCGATCCGCGCGGAGGACGGCGGACCGGTGCTCTTCCGGCAGGAGCGCACCGGCCGACGTGGCCGCCCCTTCCGGATCCACAAGTTCCGCAGCATGCGCGCCGCGCCGGGACCGGAGGTCACCTCCGACGGCGACGACCGGATCACCCGGGTCGGTCGGCTCCTGCGGGCCGGCAAACTCGACGAGCTGCCCCAGCTCTACGACGTGCTGCTCGGCCGGATGAGCCTGGTCGGCCCCCGGCCCGAGGTCCGGCGCTACGTCGACCACTGGCCGTCGGTGGCCCGCTGGCGCATCCTGTCGGTCCGGCCGGGCATCACCGATCCGGCGTCGATCGCGTACCGCAACGAGTCGGCGGAACTGGCCCACGCGGACCGGCCGGAGGAGTACTACGTCTCGGTGGTGCTGCCGCGCAAGGTGGAGCTCTACGTCCGGTACGTCGAGACCCGCAGCTTCCTCGGTGACCTGCTGATCCTGGCCCGTACCGTGCAGGCCGTCCTCGGCCGCTGAGCCCGGCGCGGCGGTGAGCCGGAGCCCCGCCGACCGTCCGGTCGGCGGGGCTCCGGGCGTCCGGCCGGGGGAGCGTGTGCCGCCGGCCGGGGGTCAGCCGGCCAGGGCGGCGGCCGGCTCGGGGGTGGACTGCCCGACCGCCTCGGGCCAGGTGTCGGGGCGGGCCGGGTCGAAGACCTCGTTGGTCCAGAAGAGCGTGAGCAGGTCCTCCGGGCCGGTGTTGACGATGTGGTGCGCCCACATCGTCGGCATGTCCACCACCACGGGGTCGTCGCCGCGGACCGGGAACCGGACCTCGGTGTCGTCACCGACCCGGCGCAGCCGGATCTCCGCCGTGCCCCGGAGCACGCAGAACCGTTCCAGCTTGGCCAGGTGGAAGTGCTCCCCCCGGACCGCTCCGGGTCGGGTGGTGGAACAGAACGTCTGCCCCCCGCCGCCGTGCGCCTTCACCGTCTCGACCAGGTCGCCCCGCACGTCGGCGCGGCGGGTCAGCGGCATCGGGTAGTGCTCCGGGAAGCAGTGCGACCGGTAGGTGTTGAACAGCCGTACCGCGTGCCGGTCCGGCAGGTCGGGGATCTCCCCGGTGCGGTAGGTGGTGGCGAAACCGGTGAGCAGCGCCGCCAGCTCGCGTACCCCGATGCGCAACCCGGGCATGGTGGCGTCCCAGGGGTGGCCGGCGGGCGCGCCCAGCAGCCGGGCCGCCGCGTCGGTGACGTGCACCAGGGTCAGCGTGCGGTCGTCGTGCACCTCGGGTCGACCGCCCTCGGCGAGCAGCCGGCAGAAGGTGGCCACCACCGAGTTGTAGTACGGCAGGCCGTGCTCGCCGTACAGGTTGGGCAGGCGCAGGTCGACCAGGTCCGGGCGGACCGCGGCGAGGGAGGCGGCGGCGGTGGCCTTCGCGTCGCCGTACGGGGTGCCGTTGCCGGCCTGCACCGAGTTGGCGTAGACCACGGCAGCCGGCGGCTCCGGGCAGCGCTCCAGTCCCCGGGCCAGGGCGGCGGCCAGCCGGACGTTGCCGGCGGCCACCTGCGTCGGGTCGCCCCGGTTGACGCCGGCCAGGTGCAGCAGCCGGTCGACGCCGGCGATCCGGGCGGCCACCGTCGCCGGGTCGGTCAGGTCGGCGCGGGTGAGCACGACCGGGTCCGGCCAGCCGAGCGCCCGGACGAGCACCCGGACGTGCCAGCCGAGGAAGCCACCCGCCCCGGTGACCGCGACCCTCAACACGCCAGCACCGGGTCGCGCAGCGCCAGCTCCGCGCGGATCTCCGGGAGCGTGCGGAGCAGCTCCACGATCTGCGGTACGTCCAACCGGGGCGCGTTGGCCGAGGTGAAGTCCTCGGCCGTGGACCCGCCGAGGTCGCCCTCGGTGACGTAGAGCGCGTAGTTCAGGTCGCGGGCGTCGACCGGCACCCGGAAGAAGTCGCCGAAGTCGTCGGCGCGGGCGAGTTCCTCCCGGCTGGCGAGCGTCTCGTCCTGCTTCTCGCCGTGCCGTACGCCGATCATCTCGATCTTGGTGGGCACGTCGAACAGCTGGCAGACGGCCTCGGCGAGGTCGCCGATGGTGCACGCCACCGCCTTGCGGACGAAGACGTCACCGGGGCGGGCGTGGGTGAAGGCGTGCTCGACCAGCTCGACCGAGTCCTCCAGCGACATCAGGAACCGGGTCATCGTCGGGTTGGTGACCGTCGGCGCGCGCCCGGCCCGGATCTGCTCGACGAAGAGCGGGATCACCGAGCCCCGGGAGTACATGACGTTGCCGTACCGGACGCAGGAGACGGTGGTCCGGCTGCGCGGGTTGTTCCGGGCGTACGCCTGGGCGACCTTCTCCATCAGGGCCTTGCTGATCCCCATGGCGTTGACCGGGTGGACGGCCTTGTCCGTGCTGAGCAGCACGACCGAACCGACGCCGTGGCGGTCCGCCGCCTCGATCACGTTGGCGCTGCCCAGGACGTTGGTCCGGACCGCCTCCAGGGGGAAGAACTCGCAGGACGGCACCTGTTTGAGCGCCCCGGCGTGGAAGACGTGGTCGACGTCGCGGGTGGCGTTCAGGACGGAGTCCAGGTCCCGGACGTCGCCGACGTGGTAGCGGACCCGGTCGTCGCCGAGCACCCGGCGCATGGCGTCCTGTTTGGCCTCGTCCCGGCTGAGCACCCGGATCTCGGCGACGTCCCGGTCGAGCAGGCGTCGCACCATCGTCTGTCCGAAGGAGCCGGTACCACCGGTGATCAACACCCGGCACCCGGCAGGCAACACGGTCACGCGGAGCCCCCGTTTCGTCGTTCCCACATGTCGTGACACCGGAACAACGAGCACCGAAAAAGCGAAGAAACGCATAATTCGGAAGATTGGCACGATAGTGACTGGTGAGGCAGCTGGGGATCCGCGAAGTCGTACGCTCGGTGCCCCACCACGGCTCTGGGCCGCCGGCCGCTACGACCGGTCGGCGGCGACCGAGGTACGCCCGGGAACGACCTGACCGGGCACCCCGCCATCCGTGCCGACCAGGTCGCGGACGAGCGCCCGCAGTCGCGGCGCGCAGGTCCGTTCCCAGGACAACTCGTCCCGGGCCCGCTCGGCGACCCGGTTCACCGCGGCGCAGGTCGCGTCGGCGTCGGCGACGAGGTCGGTGACCGCCTGGGCGAAACGGTCGGGCCGGGCCGGCGGCACGCAGCGCCCCACCGCCGAGTTCTCGACGAAGTGGCGGGCGGCGGGCAGGTCCGAGGTGACCACCGCCAGCCCCATGATCGCGTACTCGTAGAACTTGGAATTGACCGAGAGCCGGGCCTCCCCCACGTCCTGCATCAGGGACAGCCCGATCCCGCAGGTGGCCAGGAGGTCCGCCACCTCGTGCGCCGGCACCGGGTCCAGCATCCGCAGGTTCGTCGGGTGGCCGGCCCGCTCCACCGCCTCGGTGAACCGCCGCCGGGCCGCCTCGCTGGGGAACCGGGAGACGGCCAGCACCTCCACCTCGGGCGCCCGCCGCGCCAACTCCACCGCCAGCCCGACCAGCACGTCGGCCCCGTAGTCGGTGGTCAGGCTGCCGGTGTGCACGACCCGGCGCAGCAGCTCCGGGGTGAGCGGCCGGGGCGGCCGGGCGAAGGCGTCGACCGACGGGTAGTTCGGGGTCGCCACGGCGGGCAGGCCCAGCGCCCGGAACCGGTCGGCCAGTTGCTCGCTGACCGCGTTGGCGGCGCCGAGCCGGCCGGCGTACCACCGCTCCGCCCCGGCCACCAACCGGAGGGCGGCGTGCTGCACCGGGGCCGGGGCGGCGAAGCGCTGCGAGTAGTACTCGGGGTAGTACTCGTGCACGTCGTACAGCACCGGTCGGCCGGTACGGCGGGACCAGCGCCGGGCGTGCGGCAGCAGGTAGTAGTCGTGGATGTGCCACAGGTCGGCGGGGATCCGTTCGGCGACCGCGGCGACCGCCGGCACCAGCCGCAGCCGCTGCCGGACCGAGGTCGGCTCGGGCAGCCGGGTCTCCCGGACCCGGGGGTGCGGGCGGGACTCGCCCGGCTCGCCCCCGAGCCAGATCAGGTGGACGTCGAAGCCGGCGTCCAGCACCGCCTGGGCACACCGGAGCACCCGCCGGTCGCCGACCGGGTGGACGGTGGGCACGCACACCGTCCGACCGGCCGGCGGCTCCGTCGGCACCCGCAGCCGCCAGTGCGCGGTGGTGATCAGGTCTGCGTCGACGATCATGATTCCTCCGTGTGGGTTCGTCGGGGTGGTGGGCACCACGTCGCCCCGGTCACGCCTGCTCACCGGCGGTCCGGCCGCTCCCGGCCGGGGTCAGCGGGCCGGCGGTGCCCCGCCGCGCGGTCCCCGATCGGGTGTCCGCGACCCGGTCGCCGTCCACCGGCTGACCCTCGACGGCACGGGCCCGGCTCAGGGCCGCGCGGGTCAGCAGGACGTGGACGCCGTACCACCCGACCATCGCGAGGGAGAACACCAGCAGGGACACCGGCCAACTGATCCAGCCGGCCAGGGCCGGCAGGAAGACCAGTCCCGTCGTCAGCAGCCGCCCGACGTCCCAGCGCAGCTGCTCCCGGTTGCCCCCGGTGCCGGCGAGCGTCTGACTGAGCGGGACGACGGCGAACTGCCCGACCAGGAACGGCAGCAGGAGCAGGAGCACCGTCGCCGCGCCGGCCCACTCCGGGCCCAACACGAACGGCGCGGCGAGGTGCGTGCCGACCGCGAGCACCGTCAGCAGGACGGCACCGGCCACGAAGAGTCCGACCAGCGCGCGGTCGTAGCTGGAGCGGGCGCGTCGGGGCGAGGACCGCAACTGGTGGGCGATCTCGCCGAACAGGATGGGCATCAGCGCCTGGCCGAGGAGCGCGGACGGCAGCACGCCGACCCGCAGGGCCAGGGCCAGGTCGGCCGCGGCGACGCTGCTCACGGCGGCGGCGAAGAACAGGGGAACGTTGAGGGTCAGGCCGTTGATCAGGCTCGCCGGGGCGGAGGCGGTCATGAAGGGCCGGTGTCGCCGCAACACGTCCCGGACACCCACGTCCGCGGCCGGCCTTCGCGGGCGGAACAGCAGCAGCGCGCCGGTCGCGTAGCCCAGTGCCATGGCGGCCAGCAACGCGGTCGCCGAGCGGTCGCCGGACAGCGCGAAGGCCACCATCGCGACGCTCTGCACCAGCGCGGTGGCCAGCTTGACCACCGCGACCAGCCGGTAGCGGCGGTCCCGGACCCGGGCGTAGACCATCGTGCCGGACAGGCCCAGGGCCGTGGTCAGCGCACCGAGCGCGACCGCCTCGACGAACGCGGAACGGTCGAGGTCGCCGACGACCACCGCCCAGGCCACCGCGAGAAGCGCCACGACGACGCCGACGACACCGTTGAGCCGGGCGGCGATCCGCAGGAGCAGGGGGGCGTCCCGCTCGGTGGCGGTGGCGGCGGCCACGTCCAGTCGCAGCGCCCCGGCTCCCCCGGCCACCGCCGCCACCGCCGCCACCGCCGCGTAGCGGCCGAAGGCGGCGGGGGTGTAGAGGCGGGTGACCAGCAGGATTCCGGCGAGGTTCACCACCTGCGCCGCCATCATGAGGGCGGCCGTCCCCACCCGGTCGCGGCTCGGCACGGGCAGCGCCGGGAGCCGTCTCATCGCGTCCCGGCCTCCGGGCGCGGCCCCTCCCTCGCCTGGCGAGCCGGGTCCGGCCCGCTCCGACGCGGACCCCGCCCCCCGGCCGCCAGAACCGCGGCGGCGAACACCCACACCAGGTAGTTGCCGTTGAGGTCCGCGCTGAACAGCGAGTTGACCAGGGCGAAGGTCAGCAGGGTGGCGACGGCGACCACGGAGTTGTCCGCCCGGCGCCGCCACAGCACCCGGGCGACGGCCACCGCCAGCAGCACCAGCCCGGCCAGCGCGGTGAGACCGCCCTCCACGGCCACCTCGAGCGGCAGGTTGTGCGGATAGATGGCGTCCTCGAGGCCGGGCAGGACGATCAGCGAGCCGCTCGGCACCACCGAGCCGAAGCCGCCCCAGCCCACTCCGAGCGGACGATCCAGGAAGACCTCGGCGGCCAGCCCGGAGAGCATCACCCGGGTCTCCGCGGAGGCGTCCAGCGGCCCGCCCCAGAGCACCGCGAAGCGCGACGCCACCGCCTCCGGCAGGACCGTCGCGACGGTCAGGGCGGTGACGCCGCCCAGCCCGGCCAGCGGCGGCAGCAGTCGCCAGCGCCAGGTACCGCTGACGGTGACGGCGAGCACCAGTCCGGCGAGGGCCAGCGCGACGAGTGGCCCCCGGGAACCCGTTCTCAGCAGCGGCACGGCGAGCGCCACGACCCCGAGCAACGCCACCAGTCGCCACCGGCGCACCAGGACGGCCAGGCAGAGCAGGCCCACCACGCCGTACCCGATGAGCCGGGCCGTGGTGATCGAGACGGTGCCGGCCAGGACGACCGTGTCGACGGCCTGGTACGCCGGGTCCGGACGGACCGCCGCCAGCAGCGCGACGAGCACCCCGATCCCCGCGCTGGCCCAGGCCAGCGCCACCCGCCGGGCCGGTCGGTCGACCACGAGGAGCGTGGCGACGACGAAGGCCGGGGTCGTGGTCAGCATCTGCAACGCCTTGCCGGACTGGTACCCACCCATGGACGTCAACGCGAAGCCGGGCAGGAAGGACAGGAACAGGCCGAGGAACGGCAGGGCTCCCGCCGGTGCCCGGAAACGCCGGGCGGCCCAGGTCACCACGATCAGTACCGCGACGGCGGCGAGGACGAGGAGGAGGAGCAGGTGCCGCAGTGGGCCGGTCCCGCCGGACAGGGGCGACACCAGGTCGGTCACCACGCGTGAGGCGTCCAGTGCGGTGGCCGCGGGAAGGGCGACGAGTGGCAGCACCATCGCGACGTCGCGCACCCCGACCCGGGCCCCGGACGTGGCCAGGACCGCACCTGCGTCCGATCGCGCCGCCCTCGGCCGATCCCCGGTGGGGTCGGTCCCGAGCAGCAGCGGACCACCTCGCCCCAAGCCCATCGGGCCACCCTCCTGTCCGGCACGCACTCCCCCACAACGACAAACCACCCCAACCAGGTACGGAACGCCCGAGGTCAACCGGATACCCCGGCCGGCGGGCGGTGCCGTGGACGGGCGGGTCCGCCACGCTCCCAACCAGCGGCCGGCAGACAGGCCATCAGCACGATCGCGTAGAGGAAGCCGTTCGACAGGATGCTGGTGAAGACGCTGACGTTGGCCAACGCGATGCTGGGCACCAGCAGGATCGCGCCACTCACCTTCAGGGGCAGGTGCCGGGCCGCGCCGTCGACCGCCCACAGCAGCAGGACGAGGACGACCGCCTCGACGAGCACGCCCCCGTACCCCAGGTTGCTGTAGCCGTCGCCGAAGAGACTGGCGTTCGCCGAGGTCTGGGGCCGCCCGAACATCACCGCGCCGACCAGGTGGTCGGGCACCTGGTCGTACGGATAGTCGACGAACGGCCGGAGGAAGCTGTGCCCCCACCGCGCCTTGGGAATGTCCGCGAAGACCATGACGTGCGCGGCGGTGGCCACACCCGGCGCGAGGAACATGCGGTTGACGAAGACCTGGGTGTAGAGCAGGGAGTCCAGCAGCGCGTCGGCCACCAGCGCGGCCACGACGACCCCGACGATGCCGGCCAGGATCGTCCAGCCCCGGGGCCGGTTCTGCCAGCGGAAGAGGAGTACGAGGAGGACGATCGCCGGGATCGAGAGCAGGGTCAGCTTGAACCCGGTGGCGGCGAAGATCGGTATCTGGCCGACCGCGCCCAGCAGCGCCATCGTCCACCGCCGCGCGTAGAGGCCCCGGGCGAGGAGCAGCGGGTTGAGCACGTGGCCCTGAAGTCGGACCAGATAGCCGAGCACGGGACCGCTGGCGACGACCTGGTCCCGGTACGCCGACCGGATCTCCCACACGTCACCGAGACCCACCAGCCGGAAGCTCAGCCCCGCCGTCACCGCCATGTAGGCGTAGGTGATGAGGGAGAGGACCACCACGATCGCCCAGACGTCGAGCACGTGGATTCCCCTGACCCGCAGGGTCCAGGACGGGCCGATCCGCGCGCCGAAGATCACCAACAGGAAGACCGCCGCCACCACCGCCGCGAGTTCCACCGACGCGCCGGTCGACAGGATGTCGGCGTACTGCGGAACCACGATGCTGGGCGTCACCACCATCACGAACAGGATCCAGAGGACGAAGTCCGACGGCCGGCCGATCCGCTGCGGCATCGCCAGGGCGACCAGCGTGACCATGCCGAGCACCAGGGCGTAGTTCCACGGGTCGGGCGTGCGGTACACCAGGTTCAGGTACTCGAACAGCGGCGCGACGTCGTGCTGGTACACGTGGTGCAACAGGGCGACGTAGCCGGCCAGCACGAGCAGGGTCAACCAGCGGCGGCCCGGTGGCGGCCGGTGGCGGGCCGGTCCCGGGGGGCCGCCGCTCTCCGGCCCCGTGCGGGGTGGCGGGCCGTACGTCTCACGCGTGCGCATGTCGTGGTCCACTCCTTGCCGGCGGGTCGGTGGACAGCAGCTGCCCGGCTCGGGCAGGACCGCACCCTACTCGACGACAACAGGACAAAAGCCGGGAAAGAACACATATATCCGCCTTCGCCAACGAACCGGCCAGGGAGGGAGTGACGATCCGATCGACTCATTGACATACATAAAGTGCGTCCGGAAGGCTCGCCGCTAGAGGTCCGTCCCCACCGAAGGGAGCCCGATGAGGCGCACACGGTTGGCGGTCGTCGGCGTGTTCACGCTGGTCGGCGCGCTGGCGCTGACCGCTCCGGCGAGCGCGCGGCCCCCGTCCGAGGCAGCCGGTCGCAACGACGGCCTGGAGGTGTACGTCGGCACGGTCGGCCCGGAGCAGCTCGAACAGCTACGGGCGGCCGGCGTCGACCTCGGCCACGACCACCGGGGCACCGGGCCCGGCGGCGCCACCGCGGTCGAGACGGTGCTGACCCGGCGGCAGGCCGACCGGCTGACCGCCCGGGGCGTCCCGCTGCGGGTGAAGCGGGTCGCCGGCCGGGACGCCTCCCAGGCGTTGCGCGAGCAGGCGGCCGACGGCTGGACGGCGTTCCGCCCGTACTCCGCGCCGGGTGGCATCCGGGACGAGATCACCGCCACCGCCGCCCGGTACCCGAAGCTGACCAAGGTGGAGAGCATCGGCCGCACCCACCAGGGCAAGCCGATCCTCGCCGTCAAGGTCACCAAGAACGCCCGGACCGTGCCGGACGGCCGGCGGCCGGCGGTGCTCTACGCCAGTACCCAGCACGCCCGGGAGTGGATCACCCCGGAGATGACCCGGCGGCTGATGCACCACGTACTGGACAACTACGGCCGCGACCGGGAGATCACCCGGTTGGTGGACAGCACCGAGCTGTGGTTCCTGCCGGTGGTCAACCCCGACGGGTACGACCACACCTTCACCCCCGGCAACCGGTTGTGGCGCAAGAACCTGCGGGACAACGACAACGACGGGAAGATCACCTCTGCCGACGGTGTCGACCTGAACCGCAACTTCGCCTACAAGTGGGGCTACGACAACGAGGGCTCCTCGCCCGACCCGGCCAGCGACACCTACCGTGGCCCCGGCCCCGGTTCCGAGCCGGAGACCCAGGCCCTGGACCGGCTCTTCCGGCGGGTCGGCTTCGAGTTCTTCGTCAACTACCACTCGGCGGCGAACCTGCTGCTCTACGGCGTCGGTTGGCAGGTCGCCACCCCCACCCCGGACGACGTGATCTACCAGGCGATGGTCGGCGACGACCACCACTCGGCCGTCCCCGGCTACGATCCGGATCTCTCCGCCGAGCTGTACAGCACCAACGGCGACACCGACAGCCACGCCACCGTCCACTACGGGGCGCTCGGCTTCACCCCGGAGATGTCCACCTGCCAGGTGGCGGCGGCGTCCGACCCCGACGACCAGTGGCGTCCCGAGGACTGCGTCAGCAGCTTCGTCTTCCCCGACGACGAGAAGCTGATCGCCGCCGAGGTGGCGAAGAACCTTCCGTTCGCGCTCGCGGTGGCACGGTCCACCCACGACCCGGACGACCCGGTCTCGGTGGTCGGCCGGAGCACCCCGGACTTCGTGGTCGACGCCTTCGACACCTCGTACGGCCGCACCCAGCAGGTCGCCGCGATCACCCGGCGGGCGCTGACCACCGTGCGGATGCACTACACCGTCAACGGCGGCCGGCCGAAGACGGTCGGCGTGCGCGAGTGGCGCGGCGGCGAACGGTACGGCGACACCCACGACGACTACTACGCCGAGCTGCGCGGCACGGTCACCGGAGCCAGGCCCGGCGACCGGGTGGAGGTCTGGTTCACCGGCGCCAAGCGCGGCCGGGGCGTGGTCGCCAGCGAACACTTCACCTACCGGGTGCACACCGACATCGGTGGACAGGTGCTGGTCCTCGCCGCCGAGGACGTCACCGGCCTCAGCCCGGAGCAGGACGGGACCGGCGCCAGGTACGCCGACGAGGTGGCCGCCGCGCTGACCGCCGCCGGACGCACCAGCGACGTGTACGACGTCGACCGGATGGGCCGCACGGCCCCGCACCACCTGGGCGTGCTGTCGCACTACCGGGCGGTGGTCTGGGAGACCGGCGACGACGTCATCCCCCGCTCCCCCGGCCAGGTGCCGGGCACGGCGGCCCGCGCGGCTGCCGAAACCGAGCTGGCCGTCCGGGACTACCTCAACGAGGGCGGCAAGGTGCTGGTCAGCGGTAAGTACGCGCTGTACGCGCAGGCTTCCGACGGGGGGTACGTCTACCAGCCGACCGCGCCGGCCGAGTGCACCGACCCGGACGACACCACCTGCCTGCCGCTGTCCAACGACTTCCAGCAGTACTGGCTGGGCGCGTTCAACTACGTCAGCGACGGCGGCAGCGCGGACGGCAGCCCGTACCCGGTACGGGGATCCGAGGGACCGTTCGCCGGCTTCCAGGGCACCCTGAACGCCCCCGGCTCGGCCGGCAACCAGGACCACACGGCGTCCCTGCTCAGCACGTCGAGCTTCCTGCCGCCGGACCAGTTCCCGCAGTTCTCCGCCACGGCGGTGGTGGACTGGGTGCGTCCCGGCGGCGCACCGTTCGACCCGCGCACCGGCGGGTGGTACCTCTACAGCGGGCGGGCCGACGAGGCGTACAAGCGGCTCACCCGGACCGTCGACCTGACCTCCGCCACCAGCGGTGAGCTGCGCTTCTTCGCCTCGTACGACATCGAGCCGAGCTGGGACTTCATGATCGTCGAGGCGCACGAGGTGGGCACCGACAACTGGACCACCCTGCCGGACCGCAACGGCAAGACCAGCACCGACACCGGGGACAGCTGCGAAAGCGGCCTGGCGACCGAGCTGCACCCGTTCCTCCTGCACTACCAGGGCGCGGACTGCTCGCCGACCGGCAGCACCGGGCAGTGGCACGCCGCCACCGGCGCGTCCAACGGCTGGAAGGAGTTCTCGGTCGACCTGTCGGCGTACGCCGGCAAGCGGGTCGAGGTGGCGATCTCGTACGTCTCGGACTGGGGCACCCAGGGGCTCGGCGTCTTCCTGGACGACGCCCGGGTGATCGTCGACGGGGCCACCGTCGCGGAGACCTCGTTCGAGACGGCCGACCTGGGCGGCTGGACGGTGGCCGGGCCGCCGCCCGGCTCCCTGCCCGGCTCGAACGACTGGTCGCGCAGCCAGCGGGCCTTCGAGGAGGGCGCGGCGGTGGTCACCGCCGACAGCGTCTACCTCGGATTCGGGCTGGAGGGACTGGCCCCGGCGGCCCGCGACGACCTGGTCGCCCGGTCACTGACCCACCTACTCGGCCGCCCCCGCCGCTGACCCGCCCCGGCGGTCCGGGCGGGGGTCAGCGGCGGACGCCGGCCCAGGCGTGGTGCCGGCGGACCGTGGAGAGGATGAAGTCGACCACCCGACGGGAGGTGTCCGGCACCCGGTAGTCGGCCGGACAGGGCACCCCGTCGGCCCCGACCTGGTCGACGGTCACCCGGACCGCCTCGACCACGCCCGCCGGGTCCAGCCCGGTCATGATGATCCCTCCGGCATCCAGCGCCTCGGGACGCTCGATGGACTCGCGCAGGGTCACCGCCGGGAACCCGAGGATCGCCGCCTCCTCGCTGATCGTCCCGCTGTCCGACAGGGTGCAGTTCGCCCCGAGCTGGAGCCGTACGTAGTCGAAGAGGCCGAACGGCTCGTGGAACGTGATGCCGTCCAGGGTGCTGTCGTCCGGGGCCAGTGCCTCCAGCCGCTTACGGGTGCGGGGATGGGTGGAGACCAGCACCGGCAGGCCCCACTCCTCCCGGACCACGCGCAGGCAGTCCAGCAGTCGGCCGAGCCGGGCCGGGGCGTCGACGTTCTCCTCCCGGTGCGCGCTGACCAGGAAGTACCCGCGCGGCGTCAGGCCGAGCTGGTCGAGAATGGCCGAGTCGTCGATGTCCGGGCGGTGGTGCTCCAGTACCTCCCGCATCGGGGAGCCGGTGTGCAGGATCCGGCGCGGGTGCAGCCCCTCGGCGAGCAGGTTACGTCGGGCGTGCTCGGTGTAGACCAGGTTGAAGTCGGCCACGTGGTCGACGAGACGGCGGTTGGTCTCCTCCGGCACGTTCAGGTCGTAGCAGCGGTTGCCGGCCTCCATGTGGTAGACCGGCACCCGCATCCGGCGGGCCATCAGCGCGGCGATGCAGCTGTTCGTGTCGCCCAGCACCAGCAGGGCGTCCGGGCGCACCTCGGCGATCGCCTGTTCCATGCCGACCAGCACGCCGCCGAGGGTGCGCCCCAGGGACGACGTGTCCACGTCGAGGAACCGGTCCGGCCGGCGCAGCCGCAGCTCGCTGAAGAACACCTCGGAGAGCGAGTGGTCCCAGTTCTGCCCGGTGTGCACCAGGACGTGATCCACGGTCCGGTCCAGCCGGTCCATCACCCGGGCCAGCCGGATGATCTCCGGCCGGGTGCCGACCACGGTCATCACCCTGGTCACGGTCGTGCTCCCCTCGTCGACGCCACGGAGGGGCCAACGACGGGACGGCGGTGCGGTGACGCTCCCACCGGCACCCGGGGACCGGGACGACGGTCCGGGCGGCGAAGCGGGGCCGTGACGGTCCCACCGGCACGCGGGGACCGTCACGCCCCGGCCCCGGGCGTCAGCTCTGCCCGAGCACCGTCGAGACCAGTTCCCGCGCCTCCTCCTGGATCCGGGTGAGGTGCTCCGGTCCCTGGAACGACTCGGCGTAGATCTTGTAGACGTCCTCCGTGCCGGAGGGGCGGGCGGCGAACCAGCCCGAGGCGGTGGTCACCTTCAGGCCGCCGATCGACGCGCCGTTGCCCGGCGCGGCGGTGAGCGTGGCGGTGATCGGCTCACCGGCCAGCTCGGTGGCGGTGACCTGCTCCGGGGAGAGCTTGCCGAGCACCGCCTTCTCCTCGCGGCTGGCCGGAGCGTCGATCCGGGCGTACGCGGGCGCGCCGAACCGCTCGGTCAGGTCGGCGTAGTGCTGGCTGGGCGTCCGGCCGGTGGTCGCGATGATCTCGGCGGCGAGCAGGCAGAGCAGGAGGCCGTCCTTGTCGGTGGTCCAGACGCTGCCGTCCCGGCGCAGGAACGACGCCCCCGCGCTCTCCTCGCCGCCGAAACCGACCGTGCCGTCGAGCAGCCCCGGCACGAACCACTTGAAGCCGACCGGAACCTCCAGCAGCGGCCGTCCCAGGTCGGCCGCGACCCGGTCGATCATGGACGAGGAGACCAGGGTCTTGCCGATCGCCGCGTCCGGCCCCCAGCCGGTACGGGTCCGGAACAGGTGACCGATCGCCACCGCGAGGTAGTGGTTGGGGTTGAGCAGCCCGCCGTCCGGGGTGACGATGCCGTGCCGGTCGGCGTCCGCGTCGTTGCCGGTGGAGACCTGGTAGTCGGCGCGGGCGGCGATCAGCGAGGCCATCGCGTTCGGCGACGAGCAGTCCATCCGGATCTTGCCGTCGCCGTCCAGGGTCATGAACCGCCAGGTCGGGTCGACGGTCGGGTTCACCACGGTCAGGTCCAGCTTGTGCCGCTCGGCGATCTCGCCCCAGTACGCCACGCTCGCCCCGCCCAGCGGGTCCGCGCCGATGCGCACTCCGGCGTCGCGGATCGCGGCGATGTCCAGCACGGCCGGCAGGTCGTCGACGTAGCCGGCGAGGAAGTCGTACTCCCCGGTGGTGTCGGCGGCGCGGGCCCGCGCGTACGGGATCCGCTTCACCCCGGTCAGGCCGGCCGTGAGGATCGCGTTCGCCCGGTCCTGGATCCACCGGGTCACGTCGGTGTCGGCCGGGCCGCCGTTGGTGGGGTTGTACTTGAACCCGCCGTCGTCCGGCGGGTTGTGCGAAGGCGTGATCACGATGCCGTCGGCGAGCCCGGCGGTACGGCCCCGGTTGTGGGTGAGCACCGCGTGCGACAGCGCCGGGGTGGGGGTGTAGCCGTCCCGGCTGTCGACCAGCACCGTCACCTCGTTGGCGGCGAGCACCTCCAGCGCGCTCACCGTCGCCGGGGCGGACAGCGCGTGGGTGTCCCGGGCGAGGAAGAGCGGCCCGTCGACGCCGTTGGCCCGCCGGTAGTCGCAGAGCGCCTGGGTGACGGCGAGGATGTGGTCCTCGTTGAAGGCGTTGCGCAGGCTCGACCCACGGTGCCCGGAGGTGCCGAAGGAAACCTGCTGCGCCGGATCGGCCGGATCGGGGTGCTCGGCGTAGTAGGCGGTGACCAGCCGGGGCACGTCGACCAGGTCGGCGGGCTCGGCGGGCTTTCCGGCACGGGCGTGGACCACTTCTGCAACCTCCTACACGGGCGGACCGCCGGCCCGGGTGGGCCCGGCGGACGGGGACGACAGCTTCAGACCTCGACGCGTTGACCCTTGCCGATCACCACGATGCCGTTGTCCGAGACGGTGTAGCGCTGCCGGTCCTTCTCGAGGTCGACGCCGATCTCGGCGCCCTCGGGGACGTACACGTTCTTGTCCAGGATGGCCCGGCGGACGACCGCGTGCCGGCCGATCTCGACCCCCTCCATCAGCACCGCGCCGTCCACGTGCGCCCAGGAGTGGACCTTCACCTTCGGGGAGACGATCGAGTTCTCCACCAGCGACCCGGAGATCACCGCACCCGGCGAGACCATCGAGGCGACCGCCCGGCCGACCCGCTCGCCCCACTGGTGCACGAACTTCGCCGGTGGGTAGGTCAGCTGCCCGGTGTAGATCGGCCAGTCGAAGTTGTAGAGGTTGAAGACCGGGTGGACGTTTATCAGGTCCATGTGCGCGTCGTAGAACGAGTCGAGCGTCCCCACGTCCCGCCAGTAGCCGCGGTCCCGGTCGGTGCTGCCGGGCACCTCGTTGTCGCGGAAGTCGTAGACGTTCGCCTCGCCCCGCTCCACCATCATCGGGATGATGCTGCCGCCCATGTCGTGCTTGCTGGTCTTGTCCTCCGCATCGCGCTCGACGGCCTCGCAGAGCGCCTTGGTGGTGAAGACGTAGTTGCCCATCGAGGCGTAGACCTCGTCCGGGGCGTCCGGCAGCCCGACCGCGTCGGTGGGCTTCTCCCGGAAGGCCCGGATCCGCCGGCCGTCCTCGCCCACCTCGATCACGCCGAACTGGTCGGCCATCGACAGCGGCTGCCGGATCCCGGCGACGGTCACCCCGGCCCCGGAGGCGATGTGGTCCTCCACCATCTGCCGGGGGTCCATCCGGTAGATGTGGTCCGCGCCGAAGACGATCACGTGGTCCGGCTGCTCGTCGTGGATCAGGTTGAAGCTCTGGTAGATCGCGTCGGCCGAGCCGGCGAACCACCACGGGCCGCGCCGCTGCTGGGCCGGGACCGGGGTGACGTAGTTGCCGAGCAGGGTCGACATCCGCCAGGTCTTGGTGATGTGCCGGTCCAGCGAGTGGGACTTGTACTGGGTCAGCACGACGATCTTCAAATACCCGGCGTTCGCCAGGTTGGACAGGACGAAGTCCACCATCCGGTACATCCCGCCGAACGGCACGGCGGGCTTGGCCCGGTCGGCGGTGAGCGGCATCAGGCGCTTGCCCTCCCCGCCGGCCAGGACGATCGCGAGCACCTTCTCAGCCATCAGCGAGCACCTTCTCAGCCATGGACTGACGCTAACCACCCGCGTAGAACTTCACCACTCGTACAGACACATCGTCGGCCGCCTCACTCGGCGGGACGGCGGTACACGTGGATGGCCCGCGTATCGGGTGGGCCGGCGGCGGGTGCACTACATTGCGGAACATGACCCACTCCGCGCCGCCGCGCACCGACGGCTCCGCGCCGCTCCGCGTCGACCTGCTCACCCGGGAGTACCCGCCGGAGGTGTACGGCGGGGCCGGGGTGCACGTCGAGTACCTGGCCCGTGAGCTGCGCAGACTCACCGACGTCCGGGTGCACTGCTTCGGCGCTGCGCGCACCGAGCCGGGCGTGACGGCGTACCCCGAGCCGGCCGAACTGGCCGGGGCAAACGCGGCGCTGCGGACCATGGGCGTCGACCTGGCGATGGCCGCCGGTTGTGCCGGCACCGACGTGGTGCACAGCCACACCTGGTACGCCAACCTCGCCGGGCACACCGCGAAGCTGCTGCACGGCGTGCCGCACGTGGTGACCGTGCACAGCCTGGAGCCGCTGCGGCCGTGGAAGGCCGAACAGCTCGGCGGCGGGTACGCGCTCTCCTCCTGGTGCGAGCGGACGGCAATCGAGGCCGCCGACGCGGTGATCGCGGTGAGCGCCGGCATGATGCGGGACGTGCTGACCGCGTACCCGGCGGTCGACCCGGCGAAGGTCCGGGTGGTGCACAACGGCATCGACACCGCCCAGTACGCCCCGGACCACGGCACCGACGTGCTGGCCCGGCTCGGCGTCGACCCGTCCCGACCCAGCGTGGTCTACGTCGGGCGGATCACCCGGCAGAAGGGCCTGCCCTACCTGCTCCGGGCGGCCCGGTCGCTGCCGGCGGACGCGCAGCTGGTGCTGCTGGCCGGCGCACCGGACACGCCGGAGATCGCCGCCGAGGTGGAGGGGCTGGTGGACGAGCTGCGGGCCACCCGGTCCGGGGTGGTCTGGGTGGCCGAGATGCTGCCGAAGCACGAGGTGATCCAGGTGCTCACGCACGCCACCGTCTTCGTCTGCCCGTCGGTCTACGAGCCGATGGGCATCGTCAACCTGGAGGCGATGGCCTGCGAGACGGCGGTGGTGGCGACCGCCACCGGCGGCATCCCCGAGGTGGTCGCCGACGGCGAGACCGGGCTGCTCGTGCCGATCGAGCAGGCGACCGACGGCAGCGGCACCCCGCTGGACCCGGAGCGGTTCGTCGCCGACCTGGCCGGGGCGGTCAACGCGCTGCTCGCCGACCCGGGACGGGTGGAGAAGTTCGGCCGCGCCGGCCGCCGCCGCGCGGTCGAGCACTTCTCCTGGGACGCCATCGCCGAACGCACCGTGGAGGTGTACCGCTCGGTCGGCGCAACCGCCTGACCGTCGGTCATTCCTGGGGACGGTCAGCGTCAGGGTCACGAGGGCGGAGCATGTCCATCAGCTCGTCCGTCGTCATGCCCTCGGTCTCGTGGGCGCTGCCCCGTCCGCGCATGTGCCGGACCAGGCGTCGCCCAGGGGTGTCGGCACCGTCGGCACGCGGTTCGTCTGCTTCTTCGGTCACGTCCACCTCCTCACCGTCGTGCACATTGCGCCGACCGCGTGGCTCCGCCATGCGGATGACTCACGTGACGCGGAGGGCGGCGGCGAGGCGGGCCAGGTCGGGCGGGGCGGCAGCGGACCGCGCCACCACGGCGACCAGGTCCCGAACCGCCGGGCGGTCGTGCACCTCACCCCGGGCGGTGCGTTCCGCCTCCAGCAGCGCCCGGCCCGCCCGTCGCAGGTCGCCGGCCAGCACGTACGCGCGGGCAGCGTCGAGCAGGTAGGCGGCCCGGTGCTCGGTCGGCAGCCACCGCCACTCGCCGCCGGCAATCAGCCGCTCGTGTCGTACCGTCGCCGCCGCGACGTCCCCGAGGGCAGCCTCGGCCACCACCCGCGCGGCCTCGACCGCCGCCCGGCCGAACCCGCCGTCACCGGCCCCGACGTCCCTCGCCACCTCCGCCGCCTGGTCGAGCAACTGCCGCGCGTCCCGGTCCAACCCTCGGTCGGCAG
The DNA here is from genome assembly GCF_040639195.1 of Micromonospora sp. NPDC023956. Lineage (NCBI taxonomy): Bacteria > Bacillati > Actinomycetota > Actinomycetes > Micromonosporales > Micromonosporaceae > Micromonospora > Micromonospora sp. NPDC023956. Next base: position 48,912 of record NZ_JBEZZN010000005.1, read on the forward strand.
CCGCGAACGCGGCCTGGAGCAACAGCGGCCCGAGCAGGGACGGATCGGCCGGGGCACCGGAGGACACCGACCTCAGCCGGTGTACGGCGACGACGGCGGCCTCCATCGCCGAGCGTCGCCGGCCCCCGTGCCGCAGAACCTGCGCGAGTGACACCGTGGCAGCGGCGGCGACCCGCAGGTCGCCGGTGGCCTGGGCGAGCGCCATCTGCCGGTCGGCGGCCAGCCAGGCCAGCTCCCCCTGGTCGGCCTTGACCAGCGCCAGGGCAGTGAGCCCGTACGCGGAGACCAGCAGGGTGGCGGTCGCCCGTGCGGGGCGGACAGCCCGCGCGGTGCGGGCGGCGTCGAGCAGGCCGGGCAGCAGGGCGAGCAGTTGCGGGTAGCGGGCGTGCCGGTAGCTCTGCTCCGCGTGGTCCAGCCGGGTCCGCAACTCCACCACGTCGAGCGGTCCGGTCGGGGCCTCGACGTGGTACCGCGACAGGGCGGTACCGACCCCCTCCACACCGGCGGCGGCCTGGTCCGGCCGGCCGGGTTGGTCGGCCAGCAGCACTTCCAGGTCGATCCGGAGCGCGTCGGCGACCTCCCGGAGACTGGACACCCGTTCCAGCCGGCGCACCCCGCGCTCGACCTTGTCCACCCAGCTCTTCGACCGGCCGAGGCGGTCGGCGAACTGCTGCTGGGTCATGTTCCGCCGGGCCCGCCACTGGGCCACCCGGCGACCCACCGGCAGCTCGTTCACCGCCGGCCCGTCCCGCTCATCCGAGGATCCCGACCAGGAGCAGGATCAGTACGAGCACCGCGACCGTCAGGCCGTAGGCGTACTGCCGGCGGGTGAGCGGCGCGCGATCCGGGCGGGCCGGACCTGGCACCTGATCACCATCGGGGTGCGGCGGCCGGGCACCCGGCACCGGGCGGGCCGCCGGCAACGGCCCGTCATGCGGACGCTCACGCATCCGTGCCTCCTCGGGGTTGTCGGTGGGAGGGGCGGGGTGGCACGGGGAGGAACCACCCCGCCCGGATCCGAGGCACTCCGCTGCTGACGAGAGGACCTCTACCGCTTAGCAACTTAGGACCCTCAGTAGCCAGAGTCAACACAGGGTCCACACCGTGTCGCGCTTGGTGAGAGTCTGGACAGGCTGACGAGAGGTGGTCCCCCATGCCCCGCAAACCCGTGTACGAGCAGGTGGTTGATGACGTCACCGCGTCGATCCGCAACGGCACGCTCAAACCCGGCGACAAACTGCCGACGATCGCCGAACTCGCCCGCCAGTACAGCTCCTCCGACAACCCGATCAAACGAGCTCTCTGGGTCCTCGACGAACGGGGCTGGATCGAGGTGCACCAGGGCAAAGGCTCGTACGTGGCATCGGACCCGCCCGGCTAGCAACCGTGTTCGGGATCAGCACTGATCCCGAACACGCTCCTACGCGTCGTGTCGGACGCGGTACCGCAGGTAGACGACGCCGTTGCCGAAACGACGCTTGTCCAGCAGTTCGAGGTCGACGCGCACCGGAGGGAAGAACGGATTGCCGCCACCGACGACGATCGGCCCGACGAAAACCTGGAACTCGTCGACCAGTCCGGCGCGAATCGCCTGCGCCGCGAGGTTGGGCCCGTCGACGGTGAGGTCGAGATCCGATTCCGCCTTCAGCGCGCGCACCGCGTCCGGGTCGAACGTCCGCTCGATCCGCGTCCGCGCGCTGGTGGCCTCGTTCAGCGTCGTGGAGTAGACGATCTTGTCGGTGGCCTGCCAGACCCGCGCGTACTCCACGACGAACGGGGGCGCATCGGGCAGGGTGTGCGCGGTTTCCCAGTAGACCATCGTCTCGTACATGCGGCGGCCGTAGAGGTACGTCCCGAATGAGCGCGACAACTCGCCGATGAACTCGTGCGACTCCTGGTCGGGAAAACCCCAGCCGAAATTGCCGTCCGGGTCACTGACGTAGCCGTCGAGTGACGTGTTCATCGAGTAGATCAACTTGCCCATGCCGGGTCTCCTGTCGTCGTTCCGCCCGGCTGCGCGAGCGATGAGAGCACCCTAGTGCCGGGCTCGGCAGTCCTGGCCCGCAGCCGGCGGCGACGGCGGCGGATCGAGGTGGAACGCGCGCCGCTCGGCCAGCTGGGCAGCCCGGTCCATCGAGAGGCAGTACACCTCCATCACCTGCTGCAACGACCGCGCGCACTCCTGCTCGAAGACCTCGGTCGCGTCCTGCCCCGGCTGGACGTAGACCGGAAAGTCGGTGTGGTCGTACTGGTCGCAGACGACCACCATGTGCGTGGCGCCCCGTCCGACACCCTCGTCGAACCAGCGGCCAAGTTCCTCGACGCTGGTGCTCATCGCACCCCTCCCCGATCAGTCCCGCCCCGACGCGTCGGGGCCCTTGCCCGGCCGTCCCACCGTGCGCCCCGCTTGACCTTGACACAGTGAGAAGGTCTTCACTGCGTCAGGGAGGTGATCGACCATGCCGAACCAGGAGAACGGTCCGATGCCGGCCCTGCGCGGGCTGGAGAGCAGCGACGCGTCGGTGCGGCTGCGGGCCGCGTTGGCGGTCGGCACGACCCCTGACCCGGGTCACGTCGACAAGCTCGTCGAGCGGTGCGCCGTCGAGCCCGAGTTCTTCGTGCGCGACATGCTCACCTGGGCACTCACCCGCCACCCGTCCGCGATGACGGTCCCGAGGCTCCTCGACGAACTCCGCTCGGGAGGTGCGCAGGCACGCAGCCAGGCGTTGCACACGCTGTCCAAGATCGGGGACCGGCAGGCGTGGCCGGCGCTGACCCGGGCGCTGCTGACCGACGCCGACGACGAGGTGGCGCGGAGCGCCTGGCGGGCGGCGGTCGTGCTCGTGCCCGCCGGTGAGGAGCCGGGGCTGGCCGCGGTGTTGTCCACACAGCTCGGACGCGGCGGGCGGGAGACGCAGCTGAGTCTGAGCCGGGCGCTGGTCGCGCTCGGTGAGGTGATCATGCCGGCCCTGGACGCGGCGACGGCGGGCCGCGACCCTGGCGTCCGCGCGCACGCGATCGCCACGGAACGGTTGTTGCGCGACCCGGACGCCGGTTTCGCGTTCGCCATCGAGGAGGCGAAGCGCGTCGTGGCGCTCGGCGGCACCGGCCCGGAGGGGTGAGGAGAGGCGATGTTGATCGGCGACGTGGCACGACGGTCCGGGGTCAGCGCCCGCATGCTCCGGCACTACGACCAGCTCGGCCTGCTGCGGCCGACGGGTCGCACCGTCGCCGGCTACCGGGAGTACTCCCGCGAGGACATCCGGAGGATCTTCCACATCGAGATCCTGCGGTCCCTGGGGCTGTCCCTGCGTGACGTCGGGCGGGCGCTCGACGATCCCGACGTCACACCCTCGGCACTCGTCGACGACCTCGTCCGCCGGACGCGCGAACGCATCGCCGCCGAGACGGAGCTGCTCACCCGGCTCCGTCGGATCGATGCCGCGGACCCCGCCGACTGGGAGGACGTCCTCCAGATCGTCGCCCTTCTCCAGGCACTGGGCTCGGAGAGCGCCGGCAGGCGGCAGCGCGCGGCTCTGTCCTCGGTCGACGAGGTGCCGGTGCCGGTGGAGGCGCTGGTCGAGGCAGCGCTGCACGAGACGGACCCGAACGTGGCCGGCGCCCTTCGGTGGGCGCTGGCGCAAGCGGGCGACGGCGGACTGGCACTGCTGGCGGAGGGCCTCGACTCCCCCGTGGCGGAGGTGCGGAAACGCGCCGTCGAGTCGATCGCCGAGATCCCGGGCGGGAACGCGACCGCACTGTTGCAGGACGCCCTCGCCAACTCCGACGTCGTGGTCCGGCGGCAGGCGGCGCTGGCACTCGGGGCACGGGGAGTCGCCGACGCCGTACCGACGCTCGTCGACATGGTCGTCGAGGAGGCGAACGACGTCGAGGCGGCCGACAGGCTGAGCGCGCTGGCCGGCGACCCGGCGTCGGCGGATCGGATCGCCACCGGGCTCGTCGACCGTCTCACCCACGACACGGTCGACCCGTCGGCACGTCGACGGCTGGCCCAGGCGCTCGCGGACATCCCGGGAAGCACGGCGTCCGATGCCCTCACAGACCTGTCGAATGACGAAGATCGCGCTGTCGCGCTCACTGCGGCATACATTCTCCGGTTGCGTGACGCACGCGATGACGGCCTCGGGTAGTACCACTGCCAGGAGTGACGAATTCCCACAACCGGCGGTTGTGGGAAAGCAGCTTTCGGTTGTTTGCCACCTGCTCGGGGCGTCTGCTCAGATCACTACATGATTGCTGCAACGACCCAGCGCAGGTACGTCCGGACGCCGGAGTTCGCCCGCGTCGCCGAGCGGATCCACCAGGTCACGGACCTGACGTCACGGTTGAATGTGCTGCCGTTCGACGACGCGGAGGGACGCGCCGCGCTGTTCGCGCAGATCTTCGCAGGGCCTCTCCCGGATTCCGTACGGATTTTCCCGCCGTTCTTCACCGACTACGGCCTCGGCACCGAGTTCGCCGAGGACGCCTTCGTGAACCAGGGCTGCACGTTCCTGGACCAGGGTGGCATCCGGATCGGCGCCGGCGTGATGATCGGTCCGAAGACGAGCCTCGTCACCTCCGGACATCCGGTCCCGCCAGCGGAGCGGCGCGAGTACATCAACGCGGCGCCGATCGTGCTGGAGGACAACGTGTGGCTCGGTGCCGCCGTGACCGTTCTGCCGGGCGTCACGATCGGCCGCAACTCCGTGGTCGGCGCCGGGGCGGTGGTGACCAGGGACGTCCCGCCGAACACGCTCGCCACGGGCCCGGCGGCCGCCGCGCGCAGGAGCTGGGACACCTGAGCCACAGGGGCCCGCGCGAGCGTCGGTGCGGGCCCACCCCGACCCCTGGATCCGCGTTCCGGCTCAGGGTGCGACCGGCTCGGCCGTCCCGTCAGGGACCCATGTCCGGCCGGCGCTGTGGTCGTGTGACGCGGACGCGATGTGGCGGCGCAGCAGGGCCAGTCCCGGGTGCGGGTTGTCGGTGCGCCAGATCAGGAAGTGCGGGTACACCGGCGTCGGGTCGAGGACCGGGATACGGCGCAGGTCGTGGGTGGGCGGCCAGAGCATGCGGGTCTTCGCACCGACCAGCGAGGTCAGCGTCGACGAGTCGGCCAGCACGTCGAGCAGGTGGTCGGTGCCGAAGTTGGGGCCGATCCGTTCGATGGTGAGGCCGAACTCGCCGGCCAGGGCGTCGTAGTAGGCGGCCCATTCGGTGCCGGGCACGATCCCGGGTATCCAGATCCGCAAGCCGGGCAGGTCGGCCATGGTGACGTGGGGGGCGGCGGCGAGCGGGTGAGCCGGCCCGGTCAGCAACTGGTGCGGGTCGTCCAGGACCCGTACGGCGCGAACGTCCGGCGGCAACGCGGCAGGCGGCACGGTGACGGCCCGGAACGTCGCGTCGATCGTGCCGGCCTCGACGGCGGCGATCGCGGCGGCGGCATCCGACTCGACCAGGGTCACCACGTCCAGGTCGGTCTCCGGGTACGCCCGGTGGAAGTCGCGTAGCAGCGCGGCCGGTCCGATCCGCCGGTTGAGCACGTCCACCCGCAACGCGCGACGGCGGGGCTGGACCGAGCCGACGGCCCGCTCGGCCAGCCGGATCAGGTCGCGAGCGTGCGGCAGGAACGCCTGACCGTCCACGGTGAGGGCGGCGCCCTGCGGCGTCCGGGTGAACAGGCGTACCCCGAGGTCGCGTTCCAGGGTCGCGACGCGCTTGGACACCGCCTGCTGGCTTATCCGCAACCGGTCGGCCGCCGCGCCGAAGTAGCGGTCGTCGACCACCGCGAGGAACGCCCGTACCGCACCCAGGTCGAGATCCGCGCCGACCTCCGGTCGCGGATCACCGACGTATCGATGGTCATGCACCTTGGTCGTTCCTCCCCGATGGCGTGGCGTTCCAGGCTCTGCTGGCACCGAGAGTGCCGGAGGTACCGGGAAGGCGGCAACCGTGATCAGAATCGACAACTACCGACGACCTGTGACTACCACCGGGACGTGAACCGGACGACGTCGGCGTCGCCGGGGGCAGGGGCGCGCTCGGCCGAGCGCGAGGCGATCTCGGGCAGTAGGTTGACGGGGTGACTGGACGGTTTCCGATCGAAGACATCACCCCCTCGGTGGCCTGCGGTCGCTACCCGGCCAAGGCGGTCGTCGGCGAGCTGGTGCCGGTGTCCGCCCGCGCGTACCGGGAGGGGCACGACGCGCTGGGCTGCACGGTGCGCTGGCAGAGCCCGGACGGGCGGGAGCGGCCGGCGGTGCGGATGCGTCCCGGCGAGCCGGGGCAGGACCGTTGGCACGCCGCGATCCGCCCGGACGCGGTCGGCCGGTGGACGTTCACCGTCGAGGCGTTCTCCGACCCGTACCTGACCTGGCAGAACGCGGTGACGAAGAAGATCGCCGCCGGGCAGGGGGCGGCCGAACTGGCCAACGACCTGGCCGACGGGGCGAAGGTGCTGGACGCCGCCGCGAAGTCGGTGCCGACGGCCGAGCGGAAGCGGGTCCGGGCGGCGGCGAAGGCGTTGCGCGACCGGAAACTGCCGGTGCCCGCTCGGGTGGCCCCGGCCCTGGAACTGGCCGAGCTGCTCTGGGAGCATCCGGTCCGCGAGCTGGTCACCTCCGCCGACGCGTACCCGCTCTGGGTGGACCGTCCCCGCGCCCTCTTCTCCGCCTGGTACGAGTTCTTCCCCCGCTCGGAGGGGGCGATCCCGGCCACCGCCGACGCGCCGGCCCGCTCGGGCACCTTCGTCACCGCGATGGACCGGCTGCCCGGGGTCGCCGCGATGGGCTTCGACGTGCTCTACCTGCCGCCGATCCACCCGATCGGCCGGGTCAACCGCAAGGGCCGCAACAACACGCTGGTCGCCGGGCCGGACGACGTCGGCTCGCCGTGGGCGATCGGCGCGGCCGAGGGCGGCCACGACGCCCTCCACCCCGACCTGGGTACGCCGGAGGACTTCCGCGACTTCATCGCCGCCGCCGCCGACGTCGGCTTGGAGGTGGCGATGGACCTGGCGTTGCAGTGCGCGCCGGACCACCCGTGGGTCACCGCGCACCCGGAGTGGTTCACCACCCGCGCCGACGGCACCATCGCGTACGCGGAGAACCCGCCGAAGAAGTACCAGGACATCTACCCGCTGAACTTCGACAACGACCCGGAGGGGATCCGCGCCGAGATCCTCCGCGTGGTGCTGCACTGGGTCGGCGAGGGCGTAAAGATCTTCCGGGTCGACAACCCGCACACCAAGCCGGTCGACTTCTGGTACTGGCTGATCGGCGAGGTCAAGCAGGTCGACCCGGACGTGCTCTTCCTCGCCGAGGCGTTCACCCGGCCGGCGATGATGCACGGGCTCGGCAAGATCGGTTTCACCCAGTCGTACACGTACTTCACCTGGCGGACCACCCCGGCGGAGATGCGGGAGTACTGCGAGGAGCTGGTCGCCTCGGTCGACTGGATGCGGCCGAACTTCTGGCCGAACACCCCGGACATCCTGCACGAGACGTTGCAGCACGGCGGCCCGCCGATGTTCAAGATCCGGGCGGTGCTGGCCAGCCTGCTCTCCCCCTCCTGGGGCATGTACGCCGGCTACGAGCTGTTCGAACACGAGGCCCGCCCCGGCGCGGAGGAGTACCTCGACAACGAGAAGTTCGAGCTGCGCCCCCGGGACTGGGCCGGCGCGCAGGCGCACGGCCGTTCGCTGGCACCGTTCATCGCCACCCTCAACCGGGTCCGCCGGGACAACCCCGCCCTGCACCAGCTGCGCAACCTGGTCTTCCACGAGATCGACAACCCGATGCTGCTGTGCTGGTCGAAGCAGGACGCCGACACCGGGAACACCGTGCTGGTGGTCTGCTCGTTCGACGCGCGGAGCGTGCAGTGGGGCAACACCACCCTGGACCTGCCCGCCCTCGGCTTCGACTGGCACGAGCGGTTCACCGTGCACGACGAGCTGACCGGAGCCAGCTACGAGTGGGGGCAGCGCAACGCCGTGCGACTCGACCCGTACCTGCAACCCGCGCACGTGTTCACGATCCGGCGGCCCACCTCCGCCGAACCGCCGGCCGCCGTCCCGGCCGCACCGAACGAGCTGACCATCGAGGCGGTGCCGGACGACCTCTCCGGCGGCACCGCGCCGGTCGCCCCCGCTGGGAAGGATGTGGAATGGAGCAGTTGATCGCCGGTGCGGCGCACGACCCGCACTCCGTGCTGGGGGCACACCCCGCCGACGGGCGCACCACGGTCCGCACACTGCGCCGGGGCGCGGCGGAGGTGACCCTGCTGGCGGACGGTGGGCGACACCCGATGCGCCGGGTGCACGACGCCGGCGTGTTCGAGGTGACCGTGCCGGGCACGGTGACCGACTACCGGGTCGAGGCGGACGGCACCACGCACGACGACCCGTACCGGCACCCGCCCACCCTCGGTGAACTGGACCTGCACCTGATCGGTGAGGGGCGGCACGAGCGGCTCTGGGAGGCGCTCGGGGCACGGGTCGTCGAAGCCGGGGTGGCCTTCGCGGTGTGGGCACCGAACGCACGCGGCGTCCAGGTGGTCGGCGAGTTCACCGGCTGGGGCCCGGACGACGGGTGGCCGATGCGCTGCCTCGGCTCCAGCGGGGTGTGGGAGATCCTGGTGCCCGGGGCGACGGTCGGGCAGCGGTACAAGTACCGGATCCTCGGCGCGGACGGCCACTGGCGGGACAAGGCCGACCCGATGGCCGCGTACGCCGAGGTGCCGCCGGCCACCGCGTCGGTGGTGCACCGCTCGACGTACCAGTGGTCCGACGCGGAGTGGCTGGCCCGGCGGGCGCGGCGGCAGCCGCACCGGGAGCCGATGAGCGTGTACGAGGTGCACCTCGGCTCGTGGCGGCCCGGTCTCGGCTACCGGGAGCTGGCCGAGCAGCTCACCGCGTACGTCACCGACCTGGGTTTCACGCACGTCGAGTTCATGCCGGTGATGGAGCACCCGTTCGGTGGTTCCTGGGGCTACCAGGTCACCGGCTACTACGCCCCGACGTCCCGGTTCGGCGACCCGGACGCGTTCCGCCACCTGGTCGACACCCTGCACGCCGCCGGCATCGGGGTGATCCTGGACTGGGTGCCCGCGCACTTCCCCAAGGACGACTGGGCGCTGGCCCGGTTCGACGGCACCCCGCTCTACGAGCACCCCGACCCCCGGCGCGGCGAGCACCCCGACTGGGGTACGTACGTCTTCGACTTCGGCCGCCGCGAGGTGCGCAACTTCCTGGTCGCCAACGCGCTCTACTGGCTCGACGAGTTCCACGTCGACGGGCTGCGGGTGGACGCGGTGGCGTCCATGCTCTACCTGGACTACTCGCGGGGCGAGGGGCAGTGGGAGCCGAACCGGCACGGCGGCCGGGAGAACCTGGAGGCGCTCGCCTTCATGCAGGAGGTCAACGCCACCGTCTACAAGGACCACGCCGGGGCGGTGATGATCGCCGAGGAGTCCACCGCCTGGCCGGGTGTGACCCGGGCGACCAGCGAGGGCGGGCTCGGCTTCGGGTTCAAGTGGAACATGGGCTGGATGCACGACACCCTGCTCTACACCTCGAAGGACCCGATCTACCGGCAGCACCACCACCATCAGCTCACCTTCTCGCTGGCGTACGCGTTCAGCGAGAACTACGTGCTGCCGATCAGCCACGACGAGGTGGTGCACGGCAAGGGTTCGCTGGTCGGCAAGATGCCCGGTGACCTGTGGCAGAAGCTGGCGAACGTGCGGGCGCTGCTGGCGTACATGTGGGCGCACCCCGGCAAGCAGCTGCTCTTCATGGGCTGCGAGCTGGGTGACGAGCGGGAGTGGAGCGAGGAGCGCGGCCTCGACTGGTACCTGCTCCACGACCCGGCGCGGGCCGGCGTGCAGCGGCTGGTCAAGGACCTGAACGCGGTCTACCGGGACACCCCGGCGCTCTGGGCGCAGGACACTGACCCGGCCGGTTTCCGGTGGATCGCCGGGGACGACGTGGTCAACAACACCGCCTCGTTCATCCGGATCGCCCCGGACGGCTCGACGCTGGTCTGCGTGGCGAACTTCTCCGCCCGGCCGCTGCACGACTACCGGGTCGGCCTGCCGGCCGGCGGCACCTGGACGGAGGTCGTCAACACCGACGCGCACCACTACGGCGGGTCGGGCGTGGGCAACCTGGGCTCGGTACGGGCGGAGTCCGTCCCGTGGCACGGCCTGCCCGCGTCCGCGCCGCTCCAGGTCCCCCCGCTCGGCGTGCTCTGGTTGCGGCCCGCCTGACCGGTTGATCCACTCCGTTTCGCCGATACGGGGGTGTCCTGCTGCCGGGACACCCCCGTATCGGCGACAAGGAGTCGATTGCCCCGCGTCGTCCTGGGTCAGAGGCGGGTGATCCGGACGGCGTCGGCGACGACGTAGCCGGTGGTGCCGGTCCACCGGCTCACCCCGACCACCTGGCGGGTGCCGGCGGCCAGCGGGTAGCTGCCCAACGTCCGCCACTGACCGCCGCCACTGCGCTGGTCCACGGTGACCGTGACGTTCCCGGTGCTGGTCGCCACCAGGTGCGGGGTGGCGCTGTTGTAGCCGGGGTCGGCCGGGTACCAGACCTCCACCCGGTAGGTGCCGGCGGCCGGGATCGCGGCACTGAACCAGGCCACGTCGCTGACCGACTGCGGGTTGGCGAACCGGTAGTTGGTGCCGTACCTGGTGGTCAGGAAGGTCGAGGTGCCCCAGTTGGCGCTGGCCGTGAAGCCACCGGCGGTGGTGTTGTCCACGATCACGCGGAACGTGCCGCTGCCGTCGCCGGGCACCGTCCGGGCCGCGCTCGGCGCGCTCTCGTGGTGCAGCCGGCCGGTCGCGGTGACCAGGTACCGGTAGGTGCTGCCGGCCGCCGCCGTGGTGTCGGTGAAGGTGCCGGTCGCCCCGGCGGCGCGGACGGTGGCCAGCAGGTGCCGGCCGTCGGTCAGGGCGCAGGCGTCCACCGGCCCGTCGCCGGGGAGCCGGTACACCGCGTACCCGGTGGCGGTGCCGGTCGTCGGGCGCTGCCAGGTCAGGGTGACCCCGCTGCTCCCCCGGGTCGCGGCGGTCAGGGTGGGCGCGCCGGGCGCGGACCCGCCCCGGGCCAGCGGTACGGGCAGCAGCGCCGGGCGGCTGTAGTGGTCGGCGGTCACCCGGGCCATCGCGCCGATCCGGTTGGCGCGCACGTCCTTGGCGCTGAAGTGGATGTCCCCCACCACCTGCGGGTGGCTGCGGTTGAGGGTGAAGTGGCTGGTCAGCTCGCCGGCGTTCTGCCAGGCCGGGTCCTGGCCGGACGCGCCGGACCGGTAGGTGGCCTGCCCCACGACGAGGTGCACGTTCGTCCCGGTGGTCACCTGCGACCACCAGCGGACGAGTTCGGCGTAGTCGGCGGCGGGGTGCCCGATGTGCCAGTAGATCTGCGGGGCGATGTAGTCGACCCAGTTCTGCTTGACCCACTTCCGGGTGTCGGCGTAGATCGCGTCGTAGGACTGGAGGCCGGTGGTCCGCGAGCCGAGCGGGTCGGTGCCGACGTTGCGCCAGATGCCGAACGGGCTGATGCCCAGGGTGACCCAGGACTTCGCGGCGTGGATCTTCTGGCTCATCTCCTGCACCAGCAGGTCGACGTTGTTGCGCCGCCAGTCGGCGATGCTGGTGAAGCCGGCGCCGTACTGGGCGAAGGTGTCCTGGTCGGGGAAGTCCACCCCGCTGACCGGGTACGGGTAGAAGTAGTCGTCCCAGTGCACGCCGTCGATGTCGTAGCGGCGTACCGCGTCCATCATGGCGTCCTGCACGAAGGCCCGTACCGCCGGGATGCCCGGGTTGTAGTAGAGCTGGCCGCCGTAGCTCTCCACCCAGCCGGGGTTGCGCCGGGCCGGGTGGGTGCTCACCAGCCGGCTCGGGTCGTTGTGGTTGGCGACCCGGTACGGGTTGAACCAGGCGTGGAACTCCAGGTTGCGGGCGTGCGCCTCGGCGACCATGAACGCGAGGGGGTCGTAGCCCGGATCCCGGCCCTGCGTGCCGGTGAGCCAGTGCGACCACGGCTCGTACGTCGAGGGCCAGAACGCGTCGGCGGTGGGCCGGATCTGCACGACGACCGCGTTCATCCGGTTGCGCTTGGCCAGGTCGAGCCAGGAACGGTACTCGGCCTGCTGGTCGGCGACGCTGAGCCCGGTGCGGCTGGGCCAGTCCACGTTGGCGACGCTGGCGATCCACATGCCCCGGAACTGCCGCTTCGGGGTCGCCGGGTCGACGGGGCAGGCCGCCTGCGCGGCCACCGGGAGGGCAGCGGCCGGCGGGGCGGACGGCTGGGGTGCCAGCGCGAGCAGACCCGCGCCGACGAGCAGCGCCGTCACCAGCGCGGTACGGACGAGGGTCGGGATGCGCGGAGCCACCATGAAGGAGATATTCATCTATGGAACCCGGCAGCGCAAGTATCCTTCAGGAACCGGGCATCCTGCGGTACGACACCGGATCAGACCAGGCCGGCCTGGCGGAGCAGCTTCCACAGCCCCGCGCCGTCCGGGGCGGAGAGCCACTTCTGCCCCACCGGTCCGGAGGACGACTCGTGCTCGGCCAGCGGGGCCGGCAGCGTGCCGGCGAGCACCGACTGGGTCGGCGAGAGGCGGCGGATCGCCACGCCCGCCACGTTGGCCGGGTGGGCCGCGGCGAACTCCCGGTAGATCTCCTGGTCGTGCTGGCCGTCGTCGCCGACCAGCAGCCACTTCACGTCGGGGAACTCGCTCGCCAGCCGGGCCAGGGTGGCCCGCTTGTGTTCCCGCCCGCTGCGGAACCACCGGTCGTGGGTCGGACCCCAGTCGGTGAGCAGCAGCGGACCGGCCGGGTAGAGGTGCCGGGAGAGGAACCGGGTCAGCGTCGGCGCGACGTTCCACGCGCCGGTGGAGAGGTAGAAGACCGGCGCGCCGGGATGCGCGGTGACCAGGCGTTCGTAGAGGACCGCCATGCCGGGCACCGCGTTGCGGGCGTGCTCGTCGAGGACGAAGGTGTTCCACGCGGCGAGCAGCGGTCGGGGCAGCGCGGTGACCATCACCGTGTCGTCGATGTCGGAGAGGATGCCGAACCGGACCTGCGGGTCGAGGATGCGGACCGGCGCGTCCACCGGCTCGGCGTCGGGCATGCTCAGCCGGACCGACGTCCAGCCCGGTGGCAGGTCGGCCCGGACCACCGCGTTGACGAAACCGCTGCGGTCGGCGCACGCCTCGTGGCGGACCCCGCCGGCCTCGATCGTGACGGTCACCCGCTTCGCCGGCAGGGTGGTGAAGCTGCGCCAGCCGCGCACCTTCTCCAGCCGGCCCTTGCGGCGGTTGTCCGCCCGGCCGAGCAGCACCCGGCACATCACCCGCACCCAACCCGGGCCGCCGTACCCGGTGTAGGCGACGATGTTGGTCTGCCATCCGGTCCGACGCAGCCGGCGCTCCACCAGCCGGTGCACGGCGTCTTCGATCCGGGCGGCGCGGTGCAGGGTCGGTACGGCGAGCTGGCCGGCGGGAGGCGTGGACACGCTGACACCCTGCCACACCCGCCGGCAGCCGGCCACGCGAGCGATCGACAACGCCCCCACCTGCGCCGATCCGCCTCCCCCGCCCCGCCGGACGTGACAGACTTTCGGTCGCAGGGCGGCGACGGGGGCGTTCGGCGATGACCACAGGCGTACGACGGTGGGTTCCGGCGCTGGACCGGCCCGCGCTGGTCGCGCTCCTGCTCGGCACCGCCGGGGTGGTCTACCGGCTGGTGCTGACCCTGCACACCGTCCCCGCCGGCAACAGCGACGAGGCGACCTTCGGCCTGGTCGCGCTGCACGTCGCGCAGGGCCGCGCGCACCCGGTCTTCCTCTACGGGCAGCGGTACATGGGGGTGCTGGAGTCGTACCTGGCCGCCCCGCTGGTCGCCGTGGCGGGGCCGTCCTGGACGGTGCTGCGGCTGCCCCTGCTGGCGCTCTACGCCCTGTTCGTCTGGCTGATGTACCGGTTGACCCGCCGGGTCTTCTCGCCCTGGCTGGCGGTGCTGGTGGTCGGTCTGCTGGCGCTCGGCACGGAACGGGTGGTCCGGGACCAGCTGACCGCGGTGGGTGGGCGGCCCGAGGTGAAGGTGGCGGTGGCGGCGATGCTGCTGGTCGCGGTGGGGCTCGCCGAGCGTACGCTCCGGCACCGCCGGCTGGCCGTCGGCCTGTTCGGGCTGCTGGCCGGGGTGGCCACCTGGTCGGACTGGCTGATCGTGCCGTACCTGGCGGTGGCCGGGCTGGTGCTGCTGGTCGCGCTGCGCCGGGAACTGTTCGGCTGGGCGGCGGTGCTGCTGGTCGCCGGTTTCACGCTGGGCGTGTCGCCGATGCTCTGGGACAACCTCACCGCTCCGCCGGGGCAGGACTCGCTCTCGGTGTTCCGTCAGGTCGACGCGACCGGCGGCCCGCCCGGCCCGCTGACCGACCGGATCGTCGGCGGCCTCACCGAGGGGGTGCCGCTGGCCAGCGGGCTCTGCCCGGCGGACGGCTGTGCCCGCTGGCAGGAGTGGTTCGGTCTGCTCTACCCGCTGCTACTCGCGCTGGCCGCCGGGCTCGCGCTGGCCGCGCTGCGCCGCCGGGCCACCCACCCGGTCCGGCCGGTCGTGTGGCTCGCCCTGGTCGCCGGGGCCGCGTTGACCCTGCTCGGGTACGTGCGCAGCCCGCTGGCCGCCGCCGACCCGCTGTCCAGCGCCCGCTACCTGTCGGTGCTCCAACTGTCGTTGCCGGCGGTGCTCTGGCCGCTCTGGGTGGCGGCGGTGGCCTGCTGGAAGGGCACGGCGGGGGCGGTCGGACGACTGGCCGGGGCCGCCGCCACCGCCGTGCTGGCCGCGCTGACCGCCACCGCGCTGGTGGCGACCGGCCTCTTCGCCGTCGGCACCGCCGGCATCCGGGCCGAGGAACGGGCGGCTCGCCGGCTCGCCGACGTGTTACGGGCGACCGGCCCGCACCACGTGTACGGCGACTACTGGACCTGCCACCGGCTGACCTTCACCACCGCCGAGGAGGTGCTCTGCGGGGTGCTCGACGACCGGCTGCACCCGGGGCAGAACCGCTATCCGGCGTACTGGCGGGCGGTGGCGCGCGCCGAGCGGCCCGGGTACGTGCTGCGGGCCGGCTCGGCCGCCGAGCGGCGGCTGACCGAACTGCTCGCCGACGGGGACATCCCGGTCACGGTCACCGGGGTCGGCGACTACCGGGTGTACCACCCGGCGACCGCCGTGCGTCCCTGGCGGTGAGTCCGCCGGGTAGGCTCGCCCGGCCAGCGTCCCACCGGTCCGTGAGGTGTCCCGCCCGATGCTCATCCTGCTGCCGCCCTCCGAGCGCAAGGCCGACGTCCGCGCCGGGCGGCGGCTCGACCTGACCCGGCTCAGCCTGCCCGAGCTGAACCCGGCCCGGGAGGCGGTGCTGGAGTCGCTGGTCGCCCTGGCCACCGCCGACGACGACGCGGGCACCCGGACGCTGCTGCTCAGCGAGGGGCAGCGCGGCGAGCTGGCCCGCAACGCCCGGCTGCGCACGGCCGCCACCGCACCGGCGGCGGCGGTCTACACCGGGGTGCTCTACGAGGCGCTGGACCTGGCCACCCTCCCGCCGACCGCGCTGCGGGCGGCCCGCCGGCAGGTGCTCGTCGCCTCCGGCCTGTGGGGCGCGGTACGCCTCACCGACCGGATCCCGCCGTACCGGTGCCCGATCGGGGTGACCCTGCCCGGCCCGGGGACGCTGTCCGCGTACTGGAAGCGGGTGCTGGCACCGGCGATGGAGTCGGCAGCGGCCGGCGGCCCGGTGCTCGACCTGCGCTCCGCCGCCTACGCGACGGCCTGGACGCCCCGGGGTGACCTGGCGGCCCGGACGGTCACCGTGCGGGTGCTGCACGAGCGGGAGGTCGACGGGGTGGTGACCCGATCGGTGGTGAGCCACTTCAACAAGGCCACCAAGGGTCGGCTGGTGCGTGACCTGCTCACCGCCGGAGCCCGCCCGCGCGACGCGGACGACCTGGTCACCGCTCTGCGGGACCTGAAGTACACCGTGCTGGAGGAGCCCACCGCGCCCGGCCGGCCGCGCCGCGTCGACGTGGTGGTCACCGCCCTCTAGCGCCGGCTGTTCGGTCGGCGGGCGGCGCCGCCCTCGCCGGCCCCTGCTCCGGCCGCACGCCGCCGAGGGCTCGGCGCCGGGTGACGGCGCCAAGCCCTCGGGGTTGGTTCTGCCAGGTCAGCGGGGCGATCCCGGCCCGCCGCCGGACGCGGGCGGAGGTCGCCCCGGCACTCCTAGCGCTGGAGGGTCAGCAGACCCGGCCGGTAGGGCAGCAGGCCGTAGTCGCCGCCGGAGTTGGGGGACCGGCCCTGGTAGAGCAGTTGCAGGTTGCAGGGGTCGACGGTCATGGTCTGGTCGGCGTTGCTCCGGATCAACTCGCCGTGGCTGATGTCGTTGGTCCAGGTGGCCCCGCTGTTCGCCTTACCGGCGAAGGGGTTGCTCTCGGTCGCGGCCTGCGGGGTCCAGGTGCCGCCCAGGCTGGTGGCGGTGAAGGAGCGGAAGTACCGGCCCTGCGCGCCGATCGCCTCGACGATCATGAGATACCGGGTCTGGCCCTGGAGCTTGTAGACCTGGACCGCCTCGAACAGGTTGTTCGTGGTGTCGCTCATGATGGTGGTGTAGTTCGAGCCGAAGTTGCCCGGGAAGTTCCCGATCGGCATGCTGGCCCGGTAGATCTTCCCGTTGTCACCGGCGAAGAAGAGGTACATGTTCGTGCCGTCCCCGATCAGCGCCTGGTCGATCGGACCGGTGCCGGAGCCGGAGATGCTCCCGGTGAACAGGGTCTGGTGGGCCGACCAGCTGTTGACGTTGGTGGGGTCGGTCGAGGTCCGGTAGGAGAAGGACGGGCCGCCCCACTGGTAGGCGAGCACCCAGATGTTCTTCGGGGCGAAGTAGAACAGCGACGGCGCCACGGCGGAGAACGGCATGGTGTTCTGGCTGGCCGAGCCCATCTCCGACCAGTTGCCGAAGGTCCCGAAGTTCATCGAACCCCAGCTGGTGCCGAAGTCGTGGGTGGTCGCGTAGACGAGTTGCCGGCCGTTGTACGGGGCGTGGGTGAAGTCCTTGAGCGACACCCAACCCGACTTCGGCTGCGCCAGCGCCCCGGTCGACGACCACCGGTACGTCGACGGCAGGTCACAGGTGTTGGACGGCGGCGGCGTCGTGGTGGGCGGCGAGCCGACCCGGACCAGCTGCCACTGCTGGTTCGTGCCGTTCCAGTCGGTGTACTGCACGACGGCACCCCCGTCGGCGGTGGACGCGCCCTGGATCTCCACGGCCTTGCCGCTGTTGCGGTTGATCAGCTTGACGTAGCCGCCCGAGTCGACCACCCGAAACTGCTGGTTCGTTCCGTTGTGGTCGGTCCACTGCACGATCGGGGCGCTGTCGGCGGTGGAGGAGTTGTGGACGTCCAGCACCTTGTTGGAGTGCCGGGCCCGCAGCCGGTAGTAGCCACCGCCCGAGTCGACGAACTGCCACTGCTGGTTCGCCGCGCCCGACGGGCCGTACTGCTGGACGCAGGCACCATCGGCCGTCGAGACCCCGCACACGTCCAGCCGCTTGCCGCTGTTGCGGTTGACCACCTCGTACCACGCGGTCGTGTCGATCGGCCCCGAGGTGGGCGGCGGCGTGCTGCCCGT
Organism: Micromonospora sp. NPDC023956; assembly: GCF_040639195.1. Classification (NCBI taxonomy): domain Bacteria; kingdom Bacillati; phylum Actinomycetota; class Actinomycetes; order Micromonosporales; family Micromonosporaceae; genus Micromonospora; species Micromonospora sp. NPDC023956. The sequence goes on from NZ_JBEZZN010000005.1 coordinate 66,597, forward strand.
CGGGGTGGGGGTGGGGGTGACGCTGTTCAGCGCGCTGAGGGTCGCGTCGTACGCCTGCTTCTTGTTGCCGTTGCCGTCGAAGAGCAGCGGCGTGCCGCTGGCCCGCCAGGAGTCGGTGTCCCGGATCCCCCAGACGGTGATGCCGTTGCACCGGGCGACGGCGAGGCAGTCGTTGACCACACTGCGGTAGGTGTTGGCCTGGGTGGTCCCGGAACCCTCGATGTCCAGCTCGGTGATCTGGACGTCGACGCCGAGGGCGGCGAAGCTCGACAGCGTGGTGCGGTAGTTGCTCGGGTACGGCGAGCCGCTGTTGAAGTGCGACTGGAAACCGACGCAGTCGATCGGTACACCACGGGCCTTGAAGTCGCGGACCATGGTGTACACGGCCTGGGTCTTGGCGTGCGACCAGTTGTCGGTGTTGTAGTCGTTGTAGCAGAGCTTGGCGTTCGGGTCGGCCGCGTCGGCGGCGCGGAACGCGGCTTCGATCCAGTCGTTGCCGGTGCGCTGGAGGTTGGAGTCACGCCGGGCGCCGCTGGAGCCGTCGGCGAACGCCTCGTTCACCACGTCCCAGGAGTCGATCTTGCCACGGTAGTAGGTGGCGACCCGGGTGACGTGGTTCAGCATCGCCGAGCGCAGGGTGCTGCCGGACATGTTCTGCATCCAGGCGGGCTGCTGGGAGTGCCAGGCCAGGGTGTGGCCGCGCACCTTCATCCCCCGGCTGATGGCGTGGTTGACGATCCGGTCCGCGTTGGTGAAGGTGAACTGGTTCTGCTGCGGCTCGGTCGCGTCGATCTTCATTTCGTTCTCGGCCGTGACCGAGGTGAACTCGCGGTTCAGGATGGTGCTGTACGTGCCGTCGCTGAGCTTGTTCGCGGCGACGGCGGTGCCGAAGTAGCGGCCGGACTGGGCCGCCGCCGCACCGAGGGTGCTCTCGGCGGCGTGGGCGAGATTGGGCAGCAACGACACGAGGAGAGCTGCCGAGATCGCGACAGCTCCGGAGACTGAGAATGCGGTGAGTCGGCGTCTGGCGGGACGGTGCCGGGAGATCATGCCGATCCTCCAACGGGTAAAGGGGGGCGACCTGCTGTCGCGGTTCGGGTGGGGTGCAGCCGGACAGGTGGTGGGGGTGTTAGCGCTAACAAACATCGATCGATTTAGGTTTACAAAGAGTCGCGGGCTAAGCAAGCGTTGATATCGACCGATAGTTTCGGTGCCTCGTACCCAGGTCGCGGACGCTCGACCCCCGTCGCGTTCCGTGCCGGCCCGGTGGCCGCCAGTCGATGTCGATCTCCTCGGTCGACGTCGGGGTCACCGACCGGAGTCGAGGTTCCGGGTCACCGACCGGAGTCGACGTTCCGGGTCACTACCCTCACGCTGACCGGCGCGGCCCTGACCCGGCTGGTCGGCAACCGCGACCACGGCACCCACCCCGTCGGAACGCAAATTTTGCTCAAGGCTTGCCCCGATCGGTACCGCTCGGGCCCTCGGCCGTCCACCGTAGGGACACCCCCGACGTGTGGAGGAACGGTCCCCGATGGCAACCACCCTGCTCGACCGGTCCCGACCGCCGGCGCATCCGCCGCCGCCGCTGGACTGGCAGACCACGGCTGACGCGTTCGAGGTCGCCTGCCTGCTGCGCTGCATGCCGCTGCCGGCCGGCCCCCGGGGTCGGGCAGCCGGCGAGCCCTACCGGAGCACCGTCGAGTTCAACCGGGAGGACGCGGCGCTCCGGATGCGTCAGCTCCTCACCCGGCTCGGGGTCCCGGTCGAGCACGAGGTCACCACCGGCGGGCTGCGCCGCCGCTACGAGCTGCACCGGCTGCGGGTGCCCGCGTCGGCTCGGGCCGCGTACACGACGCTGCTGGACACCGGGTGGCGGCAGGGCCGGCGGGAACTGCTCGGCGGCCCGGTTCCCGGCGCCTCCGCGGCCCGTCGGGTGTGGCGGTCCCGACTGGCCGCCGCCGCCTGGCGGTCCGCCCTGCTGGCCGGCGGCCGGCACGTCCGCCGGCACATCCTCGGGGTCCGCCTCACCGACCGGGAACTGGCCGCCGTCCTGGTCCGGGGCGCCGCCCTGCTGGAGGTTCCCGCGACGCTCCGCCCGGGTGCCGGCTGCTTCGTGGTGAGCGTCGCCGACGGGACGGACCGCCACCGGATCCTGGAGAGCGCCAGCCTGAACCCCGCCCAGACGGTCCCGGCCGGGGAGATGTCCGAGCGGTAGCGCCCCGCTGCCGGGCCCGCCCGCCCACCGAGCCGGGTGCCGGCCCCGGCATACGGATCCGGGTGCCGGCCCCGGCCGGGAGGGGCTCCGGCGGAGGTGCCGTGCGCGGCGGTGGGTTGCCAACCGGGGGTACCCGGGCGCAGAGTGCAGCCTGTGAACGGCGTGCCCTCCTCCTCCGGTCGGCGGCCGGCCGTCGCCCTCGCGCTGCTGGCCGTGCTGGCCGGGGTGGCCGTGCCGGCGTTGACCGCCTGCCGCGACGAGCCGGTCGAGCCGGTCCGCATCCGGATCGCCACCGGCAGCCCCACCGCCGTCTACCACGCCTTCGGCGAGTCGTTGGCGACCATCCTGAACCGGGAGCTGCCCGGCGTCCAGGCCAGCGTGGTGGTCACCGCCGCGTCGGCGGAGAACGTCCACCTGGTCGCGACGGGCTCGGCGGAACTCGGCTTCACCCAGGCCGACGTCCTCTCCGGAACGGCGGACGACCACCCCGGCGTGGTGGCGGTGGCCCGGGTCTACGACGACCTGCTGCACCTGGTCACCACCGCCGGAGCGCCGATTCGGACGGCGGCCGACCTGCGCGGCCGGCGGGTGTCGGTGGGGGCTCCGGGCTCGGGCACCGGGATCACCGCCGGCCGGCTGCTCGACGTGGCGGGGTTGGACGACGGCGAGGTGCGACGGGAACGGCTCGGCCTGGACGACTCGGTCTCCGCCCTGCGGGAGGGGCGGATCGACGCCTTCTTCTTCTCCGGCGGCCTGCCGGTACGGGCGATCGAACAGCTCGCCGGCAGCACCGGGATCCGCCTGGTCGACCTGGGCGAGTGGACCGAACCGTTGCGCCGCAGCCACCGGGAGGTCTACGTCTCCCGGGACATCCCCAGCTCGGCCTACCACGCGGAGCCGGTGACCACCGTGGCGAACCCGAACTACCTGGTGGTCGGGGCGAACGTGCCGGAGTCGCTGGTACGGGAGGTGACCCGACTGCTGATGGAGCGCCGGGAGGAGCTGGCCGCCGCGCATCCGGCCGCCGGCCGGATGAGTGCCCGCTCGGCCATCGCCACCGTCCCGCTGCCCCTGCACCCGGGCGCGGCGGCCTGGTACCGGGCGAACAAGCCCTGACCGGCCTGCCGGCCCGCCCGGAGGTCGGGGCGGAGCCGGATGGGCGACGGCGGGTCGGGCGCGACCGGGGTGTCGGGACGGAGCCGGATGGCGGCGGGTCGGGCGACCGGGGTGTCGGAGCGGGGGTCAGGGTGTGGCCGGCTCCCGGGCCGGTCGGCTCTGGACGTCGGGCGGGCCGTCGCCGGGTGGCTCGGCGGGGAACCACAGTTCCGCGACCAGGCCACCGGGCTCGCCACGGCGCATGGTGAGGTGCCCACCGGAGGCGTCCACCAGCACGGCCACGATGGTCAGTCCGAGCCCGGCCCCCTCGACGTTCTGCGCGTCCGGGGCCCGCCAGAACCGTTCGGTCGCCTGTTCGAGCTGACTGTCGGTCATCCCCGGACCGGTGTCGCGGACCACCACGGTCACCCCGTCCTCGGCCGGCTCGACGCCGACGGTCACCGCGCCACCGGGACCACTGAACTTCACCGCGTTGTCGATCAGGGCGTCCAGCGCCTGGTCGATAGCGGTCGGTACGGTACGGGCGTACCGGGGGCCGGGGACGGCGGCCAGCCGCAGCGTGACCGCCCGGCGGCGGGCCAGCGGCTCCCACGCGGTCACCCGGGACGCGGCCACCGCCACCGCGTCGACGGTGACCAGGCGGTTCTCCTCCCGCTCGGCCCGCGCCAGGGTGAGCAGCGCGTCGAGCACCTGGGCCAGCCGGTCGGTCTCCTCCAGGGCCAGCTGGTGCTCGGCCCGCCCCTCCGGGTCGGTCAGGCTCGGACCCAGCTCCTCCACCCGCAGCCGCAACGCGGTGAGCGGATTGCGGAGCTGGTGACTGGCGTGCGCGACGAAGGCCCGCTGGCGGTCCATCACGTCCGAGACCACGTCGGCCATGTGGTTGAAGCCGGCGGCGAGCCGGCGCAGTTCGGGCGGACCGAGCCGGTGCTGCACCCGCGCGCCACGGTCCCCCTCGGCGATCTCGTGGGTCACCGCGTCCAGTTCGATGACCGGGCGGAGCACCCAACCGGCCAGCCCGAACGCGGTCAGCACACAGGCCAGCACGGCGAGCAGTCCGATCACCGCCAGTACCAGCCACCAGGTCGTGACGGCACGACGCACCGCGTCAACCGGGCTGGTGGTGACCACCGCGCCCAGCACCTCGCCGCCGTCGTTGATCGGCACCGCCACCACCATGGGCCCGTCCACCCAGGGCCAGATCGACTCGGTGCCGGTGAACTGCTGCCCGGAGAGCGCGACCCGCAGCGCCAGCTCGGTGGCCGGCGCCGACCGGTAGCCGTCGGAGACCGCGACCGTCCGCAGTTCCCGGTCCACCACGGCCGCCCCGATGTCGTACAGGTTCTCGTAGCTGGCGAGTTCGCCGTCGAGCTGCCCGGTGCCGCCGCCCCGCAGTGCCGGGCCGGCGAGCGAGGCGAAGCGGGTGGCGTCGGCGAGCCGGTCCGCGCGGACCCGGTCGGTCTCCCGGTTGGCCAGGGTCACCGCGAGCGGGGTCTCCAGCGCCACCAGCACCAGCGCCATCAGCAGCAGGTAACTGATGACCAGCCGACGACGCATCGGGGCCTCACTCGCCCCGGAGCCGGTAGCCGACCCCGCGGACGGTCTCCACCAGGCGCGAGTCGCCCAGCTTGCTCCGCAACGACCCGACGTGCACCTCGACGGTGTGCCGGTCGGCCCAGGTGGTGCCCCAGACGTCGAGCAGGATCCGCTCCCGGGGCACCACCGTGCCGGGCTGCCGGGCCAGCGAGACGAGGATGTCGAACTCCTTACGGGTCAGGGTGACCGGGCGGTCGTCGACGGTGACCGTCCGGGCGGCCACGTCGATCCGGAGCCCACCGGCGCTGATCCGGTCCGGTTCCGGCGCGGCCCGCGCGGCCCGGCGCAGTACCGCCTCGATACGCGCCTGCAACTCGACCATGGAGAACGGCTTGACCACGTAGTCGTCCGCGCCGAGCCGCAGGCCGAGCACCCGGTCCCGCTCCTCGCCCCGGGCGGTGACCGCGATGATGCCCATCTGCGCGCTGCGCCGCCGCAGTTCCCGGCACAGTTCGGTGCCGTCCCCGTCCGGCAGGGTCAGGTCGAGCAGCACCAGGTCGCACGGCGCGGCGGCCAGCGCCGCCGCCACGGTCGCGGCGTGTTCGACCTGGTAACCCCGCCGGGTCAACGCCGACGACAGGGCCGCCGCCACCCGGCAGTCGTCCTCCACCAGCAGGACCCGCACCCGCGCCCCCTCCACTGTTGAGCCCCCGGTCAGCGAATGGTGCCAGACCGGCTGGCCCGGCGACACCCCGGCCGGGACGGCAGCGGGCCCGGCGGCCCCCCGTCGCACGGTGCCGGCGGGTGGACGGGCGGGGACGGGCCGCCGGCCGCGTGCCGCGGGACCCCCTCCGGGGTGGCCGTCCGGGTGAGCGTCCGGGGCGGGCGGGACCGCCGGTTATGCTTCCGGCTGCCGTGGTGCTCCCCGGCCTCCCGCCGGGACCGCGGTGACCGAGCACGCGCGACGACGCCGGGCGGGGGTGCCCGCCGGCCGCCGGCCGTGCGTCACACCGGCGCACCCGCGCCCTGCGAACACTGTGAGTGGAGCTCATGAGCCAAGGAACCGACCAGGTCTTCGTACACCCGACCGCCGATGTCGAGGAGGGCGCCCGGATCGGGGACGGCACGAAGGTCTGGCACCTGGCGCACGTCCGGTCCACCGCCCGCATCGGCGGCGGCTGCGTGATCGGCCGGAACGTCTACGTCGACAGCAACGTGGTGATCGGGGACCTCTGCAAGGTCCAGAACAACGTCTCGGTGTACCAGGGCGTGACCCTGGAGGACGAGGTCTTCGTCGGCCCGTGCGCCGTCTTCACCAACGACTTCCGGCCCCGCGCGCAGAACCCGGTCTGGGAGATCACCCCGACCCTGGTACGCCGGGGCGCGTCCATCGGCGCCAACGCCACCCTGGTCTGCGGGATCGAGGTCGGCGAGTACGCGATGATCGCCGCCGGTTCGGTGGTGACCCGGGACGTCGCCCCGTACCAGCTGGTCGCCGGCAACCCGGCCCGGCCGAAGGGTTGGGTGAACGAGAAGGGCGAGGTCGTCTCCCGCGACCCGGCAAACCCGCCGGCCGGACTGGGCCAGGGCTGACCCGGACCCCGCAGGGTACGGGCCCCGGACCGGATCGGTCGGGGCCCGTACCACGTCAGTCGGTCCGCGGGTGGCGGACCGGTGCGGTTCAGCCGCCGATGACGACCCGACGGACGTCGGGCCAACGGGCGGCGTCGGTCACCCGCCGGCCGTCGACCAGCACCCGCACGTCGGGCAGGTCGGTGGCGGCGAGGGTGCGGTACTCGGCGTGGTCGGCCTGGACGACGGCGGCGGTGACCCGCTCCCCCGCGTAGGCCGGCAGGCCGAGCGCGGTCAGTTCGTCCGCGGTGTACATCGGGTCCGAGACGTACGCCTTCGCACCCCGGGCGCGCAGCGCCTCGACGGTCGGGAAGACCCCGGAGAAGGCGGTCTCCTTGACCCCGCCCCGGTAGGCGGCCCCGAGCACCAGCACCTCGACGTCGGTGAGGTCGCCGTACGCGGCGGCGAGCAAATCGACCGCGTACTGCGGCATGGCGGCGTTGGCCTCCCGCGCGGAGCGGACGACGGTGGCGGACGGGTCGTTCCACAGGTACATCCGGGGGTAGACCGGGATGCAGTGCCCGCCGACCGCGATGCCCGGGGAGTGGATGTGGCTGTACGGCTGGGTGTTGCAGGCCTCGATGACCTTGGTGACGTCCACCCCGACGGTGTCGGCGAAGCGGGCGAACTGGTTCGCCAGGCCGATGTTGACGTCCCGGTAGGTGGTCTCGGCGAGCTTGGCCAGCTCGGACGCCTCGGCCGAGCCGAGGTCCCAGACGCCGTTCGGCTTGCCCAGGTCGGGGCGCTCGTCGAAGTCGAGCACCGCCTCGTAGAAGCGGACGCCGTGCGTGGCGGACGCCTCGTCGATGCCGCCGACCAGCTTCGGGTAGCGGCGCAGGTCGGCGAAGACCCGACCGGTGAGCACCCGCTCGGGGCTGAACACCAGGTGGAAGTCCCGGCCGGCGGTGAGCCCGGAGCCCTGTTCGAGCATCGGAGCCCAGCGGTCGCGGGTCGTGCCGACCGGCAGGGTGGTCTCGTAGCTGACCAGCGTGCCCGGCTTGAGGCCGGCGGCGATGGCCCGGGTCGCGTCGTCCATCCAGCCGAAGTCCGGCACGCCCTCGGCGTCGACGAACAGCGGCACCACCACCACGACGGCCTCGCTCTCGGCGACGGCGGCGGCGGTGTCGGTGGTGGCCGAGAGGAGCCCGGCGGCCACCACCTCCTTGAGCTTGACGTCCAGGTCGGCTTCCCCGGGGAACGGCACCGCGCCGTCGTTGACCAGGTTGACCACCCGCTCGGAGACGTCGGCACCGATGACCCGGTGACCCTTCGTCGCGAACTGCACGGCCAGCGGCAGCCCGATCTTCCCGAGGGCGACGACGCAGATGTTCATGACTACTACTTTCCTCCTAGTGGCAGCCTGCGCCGCAGGCGGGCCATCACCCGGCGTGGCGTCACAGGTGCTACCGCGACGATCAGTTGACCCTTGTGGTTGGTGGTGGCGGTGACGACGTGCAGGCGCGCGCCACGGCGCACCACCACCCGCTGGGGCACCGCCCGACGGGGACCGCGCAACGGCGCCGTCCCGGTCGTACCGAACGCGTCGATCCGCGCCTGGATGAGTCGAAGCTTACCGCCGGGGGCCAGATCGGTCAGAAGAGCGGGCAGGAGGATCCGGGCCCGGATGGTGGTACCGGTGATGTCGGGCACCGCGTGGGTGCTCTCCGCCACCACGTCCCCCGCCACGATCTTCAGGGCGGACGCCAGGTGCGGCAGGTCGGGGCGGGGGCTGCGGGCGGTCACCACGAGGGCCCGGGTGCCGTCGAAGGTGACCTGGACCGTGTCCAGCCGGGCGATCCAGTCCGCGACGCTGCCGGTGATCTCGAACCAGTGGTCCGGGATGTCGAGCCGGGGGTCGCGGAACCCGGGGTAGTCGGCGTACCAGCGGTTGTCCTCCACCACCGCGGGCGGGCTGCCCTGGTCGGCGTCCTGCCGGATCACCGCGAGCAGGTCGTCCAGCTCGCCGTGCCAGGCCAGGGCGAGCCGGACCCTCGTCTCGATGCCGAGCTGGTCGCGGATGGTGTCGGTGAGATACCGCTCGGCCAGCGAACGCACCCCGGCCTGGAGGCTGGCCTGGGTGGGCCGGTCCAGCGCCAGGAAGTCGTTCTCCAGCAGCCGGGCCACCTCCCAGGCGAAGTGCCGCAGCAGCACCGCATCCCGCCGGGGGCCGGCCTCGATCAGCCCGCCCACGAAGTTCATGATCGACTCGGCGCAGTGCAGCCGTTCCAGGTGCCGGCTCTTGTAGGTGATGTTGTGGGCGTTGAACCGCCGCACCGCGAAGTAGTAGTCGTAGTCGGAGAGCACGGAGATCCGTCGGGCCCGGTAGCAGGCCTCGATGGTGAACGGCTGGTCGCTGCCGACCGGCATGTCCTCCGGGTAGCGCAGCTTGTGCCGCTCGACGAGATCCCGCCGGAACAGCTTGGTGTTCGACAGCGAGAACGGCAGCGGCGAGGTGAAGAGGTCGACGTCCGACTGGGTCGACTCGAAGATCGCCTGGTGGATGTACCGGCTGTTCACCCCGACCATCCGCCCGAGCACCACGTCGGCGTCGTGCCGGTCGGCGGCGGCGACGAGCCGTTCCAGCGCCTCCGGGCCGAGGTAGTCGTCCGACCCGATGAAGAAGACGTACCGGCCGGTGGCGACCTCCAACGCGCGGTTGCTCGGGTTCGCCGGGCCACCGGAGTTCTGCTGGTGGATCACCTTCACCGTGCCCGGATACGTCCTGGCGAACCGGTCCAGTTCCCGGCCGCTGCCGTCGGTGGAGCCGTCGTCCACCGCGACGACCTCCAGCCGGTCGAGGCCGATCGACTGCTCCACCACCGAGGTCAGGCAGCGGGTCAGGTAGGGCATGGTGTTGTAGACGGCGGTGATGACGGTCACGTCGGGGACGGTCACGTGCCGGCCCCCACCGCCGGTCGCGCGGACCCCGGGCCGACCGCGTCACTCCCGGCGGCCGGCTGCGGCGAACCGGACGGTGTCGGTCCCGGCCGGTCGGGCAGGAGGCGACGGTAGACGCCGTCCAGCACCTCGGCCTGCGCCTCCCACGTCCAGCTCTCCAGCAGGCCCGGCCGGTCGTAGGCGGCCCGGTAGCGCTCCGGGTCGGCAAGCACCGCGCGGACGGCCCGGACGTAGTCGGCCACGTCCTCGGCGTGGAACACCTCGCCCTGGCCGGTGGAACGCACCGTACCGGCCATCGTCTTCACGTCGCTGACCACCAGCGGCAGCCGGGCGTGCGAGTACTCGAAGAACTTGGTGATCAGCGCGATCTCGTGGTTGGGCCAGTGGTGGATCGGGATCACCCCGGCGTCGGCACCGGAGAGGAAGGGCACCACCTGCCAGTGCGCCACGTACGGCAGGGCGTGCACCCGGTCGGCGACGCCGAGCCGCGCCGCGCGGGCGAGCACACCGGTCACGTACGGGCCGGCGGGCTTGTTGACCACCAGCGCGACGTGCACACCGGGCAACTGCGGCAGCGCGTCGACCATGACGTCCAGGCCGCGCTGTTTCGCCGCCGCCCCGCTGTAGACCAGCAACGGCACGTCGGGGCCGACGCCGCAGAGGGCGCGCAGGTCGGGCGCGGGCGCGTCGGGAGTCAGCTCGCCGTGCTCGGCCGCCGGCGCGTTGAGCACCACGTCCGGCACGGTGGTCAGCCCGTGCTCCCGTCGCAGCAGCTCGGCCAGGCCGTCGGAGACGGTCATCACCGCGTCGGCGTACGGGGCGTACTCCCGCTCGTGGGCGCGGTGCGCGGGCAGCCAACGGGCGTTGTCCTGCCAGGGCTTCAGGCCCGGCAGGAACTCGTGCGCGTCCCACACCACCTTGATCTCGCGCCCCCGCACGGCGGCGCGGATCTTGGCGCGGGCGGCGACGCCGAGCATCCGGAAGTCGTTGGCGTGGATCAGGTCGGGGGCCAGTTCGTCGACGACCGGACCGTAGGCCAGCTCGTAGTCCCACAGTCCCGGTTCCAGCCGTCGCCAGGCGCCGTCGCCCTTGATCTTCTGCCAGAGGAGCGTGTACGCGCGGTCCCAGGGGTTGTGGAACCGGCGGCGGGTGCGGGCCCGGGTGAGCATCCAGTACCGCCCGGACACCCAGGTCCGGGTCAGCTTCGCGGCGGCCTGCTCGACCTGGAGCAGCCGCCGGCGCAGGGCCAGTCGAGGAGTCGTCGCATCGGCGAGGGTGAGCTTCGCGGCCCGGACGGCGAGGTCTGCCTGCCACGCCTTCACGCTCTGCTGGCGGTGCCCGGCGATCCCGCTCGGCGGGTAGGCCAACGGCCAACGCAGCCAGGCGCGGCGGAACTCGTGCCGGCGGCGCGCCAAGGGGTCGGGCATGGCCAGCAGCCGCACCTCGGCGCGGCCGAGCCGCCAGGACTGCGGCGCCCCACCCGGGGACCGGCCCAGCAGAACGACGTCCCAACCGGCGTCGGCGGCCGAACGTGCTGTCTTCTGCACCCGGGAGTCGCCGTTGACACCGTTGTCGACCAGCATGACAACCCGTCCACGGGAAACCGGGACCGCAGACGCACCGTCGCGCTCCATCATCCGCCTCTCCGATGTTGCCGGGGCCTGCTCCCAGAATGACCCGGCGAGTTTACGGTAACGCCCGACTGGTCCGGCTTCGGCCGGGGCGCGGGGAGCCCCGGCCGGGGCAGCCCGTCCGGCCTCGGCCGACCACCGGGCTCAGCCGACCGGGGTTCGCTCCACCAGTCGGGTGTAGACGCCGTCGAGCGCCTCCGCCTGCCGTTCCCAGGTCCAGCTCTCCAGCAGGCCCGGCCGGTCGTACGCGGCCCGGTAGCGCTCCGGGTCGGCGAGCACCGCCCGCGCGGCCCGGGCGAAGTCCGCGGCGTCCTGCGCCCGGAACACCTCGCCCTGACCGGTCGAGCGGACCGTCTCCGCCATCGTCCTGACGTCGCTGACGACGATCGGCAGCCGAGCGTGCGAGTACTCGAAGAACTTGTTGCTCAACGCGATCTCGTGGTTGGGCAGGTGGACCAGCGGGCTCACCGCCGCGTCGGCGGCCGAGAGGAAGGCCGCGACCTGGTGGTGCGGCACGTACGGCAGCACGTGCACCCGGTCGGCCACACCCAACTCGCGCGCCCGGCCCCGCAGCGCGTCGATCGAGGGGGTCGACGACCGGCCCGGCGGCAGCGACACCAGGGCCAGGTGCACCCCGGCCAGCGCGGGCAGCGCCTCCACCACCACGTCCACGCCGCGCACCGGGGCGACCGCGCCGGAGTACGCCAGCAGCGGCACCTCCGGCCCGACCCCGCACAGCGCCCGCAGGTCGGGGACCGGACCGCTGTCGGCGGTGCCGGTCGGATCGGCGTTCGGCGCGTTGAGCACCACAGTGGGCCGCTCGCGCAGCCCGTGTTCGCGTCGCAGCAGGTCGGCGAGGGCCTCCGAGACGGTCACCACCGCATCCGCCACCGGGGCGTGCTCCCGCTCGTGGGCGCACTGCGCGCGAAGCCAGCGACCCCGGCTCAACGCCGGGTTCAGCCCCGGCAGGAACTCGTGTGCGTCCCAGACCAGCTTCACCGGGTGCCCGGCGGCCCGCAGCCGGAGGGTGGCGCGCGCCCCGACCCCGAGCATCTTGTAGTCGTTGGCATGGATGAGGTCGGGCCGCAACTGGTCGACCACCGGACCGAAGGCCAGTTCCCAGTCCCACAGCGAGGGCTCCAGCCGCCGCCACGCGGCGTCGCCCCGGGCCACCTCCCAGAACCAGGTGTAGAACTGGTCGACCGGCCCGGCCAGCTTCCGGCGGGCCTTCTGCCCCCGGGTGAGCTGCCAGTAGCGGAAGGACACCCACTTGCCGGTGACCGAGGCGGCCAGGCGTTCGGCGGTCAACGCCCGGCGCCGCCAGGCGGGCACCGGACGGCCGGCCCGAGCTGCCAGGACCAGCTCCGCGTCACGCAGCCGCAGGTCGGTCTCCCAGGCCCGGACAGCCTGCTTGCGGTGGGCGGCGACGCCGTTGGGCGGGTAGGCCAGCGGTCCACCGCGCAACACCCGGCGGAACTCGTGCCGGCGACGCGACAGCGGGTCGGCGACCGCCAGCAGGCGCACCTCGGCGCCGCCGAGCCGCCAGGTCTGCGGCTGACCGCCGGGCGCGCGGCCGAGCAGGATCACCTCCCACCCGGCGTCGGCGGCCGACCGGGCGGCCTTCTGCACCCGGGAGTCTCCATGGACCCCGTTGTCGACCAGCATGACCACCCGGCCCCGGGAGGCCGGCGCTCCTGCGTCGCCGTCGAACCCCATGCCGATTCCTCTGCCTTTCGCCGAATCCCGCGGCCACCGCGGCCGGGAGGGCGCTGCCGAGAGTACGACAGTCCGCCGGCGACCGAGGCACCGCAGACAGGCGCACGGCCCAGCGGTCGCCATCACTACGACCGGCTCGCCGGCCCGTCGCCCGAGCACGGTATCCCACCGCACCGCCCGACAACCCGCCCCCCGGCACCCATATCGCCGCCGAGGAGCGGCGTGTGGCCGCGCGGGGTTTCCCGGCTAGCATCTCGTCGGTGAGTTCCCCCAGCCAGCCCCGCGTCGGTCCGTCCGGCACCGTCGGTCCGTCCCGCACCGTCGATCCCTCTGGCACCGTCGGTCCGTCCGGCACGGTCGGTCCGTCCGGTGCCCCCGCCACTCCCGACCCGACGGCTGTCCCCCCGGCGGCGCCGGGTGCCCGTCCGGCCCGCCACTACGGCCTCGACGTGCTGCGCGTCGTGGCGATCTGCGGCGTCGTGGCGATTCACGTCGTGGGCACCTACGTGGCGAACGACGACCGACGGGGCAGCCGCAACTGGTGGATCGCCACCGCCATCGACATCGGGGCGATCTGGACCGTGCCGGTCTTCGTGATGATCAGCGGCGCGCTGGTGCTGGCACCCCGCGTCCACCGGGACGGTCCGGCCGCCTTCTACCGGAAGCGGTTCGTCCGCATCATCCCGGCATTGATCGCCTGGCACCTGATCTACCTGCTCGTGGTCCGGATGCTGCTGCGCGGCGAGGAGCCCAGCGCGAAGGCGCTCACCCAGCTGCTCATCGACGGGCGGATCTACACCGCGCTGTACTTCCTCTGGTTGATCGCCGGGTTGTACGTGGTCGCCCCGGTGCTGGCCGCCTTCCTCGCCGCCGGTGACGAGCGCCGGGCACGGACCACGGCGGCGGTGGCGATGGGCTGGATCCTGGCCGCCTTCATGATCGCCGGAGTGGCGAACCTGAACGGCACCCCACGGCCGATCCACCTGGGAGCGTGGACGATGTGGTGGCCGTACGTCGGGTACTTCCTGGCCGGCTGGGCGCTGGTCCGGGTCCGGCTGGGCGGCTGGCGGACGGTGCTGGCGGCGCTGCTGGCCACGGCACTGCTGGCCGAGGCCGTGTGGCGGTGGGGCGCCCGGCCGGACCTGCCGGTGGCGCAGGCGTTGTTCCCGGTGAGCTATCTGGGCGCCTCGGTGGCGGTCGCCGCCGTCTGCGTCTTCCTGGTGGCCCTCACCCTGGGCGACCGCCTGCGGCCGTCGCCCCGGATCGGCGGTTGGCTGGTCCGGCTCTCCGACGCCTCGTTCGGGGTCTTCCTGGTGCACCTGCTGCTGCTCGCGCTGATCCAGTGGGCGGCGCCGGGTCTGGCCATCGGTGAGTCGCTCTCGGTGACCCTGGTGACCTGTGTGGCGGTGACCGTGGGGTCCTTCGCGGTGTCGCTGGCGGCGGCACGGGTGCCGTACCTGCGGGCGATCTTCTGAGGAGCCCCTTCCCGCCGGTCCACCGCACGGGCCGGCGGGGAGGGGGCACCGGCGCCCACCGACAGGAGAAGCGACGGAAAGCGCTAAACGGGCAATCCGCCTGATGCGTGCTAGCGTGACGTCTGCTCGTCCGAGCATCCGGGACCCCTGACGGTGAGGAGACCGGTGGAACTGCTCTCCGCCGCCGAGGCGACGGCGTACTGGGACGATCGGCACCGCCGGGAGGGCGACCTGCGCTCCGGCGGCGACGTCTCCTTCGACGAGGCGACGAACGAGATGTTCTACGTCCGCCGGCTCGGCATCCTGCTGGACCTGGTCGGCCAGTACGGTGACCCGGTCGCCCCGCTGTACGTGCTCGACGCCGGGTGCGGCAAGGGCTGGTTCAGCCGGGCCCTGGCCCGGTTCGGCCACCGGGTCGACGGGATCGACGCCAGCCCGGCCGCGCTGGCCGAGGGCCGGGCGTCCGGGGGCGGCCCGCGCTACCACGAGTCCGCCCTCGCCGACTGGCACAGCCCCTGGCCGTACGACGTGGTCGTCTCGGTGGACGTGCTGTTCCACGTGCTGGACGAGACGCAGTGGGAGGCGTCGCTGGGCAACCTGGCCGCCCTGGTCCGTCTCGGCGGCCGGCTGGTCGTCTCCGACCAGGGTGAACCAGGGCGCCGGGTGTACGGCAACTACCAGGTCGGCCGGGGCCCGGACCGGTACCGGTCGGTGCTGGAGCCGGCCGGCTTCCGCGTCGACGGCTGGCACCCGTACCGGTTCCGGGGCAGCCCGATCGGCTTCCACGCCTTCACCCGCACCGGCTGAGACGGAGGACGGGATGCGTCTGCACGAGATCGACGAGCGGCTCTTCGACGGGATACGGGAGATCGTCGACGTCACCCACGAGCAGGTGACCCTGCGCCGGCATCTGCGCGCCCCTGAGCACGTGGCGTACCGGCGGGCCGCCCTCGCCGACCCGGCCGAGGTTCTCGCCGACGGCGTCCTGGTGCTGGCGCTCGCCGGCCCCAACCCGCCCGGACACACCCCGCCGTCGGCGTTGGCGCCGCTGCTGGGCCGGCTGGCCCCCGGCGCCCGGCTGCTCCTGTTGCTCGGCTGGCCGGTGGCCACGCTCCCCCACCACCGACTCCTCGAGCCGCTCGGCCCCGCCTCCTGCCAGGTCCTCGCCGCGACCCCGCTGGACGGGACCGCGATCCGTGGGGTGCACGCCGCCCTCGTGGTGGAACGGGTGACGTCCGTCGCACCGCCGCGCCCCTACCTACGCCCCGAGGGCCCACCGCTCGGGGAGCCCGCCGACGGCACGGCGGCACTGCTGCGGATGGCGAACGAGTACGTGCTCGGAGACCTGGTCACCCGGCCGGCCCGCCGCCGCCTCGCCGAACTGGACGACCGGGTGGCGGCGCTCACCCGGGACCTGGCCGAGCGGGACGCCCGGCTACGGGAGTCGGAGCGGGCCCTCGCCGAGGTACGGGCCCGGCTGAGCGCGGTGGAGTCCTCCTCGCCACTGGCCCTGGGTCGGCTGCTCCTGGACCGGCCCCGGCTGGCGGGCCGCGAGGCCAGCGCCGGGCTCCGGCGGATGCTGGGCCGACGGCGGAGCCGGCAGTGAGGGCGCGGGTCGTCCGGGCACCCGCCGGATGCATACCGTAGGGTCTTGCGCCAGGGTCGCCGTGCGCGACCGAACCGTCGGCGTCCGGCGCCCGTCCACGAGGCCCGGCCGACATTCCTCCCTATCCACACGACGTGCAGGAGATGTCTCGTGAAGGTCGTCAGCGTTGTCGGAGCTCGTCCCCAGCTGGTCAAGCTGGCACCGATCGCGGCGGCGTTCGCCGGCACCGGACACGAGCACGTGATCGTGCACACCGGCCAGCACTACGATGCCGACCTCTCGGACGTCTTCTTCAGCGGGCTGGGCATCCCCGACCCGGACGTGCACCTCGGCATCGGGTCCGGCAGCCACGGCGCGCAGACCGGCGGGGTGCTCGCCGCGATCGACCCGGTGCTGGCCGAGCAGCAGCCCGACTGGGTGCTGGTCTACGGCGACACCAACTCGACGCTGGCCGGCGCGGTGTCCGCGGTCAAGCAGCACCTGCGGGTGGCGCACCTCGAGGCGGGACTGCGGTCGTTCAACCGCCGGATGCCCGAGGAGCACAACCGGGTGCTCACCGATCACGCCGCCGACCTGCTGCTCGCCCCGACCGAGGAGGCCCTGCGCCATCTGGCCAACGAGGGGCTGGCCGAGCGGGCGGTGCTCAGCGGGGACGTGATGGTCGACGTCTGCCTGCGGGTCCGCGACGCGGTCCTGGCCGGCGAGCACCCGCGGCCCACGCTGCCCGAGGGGATCGACCCGGAGCAGCCGTACCTGTTGGCCACCCTGCACCGGCCGGACAACACCGACGACCCGGCCCGACTGGCGTCGATCATCACGGCGCTGGCCGACCTGCCGGTGCCGGTGGCGCTGCTGGCCCACCCCCGGCTCCTGGCCCGCGCCGCCGAGCACGGGCTGAAGCTCGACCAGGGCGCGGTGCACGCCGGCCGGCCGCTCGGATACGCCGGCCTGGTGGCCGCGGTGCTCGGCTCGGTCGGTGTGGTCACCGACTCCGGCGGTCTTCAGAAGGAGGCGTACCTGCTCGGCCGGGCGTGCACCACGTTGCGTCCGGAGACGGAGTGGGTGGAGACCCTGACCGGCGACTGGAACCGGCTCGTGCCGGACCCGGACGCGCTGGGGCGGGCAGCGTGGATCGAGACGGCCACCCGGCCGGCGCCGCAGAGCGGGCAGGGAACTCCGTACGGTGACGGTCGAGCCGCCGAGCGGGTGGTGCGGATCCTGGAGCAGCACCTCGGCTGAACGGTGCGCCAACGCCGGGTGGCCGTCGGCCGCCCGGCTTCCCCGCCCGCCGTGCACGCCCTGCTCCCACAGTTCACACTGGTAGCATTCACCGCGCTGCCGCGCGTCAGGGAGGAATCAGCCGAGTGACGACAGCTTTCCCCAGCAGCGTCGCCATCCTCACACCGTGGTATCCGAGCACACAGCGTCCGTTCCTGGGCGCGTTCGTCAAGGCGATGGTCGAGGCCACCGCGCCCGGCCACGACCGGGTGACCGTCTACCAGTGCGACGAGTGGGCCGGCCGGCACTCGGCGGCCGAGGACGCCGAGATCGTACGCGCCCACCACGCTCTGCTCCCCCGTGCCCTGCGGGGGTACCCGACGGTCGGCGGGGCGACCCGGCTGCACCTGCCGGTCCCCCTGCCGGTGGGCCTGTCGTACGCCGAGATCGCCGAGCGGCACGCGGCCACCGTGCGGGCCGCCCTGGGTGGGCAGCCGATCGACGCGCCCGTGGTCCACGCGCACGTCGGTCTGCCCGGGGGCTGGGCGGCCCTGCGCAACGCCCGCCCCGACGCCCGGGTCTTCGTGACCGAGCACGCCACGTTCCTCGACGCCGTGCTGGCCCAGCCCGAGGCCCGCGAGATGTACGCCGAGCTGCTGCGCCGGTGCGCGGGGGTGTTCGCGGTCGGTCGGGCGGTCCGTGACCCGCTGGTCGAGGCCTTCCCCGAGTACGCCGACCGGGTGCGGATCATCCCCAACCCGGTCTCCTTCGCCACCGAACGCGCGACCCCGGTGACCGCGCTGCGCCGCTGGCTCTTCGTCGGGGGTCTGATCCCGCGCAAGGGTGTGCAGCGGCTGCTGGAGGCGTTCGCCCTCTGCCGCGCCGAGGACCCGACGCTGACCCTGACCTTCGTCGGTGAGGGGCCGTTGCAGGAGAAACTGGTCGCCCGCGCCGTCGAGCTGGGGGTGACCGAGGCGATCCGGTTCACCGGGGCCGTCCCGCCGGAGCAGGCGTTGCGTCTGATGCGCGAGCACGACCTGCTGGTCCACCCGAGCCAGTTCGAGACGTTCGGGATGACCGTGGTGGAGGCGGCGGCGGCTGGCATGCCGGTGCTGGTCACCCGGTGCGGCGGCCCCGAGGAGAGCCTGGCCGGCATCGAGGAGGCCGCGGGCGAGCTGGTGCCGGTCGAAGACGACCCGGAGTCGCTGGCCGCCGGGTACCGTCGGCTGCGGAGCCGGTTCGGCGCCGGGATGGATCTCGGCCGGGCCCGCCGCGAGCTGGCCACCCGGTACGACTATCCGGCCGTGGCCGAGGCACATCGTCGGGCCTGGTTCCCCGAACACGCCACCGACGAGCCGGTTCTGGAGCAGGGACACTGATGGCTGCACAGCGAACCCTCTTCCTCGCCCTGGGCGGCAACCGGGCGCGGGTGGTGGTCGAGGAGTCCGCCCGGGTGGTCGCCGACGGCGGCCACGCCACCGTCGTCGTCGACGAGCTGACCGCGTGGCGGGGCCAGCGGTTCGCCCCCGGCGTCCGGGTGGTGGAGCTGGCCCGGCTGCAACGCGAGCACCTACCAGTGGCGGCCGAGCAGCTCATCGTGCACCGGGTGCCCCGCGCGGCGCTGCGCGCCGTCGGCCGGGGCCGACTCTCCGGCTGGTCGCAGCGGGCCGGCCGGGCCTACGACCGACGCATCGCCGGCCGGGTGCACCGCCGGATCTTCCTCCCGGTCTACCACCGGTTCTGGGGCGACGCCCGATACCGGCTGCTGCGCCGCCGGATCGCCCGGGACGGGCTCGACCTGCTGGTGGTCGCCGACCCGGTCTCCATCCCGGTCGCCGCCCGGCTCCTGGCGGACCGGATCTGCCCCGACATCTCGTACGGCCTCGACACCGCCTCACCGAGCGGCGCACCGTCCTCGGCGTGAGCGCCAGACCGATCCCGCGGAGAAGAACCTGATGACAAGCCGACACCGGGGACGACAGCCGCGAGCGCTCTACCTGTCGTTCTACTTTCCCCCGTCCCGTGCCAGCGGTGTGTACCGGGCCCGAGCCACCGCCAACCACCTGGTTGCCGAGGGCTGGGACGTCACCGTCATGGCGGCACCGCTGAAGTTCCTGCACGAGGCGGTCGGTTCGGTCGACGAGAAGCTGGCCGAGACGGTCGACGACCGGATCCACGTCGAGCGGCCCCGGCTCAACCAGTTCATCTGGGAGCGGGACGTGCGCCGGTTCGGCCGCTTCCGGCAGGCCATGCCGGTGACCGCCCGGTACGTCTACGACCTGGGTCAGCGGATCTTCCCGGAGCACTACGCGTCCTGGGGGTGGGCCTGCGTCCGCCGGGCGCTCAGGCTGCACGCCCGGCGTCCGTTCGACGTGGTGCTGGCCACCGGCAACCCGTTCGCGTCCTTCGCCGCCGCGTGGCTGTTCCACCGGCTCACCCGGGTGCCGTACGTGGTCGACTACCGGGACTCGTGGACGCTGGACCTGTTCGCCGACGAGCCGGCCTTCGACGACGACCACCCGGTGTGGTCCTGGGAGCGGCGGGTACTGCGGGGCGCCAGCCGGGCGGTCTTCGTCAACGAGGCGCTGCGCGGTTGGCACGCCGAGCGGTACCCGGAGGTGGCCGACCGGACGATGGTCGTCCCCAACGGCTGGGACCCGGACCTGCTCGACGTGACGGACGGGACCTCCGTCGCGCAGCCGGACGGACCCGCCGCCCCGCTGCGCTTCTCGTACCTCGGCACGGTGACCAACAACCAGCCGGTGGAGGAGTTGGTCGAGGCGTTCCGGCTGGCCCGGCAGCACCCCGACCTCAGTGACGCGGTGCTCAACGTCTTCGGCCACCTCGGCTTCTTCAAGGGCAGCGACGTCCGGTTGCTGGAACGCCTCGGGCTCGACGCCGCGACCGGGCAGACCGAGGACGCGGGCACGGGCGTGCGCTACCGCGGGCCGGTGGCGAAGACCGACGTGGCGGCGGCCTATGCGGAGAGCGACGTCCTGGTCTTCCTGGCCGGCGGCGCCCGCTACGTCACCTCCGGCAAGATCTTCGAGTACATGGCGAGCGGCCGTCCGATCGTCTCGGTGCACGCGCCGGGCATCGCGGCCACCGAGGTACTGGACGGCTACCCGCTGTGGTTCAACGCGGACAGCCTCGACCCGGAGCAGATCGCCCAGTCGATGATCGCGGCGGGCAAGGCGGCCCGGGACCTGACGCCCGAGGCGCGGGCGACGGCGGTCCGGCACGCCGCCCGGTACACCCGGCAGCGGGTGCTCGTTCCGCTCGAGGCGGAGCTACGGCACCTGGCGGGGGCGGCGCCCCGGGAGGAACGGATGGACGAGGCGGTGTCGGCGTGACGTCGTACGACGAGGAGAAGGTGGAGCAGGCGGAGACGGTGGTGACCGCTGTCGACGACGTGCCCCGCGCGGAGGTGACCACCGGCCAGCCGAAGCGGGTGGTGGTGCTCTCGCTGATCCACCGGCCGCCACTGCGGCTGGTCAACTACGTGCAGGATCTCGCCGGACGTGGGGACGACGTGCACCTCTTCGTCTCCCGGTTGGAGCATTGGCACGAGGTGGAGGACCTGCACCCGGGGATCCGGCTGCATGCCCTGGACCGTCCGGAGGAGCAACTGCTGGTCCGCCGGGTGGAGCGGGCGCTGGTGTTCCGCGGCCCCCGGGCGGTCAGCAAGGCCGTCGGGCGGGTGGCCGAGCAGCGCTGGGGCCGGCCGTTGCGCCGGCCGGCCGACGTGGTCTCCCGGGCCCAGGCGAAGGTCTCCGGAGCGGTGCACAAGCGGCTGTTCATGCCGACCTACCGGGCGTTCCGGCCCCGGCTACTGGCCAGCCGGTTCGACGAGGCGCTGGGCGCCCTCGACTTCGGCAGGGTCGACCTGGTGGTCGCCGCGGATGTCTACACCGTGACGCTCGCCGCCCGGCTGGCCCGGCGCCACCCGTCGGTCCGGGTCACCACCGGCCTGGAGCTCTGACCGCGACACCCACGCCGAAGGGGCGGCCAGCGTCACCGCTGGCCGCCCCTTCGCGTGCGGGATGACGCCGAGGGTCAGGTCAGGAAGTCCTCGAACACGCTCGCGGTCCGTCGACCGTCGTGCACGTCCCGGGCGTACTCGACGGAGGCGGCGCCGATGCGCACGGCCCGCTCCCGGTCGTCGAGCAGCGACTCGATCGCCTTGCGCAGCGAGCCGGGGGTGGCGTTGACGATCGGCGGGTGGGCACCGAACCGGGCGTGCATCGCCTCGTTGAGGAACGCGACGACCGGCCGGCCGGCCGCCATCGCCTCGACCGCGAAGGTGCCGTACGCCCCCGTCGCGAACTGGTCGAGGACGAGGTCCGCGCTGCGGACCAGTTCCCGCATCTCCTCCCACGGGACGCCCTCGATCAGCTTCAGCTCGATGGCCCGCTTGTCGTGCAGTTCCTGGAGCGTCGGCAGGATCCGGTCGGTGCCCTTGGTCCACCGGGCCGAGGGCGCGTGCAGCACCACCGGACGGGGCCGTTCCATCACCGGGTGGTCGCTGGCCCAACTGGCCACGTCGACCACCTGCGGCGCCCAGGTCGCCGTCGGTAGGTCCTCCAGCAGGTCCGGGGTGGTGACGAAGAGCGGCAGGCCGCTCTCCTCGGCGACCCGGCGGTTGCGCTCGGCCCGCTTGGTGAGCCGCTCGGCCACTCCCTCCGGGGCGTCGCGGAACAGCGAGAACTCGTGCCGCTCCAGGTGCCGTCCGGGGTGGCGGATCTCGCTGCCGTGGGCGAGCAGCGCCACCTTGATGTTGGCCCGGCGCAGTGCCGGCAGGTCACCCTCGATGTTGTCGCCGTTGAGGTAGCCGAAGACCGGCAGGAAGGCGTCCACCACCAGGTGGGAGTACCGGCCGACGATCCGCTGGACCTGCTCGACCTGGAAGTCCACCTCGTTGATCCGGGACAGGTCGAGGTAGACGTCCGCCGGGAAGACGAAGGTGGTCGGTCCCTTGCGCATCACCACCTCGGCCGAGACGTCCGGGTTGCTCTGGCAGATGGCCTGGGCGAAAGCCGCCGCCTGTCCGGCGTAGTTGGCCGGGCCGAGCCCGAGCCGGACCCGGGTCTGCCCGAGCGGGCGCCAGGCGTCCAGCGGCCGGCTGGTGGCGGTGTCGACCGGCGGCGGGCCGGCGTGCTCCTCCACCGTCCACGGCACCTCGGGGCGGGGCTCGGCCGGCGCGACCGCGGCGACCTCGCGGTAGAGGCGCAGCAGCCCGGCGCTCTGCTCCTCCCAGGACAGCTCACGCAGGACCGGCTCGACGATCCCGGCCCGCAGCTGGTCCCGAGCGGCCATGGCCCGCCGGACGGAGTCGACGAAACTGGCGTGGTCGTCGGAGCGGAACACCACGCCGACCTGGTGCCGGGAGACGAACTCACCGAGGGTCTTGACGTCGCTGGCGATCACCGGGATGCCGGCGTGCAGGTACTCGGCGAGCTTGGTCGGCAGGGACAACTCGTAGTTGAGGGTCCGCTTGGAGCAGATCAGCCCGAGGTCGGCGGTGGAGAGGTAGTCCGGCACCGCGTGCTGCGCCACGTAGGGCACCACGTGGATGCGGTCCCGTACCCCGATCTCCTCCGCGCGGTTGAGCAGGAACTCCAGCTCCGGGCTGGTCCGCCCGGAGACGATCGCCAGGTGGAAATCGGGCAGGTCGGTGAGGGCGTTGACGGCGGTGCCGAGGCCCCGCTCGGCGGAGAGCCAGCCGGAGTAGACCAGCAGCGGCACCTCCGCGCCGACCCCGGCGGCGGCCCGCACCGAGGGCCGGTCGGACAGTGCGCCGACCGACTCCCGGATCGGGGTGTTCCGGACGACCAGCGGCAGTTCGGGGAGCCGGTAGTCGATGCGCAACCGGTCGGCGATCTCCGGGGAGACGGTGACCACGGCGTCGGCCCGACGGATGTACTCCCGCTCGACCCCGGGGAAGGCGGTGGCCATCTCCGGCTTGGGCCAGTCGACGCCGGGGACGTACTCGTGGGCGTCGTAGATCCAGGCGACCTTCTCGCCCCGGGCCCGCATCCGGGCCACGCTGAGCGCCGCCGTGTTGATCATCGTGATGTCGTTGGCGTGGATCAGGTCCGGCTTCAGCTCCTCGATGAACGGCCCGAAGGCCAGGTCGAGGTCGAGCAGCTGGGGCCAGTCCCGCCGCCAGTTACCGGTCGGCTTGGGCTTCTTCGCCTGTGCCTGCTCCCAGCCGAAGGCCCGCTCGCGGAACTTGTGCGCGGCCCGGCGGACCCGGACCACGGCACCGAGGGCCCGGCTGGGCGGCAGGCTCAGCAGCTTCCGGGCGCCGGACTTACCCTGGTCGCCGCGGAGCCAGCCGATCTCGGCGGTGGCCTGGCGGACCCAGGCCTGGTGGATGGCCCGACGGCGGGCCAGGGCGTTCTTGTCGCTGATCCCGAACTGGGTGACCTTCCGACGCAGCGGGTTCCCGGTCAGCTCCTGCCGCATGTGCGACCGGACCGGCAGCCGGACGACCTCGATCGGGCCCATCCGGGTCCGCTTGACGCGGGTGCCCCCGGCCCCGATCAGGGTGACGTCCCAACCGTCCCGGGCCGCCGCGATGGCGATCTTCTGGACCCGGGAGTCGCCGGTGATGCCGTTGGCGACGATGACCGCGAGTCGGGGTCGACGAGCGGACGGTGCCATGCACGGTCCCTTCTGTAGCGAGAGGTTGACACTGGTGTCCGGTCGTACCCTGGTCCGCGTCGTTCCGGCGGGCTTCCCGGCCGCCGCCGCCCGGGACGGCTACCGGTCCGCCGCAGCTCAGGACGGGACGACGACCTCGGTGGCGGGGCGTCGGACGTCGATCGTGCTGCCGTCGGCCGCCGAGCGGAGCAGCGCCGCCGCCACCTCGACGGTGCGCAGGCCCTGCCGGAGCGTGACGATGTCGCTCTCCTTGCCCTCGACCGCGTCCCGGAACCGCTCGTGCTCGACGAGCAGCGGCTCACGCTTGGGGATGGCGTACCGGACCATGTCCCCCTCGGCGACGCCCCGGAAGGCGCGCAACGCCTCCCACTCGGTGTCGATGGCGGCGTTGGCGTAGAAGGTCAGGTCGGCGGTGAGCGTGTCGGCGACGAAGCAGCCCTTGTCGCCGGTGATCACAGTGGACCGCTCCTTGAGCGGGCTCAGCCAGTTGACCAGGTGGTTGACCATCGTGCCGTCGGCGAGCTGGCCGACCACGGAGACCATGTCCTCGTGCAGCCGGCCGCTGCGGGAGACCGTCCGGGCCGCGACCGAGGTGTAGTCCTGGCCGGTCACCCAGGCGGTGAGGTCGATGTCGTGGGTGGCGAGGTCCATCACCACGCCGACGTCGGCGATCCGGTGCGGGAACGGGCCCTGGCGCCGGGTGACGACCTGGAAGACCTCGCCCAGCTCGCCGGCCTCCAGCCGGAGCCGGAGGTTCTGCAGGGCCGGGTTGTACCGCTCGATGTGCCCGACGCCGGCCACCAGCCCGGCGGACTCGAAGGCCTCGACCAGGCGGCTGGCCGCCTCGACCGACTGGGCGAGCGGCTTCTCGATCAGCGCGCAGACGCCGTTGCGGGCCAGTTCCAGGCCGACCTGCTCGTGCAGAGCGGTCGGGCAGGCGATGACCGCGTAGTCGACGCCGAGCGCGAGCAGGGCGTCCAGGTCCGGTACGACCGGGGCGCGGAGCAGGCCGTTCGGGTCACCGGCCGGGTCGACGACGCCGACCAGCTCCACCCCGTCCAGGCTGGACAGGATCCGACCGTGGTTGCGGCCCATCGCGCCGAGGCCGATCAGGCCGGCGCGCAGCCGACGTCCCTGGCCCCGCTTCGCCAGCGTGCCGTTGCCGACGTTTCGCTCGTTCACCGGGCACCTCCGGCGGCGTTCGCGCCCTCGGCGATCCGGTCCAGGTCCTCGGCGCTCAGCGACGGGTGCACCGGCAGCGAGACGACCTCGGCGGCGGCCCGCTCCGTCTCCGGCAGGTCCCAGTCACCCGGCTTGCCCTCGGCGGTGAGGTAGGGCTTGAGCCGGTGGATCGGGGTCGGGTAGTAGACCGCGTTGCCGATGCCCAGCTCGGTGAGGCGCTGCTGGGCGGCGTCCCGGTCGCCGTCGGTGACCCGGACGGTGTACTGGTGGTAGACGTGCCGGACGTTGTCGGCGACCGGCGGGGTCACCATCGCGGTGATCTTGGAGTCGAGGACCTTGGCGTTCGCCCGCCGCTGCTCGGTCCAGTCGCCGAGCTGGCGGAGCTGCACCCGGCCGATCGCGGCGGCGACGTCGGTCATCCGCATGTTCGCGCCGACGACCTCGTTGGCGTACCGCTGCTCCATGCCCTGATTGCGCAGCAGCCGCAGGGTGCGGGCGAGGTCGGCGTCGGCGGTGGTGACCATGCCGCCCTCGAGGGCGTGCATGTTCTTGGTGGGGTAGAAGCTGAAGCAGCCGGCGGTGCCGAACGCGCCGACCGGGTGGCCGTTCAGGCTCGCGCCGTGCGCCTGGGCGGCGTCCTCCACCACGGCCAGGCCGTGCTTCTCGGCGATCGCCATGATCTTGTCCATCGCGGCGGGGTGGCCGTAGAGGTGCACCGGCATGATGGCGACGGTACGCGGGGTGACCGCCGCCGCGACGGCCTCCGGGGCGAGGCAGAAGCTGCCGGGCTCGATGTCGACGAAGACCGGCTCGGCGCCCACGAGGCGGATCGAGTTCGCGCTGGCCGCGAAGGAGAACGACGGGACGATGATCTCGTCACCGGGGCCGAAGCCGAGTGCCATCAGGGTGAGCTGGAGGGCGGAGGTGCCGGAGTTCACCGCGACGCAGTGTCGACCGGCGACCAACTCGCCGAACTCCTCCTCGAAGGCCGCGACCTCGGGCCCCTGCACCACGCGACCGCTGCGCAGCACCCGCACAGCCGCCTCGATCTCGGCCTCGCCGATCACCGGGCGGGCTGGTGGGATGAATTCTGCGTTCAGCCCAGGCATGGGCTTCCTCCTGTCGGCAGGGCGTTCATTCGGGTGGGGACTCTAACCGGTTCCGCTGATAGCGGGACGAGGGGCACGGGGTGGGTCACGACCGCCCGGATTCGGCACTCGGGGCGATGCTGGACAAAGCGGTGTCCGGCTCGAACCGGACAGTCGGTTGGCATGCTACCTCCAGGGCTGCCGCGACAGCCGTCGCCATCCTGGGCAGGTCCTCCGGGGCCAGCGGGCTGCGCGAGACGGCCAGCCGCCAGTAGAGCGGGCCGACGATCAGGTCGACCGCGAGGTCGAGGTCGGTCTCCGGGGCCAGTTCGCCGCGCGCGATCGCCCGGCCGAGGATCTGGCCGCCGACCTCCCGCTGGTTGATCCGCAGCGCCGTCTCCAGGGTCTGGGCGATCTGCGGATTCCGCGCCGCCTCGCCCAGCAGGTCCGGGATGATCTGCGCGGCGATCGGGTGACGCAGCGCACGCGCCATGATGGCGAAGAGCATCTCCAGGTCGTCCCGGAGGTCACCGGTGTCGGGTAGCGGGAGACTCTTGCCGGCCGCCGCCGATACGATTTCCAGCACCAGCTCCAGCTTCGAACTCCACCGCCGGTAGATGGCGGTCTTGCTGACGCCGGCCCGCCGGGCCACCGCCTCGATCGAGAGCCGCCCGTACCCGACTGCGGCGAGTTCCTGCATGACGGCCCGGCGGATGGCCGTGGTGATCTCGCCACGGAGCACCGCCGCACCGGCTGGAGCACGCCTCTTCTCGGTCGTCACGTGGGACAATGTACCGCAGCGACGGTACGGTTGCGTCCCGACGTGTTTTCCACTACGGTCCACGCTGCGACGGAGCGGCGACGATCAACATGAGGGTCCGCTCTCTGCCGTCGCGGTCCCGTTCACGCCGACAGATCGGAGCGCCCACCCATGGCCGACACGGCGGTGGCCGACGCCGACTCAGGACTCAACCGGGCCCAGCTCGCCGCCCGGTACGGCCTGAGCGTCGCCGGCGCGCGGCCCACACTGGCCGCGTACACGCGACAGCTGTGGTCCTACCGGCACTTCATCTCGGCGTACGCCGACGCGAAGCTCGTCTCCTCGTTCAGTCAGGCCCGGCTGGGCCGGCTCTGGCAGGTGCTCACCCCGCTGACCAACGCGGCGGTGTACTACCTGATCTTCGGGATCATCCTGAACACCAAGGCCGGCATCCCGAACTTCATCGCGTACCTCTGCGTGGGGCTGTTCGTCTTCAACTTCACCCAGAGCGTGGTGCTCGGCGGCACCCAGGCGATCACCGGCAACATCGGTCTGATCCGCGCCCTGCACTTCCCCCGGGCGTCGCTGCCGTTCGCGATCACGCTGACCCAGTTCCACCAGCTGCTCTCCGCGATGGTCGTGCTGGTCGTCATCGTGCTGGTCACCGGCGAGCCGATCACGCTGGAGTGGCTGCTGGTCGTGCCGGCGATGCTGCTCCAGTCGGTCTTCAACGTGGGCATGGCGCTGGGCATGGCCCGGCTCGGCTCGAAGATGACCGACCTCAAGCAGGTCATGCCCTTCGTGATGCGGACCTGGATGTACGGCTCCGGGGTGCTCTACAGCGTCGAGGCGTTCTCGAAGAACCTGCCCGACTGGCTGGTCACCCTGGTGCACGTCAACCCGCTGCTGATCTACATCGAGCTGGTCCGGCACGCGCTGCTGGAGAACGCGCCGCTGACCTCGTCGGCGCCCCGGCTCTGGCTGCTCGGCCTGGCCTGGGCGCTCCTGGCGGGCCTGGGCGGTTATGTCTACTTCTGGCGTGGCGAACAGGAATACGGCCGTGGCTGAGCTGAACAACCTTCCGACGAACGTGACCACGACCCCGGTCGGCACCCGCATCCCGACCGTGATCGTGGACGACGCCCACCTGATCTACCGGGTCTACGGTGCCGGCACCGGCGGTGCCGCCTCGCCGGTCGCGGCCCTGAAGCGGATCGTCACCCGGCAGCCGCAGCGGCCGACGCTGCGCGAGGTGCACGCGGTCAAGGGCGTCAGCTTCACCGCGTACCGGGGCGAGGCGATCGGGCTGATCGGCAGCAACGGCTCCGGCAAGTCCACCCTGCTGCGGGCGATCGCCGGGCTGATGCCGACCAACCGGGGCGCGATCTACACGCAGGGGCAGCCGTCGCTGCTCGGCGTGAACGCCGCCCTGCTCGGCGACCTCTCCGGCGAGCGCAACGTGGCGCTCGGCTGTCTGGCCATGGGCATGACCCCGGACGAGGTCAAGAAGGTCACCCCGGAGATCCTCGCCTTCTCCGGCATCAACGACCGGGACGACTTCGCCTCGCTGCCGATGCGGACGTACTCCTCCGGGATGCAGGCCCGGCTGCGGTTCTCCATCTCCGCCGCGAAGAAGCACGACGTGCTGCTGATCGACGAGGCGCTGGCCACCGGCGACACCCGGTTCCGCCGCCGCAGCGAGCAGCGCATCCGCCAACTGCGCGCCGACGCGGGTACGGTCTTCCTGGTCAGCCACTCGATCAGCTCGATCCGGGACACCTGCGAGCGGTCGATCTGGCTGGAGTCCGGCACGATCCGGATGGACGGACCCACCTCCGAGGTGACCAAGGCGTACGAGCAGTACATGGTGAGTCGCTGACGCCACCGGTGGAGCGGGTGCCGGGGACCGGACACCGGGACCGGGCACCCGCTGACCGTCGTGCCGTCGCCCGCCGTGGCAAGAAGCACCAGCCCCTGGATCAGTGAGGATCGCGATGACGCAGGACCACCCCGACGGCGCCGGCACCGGTACGCAGGCCCCGGCGCCGTGGCGGCCCTCGCGGACGGTGGCGGTGGTGCTGGCCGGCGGGACGGGTTCCCGGGTCGGGCTGGGCATCCCGAAGCAACTGGTCAAGATCGCCGGTAAGACGATCATCGAACACACCATCGCGGTCTTCGAGGCGGCCCCCGAGATCGACGACATCCTCGTGCTGATGGCCCCCGGCTACGTCGAGGACGCCCAGGGCATCGTCGAGGCGGCCGGCTTCCGTAAGGTCCGTCAGGTCATGCCCGGTGGCGAAACGCGCAGCGACACCACCCGGCTGGCGCTGGCCGCGATCGGCCCGGACGACTGCAACATCCTCTTCCACGACGCGGTACGCCCCCTGCTCAGCGGGCGGATCGTCCGGGAGTGCGTGAACGCGCTCTGGACGTACCAGGCGGTGGACGTGGCGATCCCCTCGGCGGACACCATCGTCGAGGTCGGCGACGACGACTGCATCACCGGCATCCCGGTGCGCTCCCGGCTGCGGCGCGGGCAGACCCCGCAGGCGTTCCGCTCCGGCACCATCCGGGAGGCGTACCGGCGGGCGGCCGACGACCCGCACTTCGCCGCCACCGACGACTGCGGCGTGGTGCTGCGCTACCTGCCCGAGGTGCCGATCAGGGTGATCGACGGCTCGGACGAGAACATCAAGGTGACCCACCCGGTCGACGTGCACCTGGTGGACAAGCTCTTCCAACTCGCCGCCGCGCGGGCCCCCCGGCCGGTGGACGAGCACCGGTACACCGAGGAGCTGACCGGCCGGACGTTGGTGATCTTCGGCGGCAGCTACGGCATCGGTCACGAAGTGGCCGAACTGGCCCGCCGCTACGGCGCACAGGTCTTCCCGGTCAGCCGCTCCACCACCGGCACCCACGTGGAGCGGGACGCCGACGTCCAGGCCGCGCTCCGCACCGCGTTCGAGGCCACCGGCCGGATCGACCACGTGGTGGTCACCGCCGGAATCCTGGAGAAGGGCGCCCTGGCCGAGATGGACGAGGCGACCATCGACCGCCTCCTCCAGGTCAACTTCGTCGGGCCGGTGACCGTCGCCCGGCACGCGCTGCCGTACCTGCGGCAGACCCGGGGCCAGTTGCTGCTCTACACCTCCAGCTCGTACACCCGGGGCCGGGCCCGGTACGCGCTCTACTCGGCGACCAAGGCGGCCCTGGTCAACCTCACCCAGGCCCTCGCCGACGAGTGGGCCGAGTTCGGCGTCCGGGTCAACTGCGTCAACCCGGAACGCACCGCCACCCCGATGCGTACCCGGGCGTTCGGCGCGGAGCCGGAACACACCCTGCTCGCCGCGGCGACGGTGGCCCGCGCCTCACTCGACGTGCTCCTGTCCGACCTCACCGGCCAGGTCATCGACGTCCGCCGCTCGACCGACGAGCCGGCGGTGCCGGCCCAGGCCGGGCCGGCCGCCCCGGTCGCGCCGGCCACCCGCTGAACCCACATCCACGCGACAGGCAGGAGAGTCAGCGAGATGCGTGGCACCCTGGTCCGGAAACTGCTCGCCCGCTGCCTCACCGTGGGCCTGGCGGTCCTGGCCTTCCTCCTGGTCGCGCTCACCGGGGCCACCGTGCCCGGCCTGGTGCTCGCGGTCGCCGCGCTGGCCGCCGGGGCGTGGGAGCGCCGGATCCGGCCGGGCGCGGACGTGGCCGCCGAGTCCGTCCTGGTCGCCGCCGGCATCCTGGTCGGGTACGCCCGCCGCCACGACGCCGGCTTCGACCCCGCCCTGGTGGCCACCGCGCTGGTGCTGCTCGCGCTGGTGCTGCTCGACGGACCGCTGCGGGTGGCCGGCGGGCTGGAGATCCGCACCGCCAACCTGCCGGTCCGGCCCGGACTGACCACCGGCCACGTCGGCGCGGCGGTCCCGGTGCTGCTCGGCGCGGTCGCGCTCGGCGCGCTCCTCGCCCTGCCCACCTGGTACGCCCTGCTGGTCAGCCTGCTCGTCGGAGGGCTCGCCGGGATGGTCGGGCTGCGCCTGGCCCGACGGCGGTTCCGCCCGTCGACGGCGGCCAGCCCGGTGGCCCGCGCGCTGGCCCGGCACCAGCCGGAGTTCCTGCTCTACTTCTCCGCCCCGCCCGGCTCGGAGTACCAGGTCACCATGTGGCTGCCGTACCTGGAACGGATCGGTCGGCCGTTCCTGGTGCTGCTGCGCGAACCGGAGTTCCTGGCCCCGATCGCGGCGGCGACCGGTGCACCGGTGGTGTACTGCCCGACGCTGAAGGCGATCGACGAGGCGCTGGTGCCCAGCCTGCGGGTGGCGTTCTACGTCAACCACGGCGCGAAGAACGCGCACTGCATCCGGTTCACCCAGCTCACCCACATCCAGATCCACCACGGCGACAGCGACAAGGCCCCGAGCGCCAACCCGGTCTCCGCGATCTTCGACCGGAACTTCGTGGCCGGCCAGGCCGCCGTCGACCGGTACGCCCGCGCCGGGGTGCAGATCCCGGCGGAGAAGTTCGTCATCGTCGGTCGCCCCCAGGTGGAGGCGATCGGGGTGCGCCGTCCGCCGGTGCCGATGCCGGCCCGGCCGACCGTGCTGTACACCCCCACCTGGACCGGGCACCACGCGGACGCCAACTACTGCTCGCTGCCGGTCGCCGAGGCGCTGGTCGGCCGGCTGCTGGCCCGGGGGGCGACGGTGATCCTGCGGGCCCACCCGTACACCGCCCAGAACCCGGAGTCGGCGCGGCAGCTCGCCCGGGTGGCGGAACTGCTCGCGGCGGACCGTTCCCGCACCGGCCGGCAGCACGTCTGGGGCACCGACGCCAGCCGGGCGATGAGCCTCGTCGACTGCGTCAACCGCTCCGACGCGCTAATTTCGGACGTCTCCGGGGTGATCTCCGACTACCTCTACTCCGGCAAGCCGTACGCGGTGACCGACATGGGCGCCGACGGCGACGCGTTCACCGAGCGCTTCCCGCTGGCCCGCTCCGGCTACGTGCTGCGCCGGGACCTGGCCGACGTCGACGACGTGCTGGAGCGGCTGCTCGGCACCGACCCGCTGGCCGAGGCGCGCTGGGCGATGCGCACCCACTACCTCGGTGACTTCCCGGTCGAGTCGTACGCCGAGGGGTTCCTGTCGGCCGCCCGGGCGCACCTCGCGCCGGCCGCCGTGCCGACGGCCCGCCCCGCCGCCGGGGATGGCGGGAGGGGTCCCCTGTCACCGGGTGCTGCCGAGCAGGGAACCCCTCCGGCCACCGCGACGGTTGCTCCCCGCGCGGGTCAGGCGGAGTAGCCGCGGGTGGCGGCCCAGTGCGCCAGGTTGATGGTGGTCATCCAGTACGAACCGGCGGCGGCGTTCGCCGGGTCCGCGATCCGGACGGTCCGGCCGTTGTCCCGGTAACCGACCACGGTCAGGTAGTGCCCGCCGGGGTAGGAGTGCCAGCCGCCGGCCACGTCGGTGGCGGAACCGGCGATGTTGAGGACGACGGCGTACCCGTTGCCGACGGTCCGGACCACGTCCGCCTGGAGCCGGTCCATCTGGGCCGGGGTGGCCGCGCCACCGGGGATCGTCCGGGTCCGGTAGACGTCCCGGCCGACGAGGTCGTTGAGGACCCGGGTGGTGTCCTCGGCGGAATTGGTGCCGGACTGCGTGGTGTTGAGCCGGACGGCGAGGTCGTCCTGGCTGCGGACGATGTTCCGGGCGGTCAGCGCGATCCGGGTGGCGGCCGGACCGCAGTAGTAGAAGGTGCTCTGCTCCTGGTACTGGATGTCGAGCACCTTCGACGCGGGTGGCTTCGGCGGGGTGGGCCGGGCAGTCAGGTCCCGGTTCGGCGAGGCGGTGGCGGCGGGTGACGCGGACCGCCTGGCCGGCGGGGTGGTGGCGACGGCGGACGGGCTGGCCGGGGACGCGGTGACCCGGTCCCGGTGCCGGGAGGCGGCGGCCGACCGGTCCGGCTCGACCGCGGCGGCGGCCGGTTCCTGCCGCGGCGCGGGCGGGTCGGCGTCGACGAGCAGGACACCGGCGGTGGACGCCGCCACCAGCACCGTCGCCGAGGCGGCGACCTGGTAGCGGCGGGCTCGGAACAGGTTGAACGGTCGCGGGACCGGGTACTTCACGGATTCCTCCACGAGAAGGCAGGGGTGGAGAGCGGCGCACCTGGTCGACGCAGGGCGGACCGTGCGTGGGGTCGACGGTGGCGAAGGGTGCCCGCTCGGACGGCGTCTGCGGGTGTACGCCGGAGTCAGTGTCGGCGGCGCGACGGGAGGGCCGGCGGCACCTGGGCACCGTGGAGGAACCGGGAAACGGGGGCGTGCAGCACGAACTACTCCTTCCGACACCGCCTACCGGGTTAGCTGACGGATTCGGGCGGGAAGATCGCCCTACCACGGGTCAGCCCCGCGGATTCACCCCGACGTACCTGGGTCCCCGGCTCGTGGAACACGATTAGGCGGGCCGGCGCGGTGTCGCCCTTTGCGACCTACGACCGCACCAGACGGGCCGACACTACTGATGTCGCAAACCCCTGCCAACCATCGTGAGCTGGGCAAACGACTCCACAGACCCGGAAGTTCGACGCAGAGGCGGGCTGACGTCACTCAATGGGACGACCCGTTTTCCGGGCACCAGCAGGCGATTTCCGGACGGCACCGGCACAACCCGGCCGCCCCATTCGGCGCGGATCGGGACGAGCGGGCCGAAGGTGCGGCGGGGGCAGAGCGTGCCCCGGGTCACGTCACGATCCGGTCACGCCTGCGGTCCGCGCACCGCCCGAGGGGCGGTCCGGCGGTCCCTCGCGCAGGCTCGGCCCACCCGCGCCGGTCGCCACGGTCCGGTCGGATTCCGGCGCCCGGTCGTCGACGGGGGCGGCGGCGTGCCCGCCCCGGGCGGCCCCGTCGGCCACCCGCTGCCGGGGCGGGGCGACCGCCGGCTGCCCGCCCACCGGGGCGGGACCGGTCGGGGCGGGGGGACGCCGTCGGCCCGGGGCGAGCAGACGCATCATCGGGGTCTCCACCCACCGGTACAGCAGCCACGCCAGCAGGAGGTTCAGCAGCAGGAAGCCGACCGCCACCAGCGGACCCGTCCAGCCGGTGAAGCCGACTCCGTGGTCGCCGGTGAGTCGGAGGATGGTGACCATCACGAAGACGTGCACCAGGTAGAAGGCGAAGGAAACCTCGCCGAGCCAGACCAGCGGCCGGGAGCGCCACGGCGACGGCAGACCACGGACGTCGGCCCGGGCCGCCGAGGTGATCACCAGGATGTACACCGCCGACAGCAGCGCCGCCCACAGCTCCGCGCGGATCCACTCCCCGGCCACCACCCAGGTGACCAGGAAGATCAGGCTGGCCAGGGGCAGCCCGGGGCCGCGCCAGTGGCCGCGCCGCATCAGCTCGGCCGCGGCGACGCCCATCCAGAACTCGGTGGAGCGGACCAGCGGGAAGATCTGGGTGAACCACCACCGACTCTCCTCCGGCACCAGGAGCTGACCCGGCCAGAGGGCGAGGATCACCAGCGGCACCGCCGCCACGACCGCCCAGAGCGCCCACGACGGCGTCCGGCGCAGGGCCGGCAGCACGAACGGCAGACAGACATAGAAGAACAGCTCACAGGAGAGCGACCAGCTCACCGTGTTCATGCTGTAGAAGTAGCCGGGGGTGGGGTTCCAGGCCTGTACGAGCAGGAGGTTCTGCACCGCCGCCGAGGGGTTGACCGGGTCGGCGAACCAGATCCCGACCAGCAGCACCACCGCCCACATCAGCAGGTGGTTCGGGTAGATCTTGGCCAGCCGGCGGCGCCAGAACCCCCACCTCGTGTCCTGCGGACGGGCCGACCAGACCAGCACGAAGCCGCTGAGGACGAAGAAGAACTGCACCCCGGAGAGGCCCAGGGTGAACAGCCGGTCCACCACGGCCTTGAACTCCGGCTCGACGATGATCCGCATCGTCCCGACGTGGAAGCCGAAGACCAGCATCGCCGCGATCCACCGCAACCCGGTCAGGGAGGGCAGGCGGGACCGGGACCGGTCGACCCCGGCCGTCGGGGTGAGGCTGGTCATGACACCGCCCGCGGATACGGCTCGCGGATCGGCATGCGGTTCTCCCGTCGGTCGGCCGGCGTACGCCGGGATTGGTCACAACGGGCGGAACCGGTCGGCGCCACCCCGCCGGGCACCCTACCCCGACCGCCCGCGTCTCGTACGCGTGTACGAGAGACGGTAGGCTCGGCCGGGTGGCCGACCTCGCGTACCAGCCCTCGATGCTGGACCTCACCGACCAGGGCCCCGCCCTGGAGCCGCTGGCCGGCCGGGTACGCCGGCACGAGCTGGGCCGGGGCGCGTGGGTCGACCACCTACCCGGCTGGGTGCGCGGCTCCGATCCGGTGCTCGCCGCCCTGCTGCACGAGGTGCCCTGGCGGGCCGAGCGCCGCCGGATGTACGACAGCGAGGTCGACGTGCCCCGGCTCCTCTGCTGGTACGCCGCCGGCCGGCCGCTCCCCCACCCCGTGCTGACCGACGCCCGCGCCGCCCTCAACCGGCACTACGCCGCCGAACTGGGCGAGGAGTTCGTCACCGCCGGCATGTGCCTCTACCGGTCCGGCAAGGACAGCGTCGCCTGGCACGGCGACACCATCGGTCGGGGCGCCCACGCGGACACCATGGTGGCGATCGTCTCGTTCGGCACCCCCCGCCCACTGCTGCTGCGGCCGCGCGGCGGCGGGACCGGCCCACGCTTCCCGCTCGGCCACGGCGACCTGGTCGTGATGGGCGGTTCCTGCCAGCGCACCTGGGAACACGCCGTCCCGAAGACCAGCCGCCCGGTCGGCCCCCGGGTCAGCGTGCAGTTCCGCCCCTCCGGCGTCGCCTGAGCCACCCCGCGGACCGGGTCCGCGCCGCCGGCGGGCAGGTCCGGCGGACCTGCCCCCACCGGCACTCTGCTAGAAACGTCCAGGGTCACCGCCGCCCCAGCAGGTCCCGCCGACGTGAAGGGCAGTGCGCCATGACCCCACCCCCCGACCGGACGCCCACCAGTACACCGCGCCGGGCGCCCTGGCGGCTGCACGGCGACGGCCGGACGGTACGCCCCGGCGACGTGGTCGCCCCGGACGAACGCCTCTCCTGGCCGCGCACGGTCGGCATCGGCGTGCAGCACGTGGTGGCGATGTTCGGGGCCACCTTCACGGTGCCGCTGATCACCGGCTTCCCGCCGGCCACCACACTGTTCTTCTCCGGTCTGGGCACCCTGCTGTTCCTGCTGATCACCGGCAACCGGCTGCCGTCGTACCTCGGCTCCTCGTTCGCCTTCATCGCACCGGTGCTCGCCGCGAAGGCCGGCGGGGACATCGGCCCGGCGCTCGGTGGCATCGTGATCGCGGGGGCGGCACTGGCGCTGGTCGGCCTGATCGTCCAGGTGGCCGGCACCCGGTGGATCGACGCGCTGATGCCCCCGGCGGTGACCGGCACGATCGTCGCGCTGATCGGGCTCAACCTCGCTCCGGTGGCCTGGGACGGTAACGGCAGCGGCACCGGCGTCAAGGCGCAGCCGCTGGTCGCGGTGGTCACCCTGGCCGCGATCCTGCTCACCACGGTGGCCTTCCGGGGCTTCCCGGGCCGACTGTCCATCCTGCTCGGCGTGGTGGTCGGTTGGCTGTTCGCCGCCGCGACGGGCGGGCTCGACACCGCCACCCTGACCCGGCTGCGCGAGGCCGCCTGGGTGGGGCTGCCCGAGTTCCACGCGCCCAGCTTCAGCCTCCGCGCGGCGGTGCTGGTCATCCCGGTGATCCTGGTGCTGATCGCGGAGAACGCCGGCCACGTGAAGGCGGTCGCCGCGATGACCGGCCGCAACCTGGACCGGGACATGGGGCGGGCGTTCCTCGGTGACGGGATCGCCACCGTGCTCGCCGGCTCGGCCGGCGGCTCCGGCACCACCACGTACGCGGAGAACATCGGCGTGATGGCGGCGACCCGGGTCTACTCCACCGCCGCGTACTGGGTGGCCGGGGCGGCGGCGGTGCTGCTCGGGCTCAGCCCGAAGTTCGGGGCGTTGATCCTGACCGTGCCGGCGGGGGTGCTCGGCGGCGCGACCACCGTCCTGTACGGGCTGATCGCCGTCCTCGGCGCGCGGATCTGGATCGAGAACCGGGTCGACTTCCACGACCCGGTGAACCTCTTCACCGCCGCGGTCGCCCTGATCGTCGGAGCCGCCGACTACACCCTCACCGCCGGCGACCTCTCCTTCAACGGCATCGCCCTGGGCACCGCCGCCGCCCTGGTCACGTACCACGGTATGCGCGGCGTCGCCCGCCTGCGGGCCCCCCGCGTCCCGACCTGACCCCCGCCCGGTTCGCTCCGGGGTCCGGCCGGACGTCGGCCGGGCCCCGGAGCGAACGGTCACTCGCGGGTCTGGTGGTGGCCCAGGAGGGTGGGGCCGAGCATGACCGCGAAGCCGGAACCGTCCCGGCGGGGGTCCTCCGCCGGCAACTCGACCGGCTCACCGGTGGCGGTGCAACCCACCGGTCGGGGACCGACCCAGGCCACGACCAGGTCCGTCTCCCCCTTGAGGAAGCGCTGGGCGCGGACGCCGCCGGTCGCCCGCCCCTTGGCCGGGTACGCCGCGAAGGGCGTCACCTTGACCGTGGCCCCGGTCGAGGTGACCACCATCGGCTCCCCGTGCACCGCGTCGTCGGTGCGCACCGCGCTGAAGAAGACCACCCGCGCCCCGGCCGGCAGGTTGATCCCGGCCATGCCGCCACCCCGGACGCCCTGCGGGCGGACCAGGTTGGCCGGGAAGCGCAGCAGTGACGCCTCCGAGGTGACGAAGGTCAACGCCTCCGCCCCGTCGGTCAGCCAGGTCGCTCCGACCACCTCGTCCCCCTCGCGCAGGGAGATCACCTCGAACTCGTCCGACCGGACCGGCCACTCCGGGGCACAGACCTTGACCACCCCCTGCCGGGTGCCCAGGGCCAGGCCCGGCGACCCCTCGGCGGTCGGGCCGAGCGGAGCCAGCGCGACCACCGACTCCCCCGCCGCCAGCGGCACCAGTTCGGCGACGGACATCCCGCCGCTGAGCGAGACCGTGCCGGACTGCTCGGGCAGGACGGGCAGCGGCAGCACGTCGACCTTGAACGCCCGGCCGGCGCTGGTCACCACGAGCACCCGGCCCCGGGCGGTGGAGTGCACGAGCGCGCGTACCGCGTCGTGCCTGACCCGGCCCCGCCGCCCGCGCCCCTCGGCGGCCTCCTCCGACTCGGCCGCGGTCCGGGCGATCAGCCCGGTGGCGGAGAGGATCACCTGGCACGGGTCGTCGGCGACCTCCAGCGGCCCGGCCGGCACGGAGGCCGCCAGGACCTCCTTCAGGTCGCCGTCGACCAGGACCGTCCGGCGCGGCGTCCCGAACTGCTTCGCCACCGCGCCCAACTCGTCGGAGACCAGCTTCCGGAGCACCTTCTCGTCGTCGAGGATCCGGGACAGCTCGGCGATCTCACCGCGCAGCTTCTCCTGCTCGGCCTCCAACTCCAGCCGGTCGTACTTCGTCAGCCGGCGCAGCGGGGTGTCCAGGATGTAGGTGGCCTGGATCTCGGAGAGGCCGAACCGGCTCATCAGGCCGTCCTTGGCGGCCTGGGCGTCCTCGCTCTCCCGGATCAGCCGCACCACCCGGTCGATGTCGAGCAGGGCGACGAGCAGGCCGTCGACCAGGTGCAGCCGCTCCTCGCGCCGACGCCGCCGGTACGAGGTGCGCCGGGTCACCACCTCGTACCGGTGGGCGAGGAAGACCTCCAGCAGGGCCTTGAGCCCGAGGGTCCGTGGCTGCCCGTCGACCAGGACGAGGTTGTTGACGCCGAAGGACTGCTCCAGCGGGGTGAGCCGGTAGAGGTCGGCCAGGAGCGCCTGCGGGTTGACCCCGACCTTGCACTCGACGACCAGCCGGGTGCCGCTCTCCCGGTCGGTGAGGTCCTTGACGTCGGCGATGCCGGTCAGCCGCTTGGTCTTCGTCACCTCGTTGGTGATCGCCGCGATGACCTTCTCCGCGCCGACGCCGTACGGCAGCTCGACCACGGTGATCGCCTGCCGGCCCCGGCTGCCCTCCACCGGACCGATCTCCACCCGGCCGCGCATCCGCACCACGCCCCGCCCGGTCTCGTACGCCCGGCGGACCTCGTCCAGACCGAGCAGCAGGCCGCCGGTGGGCAGGTCCGGGCCGGGGACGAACTCCATGAGCTTGTCGAGCGTGGCGTCCGGGTGCCGGATCAGCCAGCGGGCCGCCGCGACCACCTCGCCCAGGTTGTGCGGGATCATGTTGGTCGCCATCCCGACCGCGATCCCGGACGCGCCGTTGACCAGCAGGTTCGGGAAGGCGGCCGGCAGCACGGTGGGCTGGGTCAGCGAGCCGTCGTAGTTCGGCTCGACGTCGACGGTCTCCTC
The DNA here is from genome assembly GCF_040639195.1 of Micromonospora sp. NPDC023956. NCBI lineage: Bacteria > Bacillati > Actinomycetota > Actinomycetes > Micromonosporales > Micromonosporaceae > Micromonospora > Micromonospora sp. NPDC023956. The sequence continues at coordinate 105,750 of NZ_JBEZZN010000005.1, forward strand.
GCCCAGTTCACCGACGAGCAGCATCGCCTCGCGGGACATCCGGGCCTCGGTGTAGCGCGCGGCGGCCGGGCCGTCGTCCGGGCTGCCGAAGTTCCCATGCCCGTCGATGAGGGGCACGTTGAGCGAGAAGTCCTGGGCGAGCCGGACCATCGCGTCGTAGATGGCGGTGTCGCCGTGCGGGTGGTAGCGACCCATCACGTCACCGACCACCCGGGCGGACTTGACGTGTGCCCGGTCCGGGCGGAACCCGGACTCGTGCATGGCGTAGAGGATCCGGCGGTGCACGGGCTTCAGGCCGTCCCGGGCGTCCGGCAGGGCGCGGGAGTGGATGACCGAGAACGCGTACTCCAGGTAGGAGTCGGAGACCTCGGTGACCAGCGGGTTGTCGAAGACCCGGGCACCGGCCCGGTCGAACGCGGACAGGTCGACCTTGTCGCGGGTTTCCTTGCGGCGTGCCATGGTTGCGCTCTCTCCCGTGACAGGGGTGGTCAGGCGTCGATCGCGTCGCGGTCGACGCGGTCGGCGGACTCGATCAGCCAGTTCCGGCGCGGCTCGACCTTCTCCCCCATGAGCAGGTCCAGGATCCGCTCGGCGGCGTCGACGTCCTCCAGGGTGATCCGTCGGACCGACCGGCTGGCCGGGTTCATCGTGGTCTCCCAGAGTTCGTCGGCGTCCATCTCGCCGAGGCCCTTGAACCGGGGGATCGGGGTGACGATCTGCTTGCCGGCCTTCTCCAGCTTGCGGACCGTCGCCTCCATCTCGGCCTGGGTGTAGGTGTAGACGGTCTGCGGGCTGCGCCCCCTCGTGGTGATCTTGTGGAGGGGCGGCATCGCGGCGTAGAGCCGTCCGGCTTCGATCAGCGGTCGCATGTAGCGGGCGAAGAGGGTGATCAGCAGGGTCCGGATGTGCGCGCCGTCCACGTCGGCGTCGGCCATGATCAGGACCCGGCCGTACCGCAGGGTGGAGAGGTCGAACGTCCGCCCGGAGCCGGCCCCGAGCACCTGCACGATCGCCGCGCACTCGGCGTTGTCCAGCACCTGCTGGAGGTTCGCCTTCTGCACGTTGAGGATCTTGCCCCGGATCGGCAGGAGCGCCTGGTACTCGGCGGACCGGGCGAGTCGGCCGGTCCCGAGGGCGCTGTCCCCCTCCACGATGAACAGCTCGCTCCGGTCGATGCCCGCGGAGCGGCAGTCGACCAGTTTCGCCGGCATCGCCGCGCCCTCCAGGGCGGTCTTGCGCCGGGCCGCGTCCTTCTGCTGCTTCTGGGTCAGCCGGACCCGGGCCGCGTCGACGATCTTCTGGAGGACGGTACGCGCCTCGGTCTTCGTCCGGCGGTCCTCCAGCCACGCCTTGAGGTGCTGCTCGACCAGGGACTGGATGACCTTGGTGATGCCGGCGGTGGAGAGTTCGTCCTTGGTCTGCGAGGTGAACTGCGGTTCGGGGATACGCACGTGCACCACGGCCGTCATCCCCTCCAGGACGTCGTCCAGGGTGGGCGGGTCCTCCTTGGCCCGCAGCAGGCCCCGGGTGGTCCGGACCGCCTCGGCGAGGGTCCGGGTCAGCGCCCGCTCGAAGCCCTTGCGGTGGGTGCCGCCGTGCGCGTTGCGGATGGTGTTGGTGAAACACTCGACCGTACGGTCGTAGCCGGTGCCCCAGCGGAAGGCCACCTCGACCTCGGCGCGGCGCTGCACGTTGGACTGCATGACGCCGTTGGCGTCGGCGGCGTTCTCCCGGTAGGTGCCCTCGCCGGTGACCAGCAGGATGCCGGAGACGGCCCGGTCGCCGGCCGGGGCGATGAACTCCACCATGTCGGTGAGCCCGTTCGGGTAGTGGAACTCCTCCCGGGTCGGCTCCTCGGCGGTCTCGTCGCGCAGCAGGTAGTTGACGCCGGGGACCAGGAAGGCGGTGTTGCGCAGCTTCAGCCGGACCGCGTCGACGTCCAGCCGGGCGCCGGTCTCGAAGTAGCGGGCGTCGTGCCAGTACCGGATCGAGGTGCCGGTGCGCTGGCCGCGCTTCATCGCGCCGACCACCTGGAGCCCGGGGCCGGGGGTGAAGGGGTCGTCCGGGCCGGGACCGTCGAAGATGCCGGGCACCCCGTGCCGGAACGACATCCCGTGCACCTTGCCGCCCCGGCGGACGGTCACGTCGAACCGGCGGGAGAGCGCGTTGACCGCCGAGGCGCCGACACCGTGCAGGCCGCCGGAGGTCTTGTAGCCGGAGCCGCCGAACTTGCCGCCGGCGTGCAGCCGGGTCAGCACCAGTTCGACGCCGGAGATGCCGGACTTCGCGTGCACGTCGGTGGGGATGCCCCGGCCGTCGTCGTCGACCTGTACCGAGCCGTCGGCGTGCAGCACGACCTCGATCCGGTTGGCGTGGCCGCCGACCCCCTCGTCGGTGGAGTTGTCGAGGATCTCGTTGACGAGGTGACCCACGCCACGGCTGTCGGTCGAGCCGATGTACATGCCGGGGCGTTTGCGGACGGCGTCCAGCCCCTCCAGATGGGTGAGGTCATCGGCCCCGTAGAGAGGCTCAAGATCTGCGGTCAACTTGGTCGTACTCCCAGGTCTCGGCGGTGGGTGGCCACCTCCGGCGGAGATCGCCGGTGGACGGCACGCCGCAGCGAGCCTAGCCGGGTGCGCCGACATACCCACGCCACCCCGCGCCGCGCCCGTCCGCGCCGAGGGAATCGTGAGCAGGGCGACGGGGTGGTCGGACGGGGCCGGGTCGGGTCCGTCCGGCCCGATGGATCACGAGGTTCGTCGATCGAAACGGCGCCGAAACCGTTGACGCCCGCGAGACGGGCGTGATGTGATCGCGATCTCAAAGACTTTCTCACATTTCCATCAGTGGATGGAGGTTCGATGTCCCTGTTCCGTCGTACCGCGCTCGCGTTGGCGCTGGTCGTGGCCTCGGGCGGGCTCACCGCCACGGTCGCGCCCGCCACCCCGGCGACCGCGGCGCCCCCCACCGCCGCAGTGGCGCTCGGCGACAGCTTCATCAGCGGCGAAGGCGCCGGCGCGTACACGTCGGTGGTCGACGTCAACGGGGCGGCTCAGGGCTTCCCGGGCTGGTCCGCGCCGAACAACAACGCGTACTTCTGCCACCGCTCGGCGAACGCGTCCCTGCACCGGGCCAACCTCCCGGGCATCCAGGACCGGTTCAACCTGGCCTGCTCCGGCGGCCAGCCGTACGACATCGGCGCCGCCTCGGCGGCCCGCGCCAAGGGCCGGCAGGTGGCGTCCCAGCTCGACCAGCTCCGCGCGGTCGCCCGGACCCACGACATCGACCTCGTCCTGGTCGGGCTCGGCTCCAACAACAGCTCGTTCACCTTCGGCTCGGTGGCGGAGAAGTGCGCCAACCGGTTCATCGCCGACGCCTGGACCGGCTGGTGGGAGTTCTGGGCGTACCTCGGTGGCCCGGTCCCGCAGCAGCCGTGCAGCGACGCCGACCTGGCCACCCCGGCGCAGCTCGCCGCGGCCACCGGGGAGACCACCTCGGCGGTCCGGCAGATCCTCGCCACCCTCGCCCAGGTCGACGCCGACGGGCAGCACCGGGTCGTGCTCCAGGACTACACCAACCCGCTGCCGTTCGACCTGCACCCGACCTTCCACGAGCAGGACGGCCGGGCCGACGACCGGGACAAGTTCCGGGACCTCGGTGCCGAGCGGTACGCCGCCGGCTGCCCGATCCACCGGGCCAGCCTGGCTCCGGGGCACCGCTTCTCCGCCGGTCTCGGCACCATGGTGCGGTCGACCCGGGACACCCTGGCCGCCGAGTTCCCCGGCGCGGACCTGGTCTACCTCAACGTGCAGCGGGCCTTCGACGGGGCCCGGCTCTGCGAGTCGTCGAGCAGCCCCAGCGGCACCCTGGCCACCCCGATCCGTCTCCAGGACGGGCCGAGCGGCGTCTTCGTGACCAGCCTCTCCGGCAAGGACAAGCTGGATATCCAGGACATCGCCAACACCTGCGTCACCTACTTCCAGACCTGCCAGGAGTCGTGGCACCCGAACGCCACCGGACACCAGGTGCTCGGACAGTGCCTGACCGGTGCCGCCACCGCCGCCGCGCGGAGCGTGTCCTGCGTACGGTCGCCGGACGGCGGCATCACCGTCTCCTGAGCCGCCGCCACACCGTCGAACCACCGGGACCCCGCCGACTGCGGCGGGGTCCCGTTCGTCACGCCACCTCCGTGGTCAGGTCGGCCGGCCGCCGAGGGCGAGCAGCACCGGGCCGGTCGGGTCGGCCAGCAGGTCACCGAGACGGACCCGGTCGAGCACGTCGAGGAACGCCTCCTGCGCGCGGCGCAGCTCACCGCGGAGGCGGCACGCGGGCAGCAGCGGGCAGGCCGGGCGGTCGCAGTCCACCACCTCGGCGGCGCCCTCGAAGGCCCGGAGCTGATCCCGCTCAGCCCCGACGCGGACGTCCACCTCTGTGGACCGCTGCCGTTCACGTACCAGGTCCGCAGCGGGCTGTTGCGCCGGGGCGTACCGGCCGGGCGGATCGCGTACGAGGTGTTCGACCCGGGGATGCTCCGCGCCGACGCCTGACCCGGGGAGCAGGACGTGACCCGATCGATTGGTTAGGTCGGACGGCTCAGGGTAGGGACCTGCCCATGCGGGTCGGGCGTCTGCCTCAGCCGGAACGTCACGGGCGGGTCCCGGTCGGTACGCCGACCGGGGCGCGCTCCGCCGGCCCGCGTCGATCGCGGAACGGCACGCGACGGTCCGGCGATCGACCGTTCCCGGGGCGACGGGACCGGCTGATGGAGGAGGAAACATGCGCATCGCGATGATCTCGGAGCACGCCAGCCCGCTCGCCGTGCCGGTCGACCCGGACGTCGGCGGCCAGCACACGCACGTCGCCGAGTTGGCCGCCGCGCTCGTCGGCGCGGGTCACGACGTACGGGTCTACACCCGCCGGGACTCCACCGCGGTGCCCGACGCCGTACCCACCGGGGACGGCTACCTGGTCTGCCACGTCCCCGCCGGGCCCCCCGAGCGGCTGCCCCGCGACGAGTTGCTGCCGCACCTCGCCGAGTTCGGGCGGTGGCTCGCCGGCGCCTGGCAGGACGAGGGCTGGCTGCCCGACGTCGCGCACGCGCACTTCTGGATGAGCGGCCTGGCCACCCTGCACGCCGCCCGGCGGACCGGGGTGCCGGTCGTGCAGACCTACCACGGGCTCGGCACGGTGGCCCGGCGGCAGCTCGGCAACCGGGACACCAGCCCACCGGGGCGGATCGGCTACGAACGGGCCATCGGCCGGGCCGTCGACCGGGTCGTCGTGCAGTGCCAGGACGAGGTCGCCGAGTTGCTCCGGCTCGGGGTGCCCCGCTCCCGGATGACCCTGGTCCCCACCGGGATCGACGAGGCACTGTTCCGCCCCGAGGGGCCGGTCGCGCCCCGGGATCCGGCCCGACCCCGGATCCTCACCGTCGGCCCGCTGATCGCCGCGCAGGGCCTGCCGGACCTGGTCCGGGCGATGCCGGGCGTACCGGAGGCGGAGTGCGTGGTGGTCGGTGGGCCCCCGGCCGACCTGCTGCCCGGCGACGGGACCGCCCGCCGGCTGCTCGCCCTCGCCACGGCCTGCGGGGTGGCCGAGCGGGTCCGCCTCGTCGGCGCGGTCCCCCGGGCGGAACTGGGTCGCTGGTACCGCTCGGCGGACATCCTCGTCGCCGCCCCCTGGCACGAACCGTACGGCCTCTCGACCCTGGAGGGCATGGCCTGCGGGGTCCCCGTGGTCGGCACCGCCGTCGGCGGGATCAGCGACAGCGTGGTGGACGGGCTCACCGGTGACCTCGTCCCGCCCCGCGACCCACGGGCCCTCGGCACGGCGGTCCGCCGGCTGCTGCGGGACAACGTCCGCCGCTTCTCGTACGCCACGGCGGCGCTGGACCGGATCCGCAGCCGGTACTCCTGGAAGCGGGCCGTGGAGCAGCTCGGGGCGGTGTACGCGACGGTCAGCGGCGTCGGCCGGCCGGCCCCGGCGGTCGCCTGACCACCGCTGCGGGCGGTGGCCGGGAATAGCCGCCCGGCGCGTGGGTATGCCGCAGCACCCACACGGCGGAAGGGGATCAGATGTCCGAACGGCACACCGTCCTGCGCTCGATGCACGACCTCGGCCTGGCGGCCTGGTTCGGCGGCTCGTTGATGGGCGCCACCGGGGTCAACGGCGCGGCGGCGAAGATCAACGACAGGACCCAACGACTGCCGATGGCCTCGGCGGGCTGGGCCCGATGGACGCCGGTGAACGCGGCGGCCATCGGGGCGCACCTGGCCGGCGCGGTCGGCGAACTGGTGACCGAGAGCCCTCGGGTACTCACCCAGTCCGGGGTCGGCCGGATGAGCGCGGTCAAGACCGCGCTGACCGTCGCCGCGCTGGCCGTCACCGGATACAGCCGGATGCTCGGCATGCGGTTGGAGAAGTCGGGCCAGCCACCGGTGGCCGGGGTCACCGAACCCCAGCCCGACACGCCGCGCGCGGTCGCGACCTCGCAACGGCAGATGAAGGTGCTCCAGTGGGCTGTCCCGGCCATCACCGGGGCGCTGATCGTGGTCACCAGCTACGCCGGTGAACAGCAGAAACCCGGCCAGGTACTCCGGGGGATGCTCGGTCGGGCCGGCGGCATGATGACCCTCGGGCGCAACGGCGGCATGATGAACACGAAGTCCAAGGGGATGGGGATGGGCATGCTCGGCACCAACGGTCACGGCCGGATGCACCGCATGATGGCCCACTGACCGGCAGGGCCACCGCGACCCGCGACCGCTCCGGTCGCGGGTCGCCGCGTACCCGGTCGCTCCTCGTCGGCCCCGGGTCACCGCTCCGCACCGAGCAGCGGGCGGTCGACCCGGTCCGTCGACACGCCGAGCAGGTCGGCCAGCCGGGCGGCGTCCCGCTGGGCCTGGTCGCCGCAGCAGTTGTTCAGCAACACGTGCAGCTCGTCGGCCCGCCCGGCCAGCCCGGTCAGCAGCTCCGCCCAGCGGGTCAGCTCGTCCTCGGCGTACGCGTAGCGGAACCGCTCCTGCTTGTCACCGCTCTCCCAGGCGGCGCTGTGCCCGTGGAACCGGATCATGGCCAGCCCGGCGGTGGCGGTGAGGATGGGCGGCACCGACGAGGCGAACCCCTGGGGCATGTCGACGCAGACGAAGGTCAGGTCGTGCTCGCGGAGCAGGTCGAGGGTGCCCAGCACGGTCGGCTCGGCGAACCAGGAGTGGTGACGCAACTCGACGGCGACCCGGTGCGGTCGGCACCGACCGGCGAGTTCGACGATCCGCCGTCTCGCCGCCTCGCCGTGGGCGAACCACGGGGGGAACTGCAACAGCACCGCGCCCAGCCGGTCGGAACCGGCGAGCGGGGCCAACGCGGCGTGGAACCTCTCCCACAGCTCGTCGTACGTCTCGCCGGGCAGGTCACGGCGCTGGACCTGGCGGCGGGTACCGGCCGGACGCAGGTCCCGGGGCAGCACGGAGACCGGTGTCGGGTGCCCGGTGAACAGGCTGAACGCCTTGACGTCGAAGGTGAAACCGTCCGGAGTGGCCGCCGCCCAGCCCTGGGCGGTCTCCGGCGTCGGCACCGCGTAGTACGAGGTGTCCACCTCGACCAGTCCGAACCGGCCGGCGTAGTGACCGAGCCGGGCGGCGGGGGTGCGGGCCGTCCGCGGATACCAGCCGGAGCGCAACAGCATCTGGTCGGCCCAGGACGACGTTCCCACCTTGATCGCACCCATGTCACCAGTTGACCCCCGGTGTCCGGGTTCGGCAACCGGAGAGGGCTCCGGGATGCCCCGGACAGCGGGGAAAGTGTCGGGGGTGGCCCGTACCGTGCGATCCGCATCGGACGGGGTGAAAGGGCGACCACGGGTGCTCGGGCAGACCACGGCCCGAGCACTGCGCTCGCCCGCCCCCGGCGCACGGGCACCGGGGGCGGGACGGGGCACGGGCTCAGGCGCGGGGCGGACCCTGGTAGTTAGGGGCCACGTAGACGGGCAGGCGCTCACCGCCGGCACGGGCGTAGCGACGGGTGTACGTGATGTGACCGTCGGCCCGGGAGGACGCGAAGCCCTCCACGAACTCACCGGTGCGGTCGGTCGGGAGCGGAACGGTGAAGCTGACCGGCAGCGACCGCAGTGCGGCGGACGCCCGCGCGGGCGTCACCTCGTGACGTTCGTTGTGCCAGGGACCACCGAGGAAGAGCACCTTCATACGTTCATGTTCTCCTGTCGCTGACCGTAACGCCTCATCCATCGGTCTGTCGACGGATGCCGTCCCGGTTGGACCTTGAGGTGTCGATCCGTCCGTTCTGCCGGTGACCCCAGGTATGACCCCGGACCGGTCCCGGGGGCCGGGAGGATGATCCACCAGTCGGCCATCCCGGCGGGCCGACCCACCGCGTGTGACGTCGGAAGGATCGCCGACGCTGGTACACACGAGATGACCTCACATCACCAATACCAGATCGACCGGGAGACAGTCGAGTGCCTGCTCGACGGAACCGCCGTCGACCACCGACGGGCACCCGGCCACCTCGTCCGGTTGCTCGCCGCGCTCCGCGCCGCTCCCCGGCCGGTGGAACTGCGCGGTGAACACCGGGCGATGCGGGCGTTCCAGGCCGCGCGGCTGGCACCGGTGCGACGACCGTCGCCGCGTCCGCCCCGGCGGGACGCCCTGGCCCGTCTGCTGCCGGTGCGGACGACCACCGCCGCACTGCTGGCCGTGGTCGCGACCGGAGGGGTGGCCCTCGCCACGGTACAGGGGGCGGTGCGCTTCCCGGCGCATCCGGTGCCGTCGCCGGCCACGACCACGCCGGGGGACGGGGCATCCGGCGGCGACCCGGAGCGGTTCCGGACGGCACCCACCGGCGGGCCGACGCCGGGGCCCTCGGCCAGCACCCCGGGTGGCCGGCCGACCGCCGGTCCCGGCAGCCCGACGCCCTCGCGGCCCGACGGGTCGCCCGCGCCCCCGGCCGGGCCCGGGGCGAAGCCGTCGGTACCGCCGGCGCGGCCGACCTGGCGACCGGTGGTGCCGGCGCCCCCGTCGGTGGGGCCGACCGGGCAACCGGCGGTGCCGACCCCGCCGGTGGGCGACGGGCCGGGCCGGCCCGACCACACCGGCCTGCCGGAGCCCGCCGACCTCCCACCGGAGCCCGCCGGCGTCCCACCGGGGCCCTCGACGGCGAATCGAGCCGGCGCTGGCCGGTGACGAGCCCGGGAAGGGCTGTTAACGTGCGCGAATGACTCTGCGGCGTGGATCGGCGGCGGTGGTCCTCCGCCTGCTGGTCGTCCTCGGCGTGCTGGCCGGGATCGTGCTCACCGCCGCCGGTCCGGCCACCGTGACCGGCCTGCTGCCGTACTTCACCATCCAGAGCAATCTCGCGGTCGGGCTGCTCGCCGGGTACGCCGTCACGCGGGCCCGGCGGGGGCGGCCCGACCCGCCGTCCGTGCTCAAGGGCGCGGCCACCCTCTACATCACCATCACCGGGGTGGTCTACCACCTGGTCCTGGCCAATCCGGCCAGCCCGTTCGCGATGGCGCAACCGGACCGTTCCCTCGCCGACGCGGTCGGCAACCAGTTCCTGCACACCGTGGTCCCGCTACTCGCGGTGGTCGACTGGGCGCTCTTCGACCGTCGGGGCCGGCTACGCCCCCGGTACGCGGCCTGGTGGCTCGCCTTCCCGCTGGCGTACCTGGCGTTCGCCCTGGTGAGAGGGGCCGTGGTCGGCTCCTACCCGTACCCGTTCGTGGACGCCGGTCAGCTCGGCTACCCCGGGGTGGCGGTCAGCGCGTCGGGCTTCGCGGTGGTGTTCTGGCTGCTCGGCCTGGTCTTCGTCGGGGTGGACCGGCTCCTCGCCCGCCGCACCCGGCCGACGGCTCCGGCCGCCCCGGCACAGCGGACGGCACCACCGGCCCCGACCGGTACGGCGGCCGGGGCGGGGAGAGCCCGGAGATGAACGGTCGGCGGAGTCGCCCCGGGTGACGGCGGGCCCTAGGGTGGGCCGGTGGTCGCCGCGCTGGAGCTGTATCTCGACACCGACGCCACCCGGCGGATCCGGGTGCTCTGGGAGGCGTTGGAGGCGGAAGGCGTGCAGAGCCTCCGGTACCTGCTCGACCAGCGCCACCGCCCGCACGTGTCGCTGGCGGTGGCGCCCCGGCTGGACCCGGAGCGGGTCGCCGAGGCACTGACCGGACTGACCGTGGCCGCGCCGCTCCGGTTGTCGTTCCAGTACGCCGGACAGTTCGTCGGACGGGTGCTCTGGCTCGGCCCGACGCCGACGCCGGACCTGCTCGCCCACCACGCCGAGGTGCACGACCGGCTGACCCGGGCCGGCGTGGGCCTCTCCGAGCACTACCAGCCGGGGCGCTGGGTGCCGCACTGCACGCTCTCCATGCGGGTGCCCAACGCGCTGATGGCCGCCGCCGTCCGCCGCTGCCTGGAGGTGCTGCCGGTGGAGGCCCGGGTGGTCGGCGCGGCGGTCACCGACCACGCCCGGGGCATCGCCCACCCGCTGTCCTGACCACGCGCCACCGGGTCAGGGCACGGATCAGGTCCAGCCGTACTCGGCGCGCAGCACCCCGGCCACCCGGTCGAACCGGGCCCGGTCCAGCACCGCGCCCTCCCGGCGGATCCCGTCCTCCCGCATGGTGAGCACCCGGTCGAGCCGGACCCAGCTCGGCCGGTTGTCCCGGTCCCACTCGCCCGGACCGAGCGGAAACCAGTGCCGTTGGCCGTCGCGGTCACGCTGACTGGAGAGCATCAGCCCGAAGAGGGTCCGGCTCTCCCGGCCGACCACCAGCACCGGTCGGTCCTTGCCCTGGCGGGGATCGTCCTCGTAGGCCACCCAGGTCCAGACGATCTCGCCCGGGTCGGCCTGGCCGTCCGGTTCGGGCGCGTAGGTGAGGTGGCGGCGACGGAGGGCCGCCGCCTGACGTCCTCGGGCGACCTGGGCGGGCACCTGGGCCGGGGACGCGGCAGCGCCCCGGACGACCCGACCGACCCGCGCCGCCACGTTCCTCAACAGTCCCGCCACGGCCGAAGCCTATCCGCCGCTCACCGGCCCCGCGCGCCGCGACCACCGCAGCCGGTCCGCCCGCGTCTCCCGGTCGGTGGGTACGCGTCCCGGTAAGCGCGGGCACCCGGTCCGCCCGCGCCCCGCACTCCCGGTCGACCGGGAGCGGTCGTCGGGCCGGTCCGGTCGCCGGCGGCGTCAGGGGGTGACCAGATAGTTCCAGGAGGTCGGGCCGGGGGGCGCGGGGACGGGGGCGGGGCCACCGCCGTCCCGCGACTCGGCGATCACCCGCATCTCCACCTCGTGTCGACTGGGTACGGCCCCGGGCAGCCGGAGCAGGACGTTGGAGCGGACCCGGTCCTCCCCCCGGTTCCAGCGCATGGTGTTCGAGGGCAGGTGACACACGGTGATGGGGACACCGATCCGGGTGGCGAAGCGGGTCAGCCCGATCCGCCAGGACCTGCCGCCCGGTCCGGCGGAGTCCGCGACGATCAGCAGGTGGCGGGCCTGCTGGCTGGACTCCGCCCACCAGCCGCCGACGGTGGCCAGCGCCACCGCCCAGGTGTCCCGGTCGACGGGCTCGTCGGTCCAGCCGCCCTCGTCCCCGGGGCCGGGCCCGGTCGCGTCTCCCGGCGCGGGGTCGCCGGGGACCGGCCCGCCGTCACCGGCCGCCGCGGTCTGCCGGTGACGGCGCAGGCTCAGCACGATCACCGGCTGTCCGGCGAGGATGCACCGTTGCACGTGGTCGTTGACCCGGTGGAACTGGGCGTCCCGGTCGAGTTGCTGGCCGGCAAGCAGCGGGCGGGAACTGGTGGACAGCCGGAAGCCGGCCTCCCGCAGCAGCCGGCTCACCGACCAGGCCGACACCCGGTGCCCCAGGTCGGCCAGTTCCTCGGCGAGCCGCCGGGTGGAGCGGGTGGTCCACTGGAGAGCCGGGCGCGGCTGGTGGCGGGGTTCCATCAGACCGAGCAGGTCGGTCATCAGGCCGGGATCGGTCTCGGTGAGCCGTTTGCGTCCACCGCCGGGACGCCGCACGCGTGGAGGGCGCGCCCCCGGGGACTCGAGCTCCTCGATCCCCTTCGAGACGGTGCTCGGATGCACCCCGGCGGCGAGGGCGATCCGGCTGATCCCACCCCGCCCCAGTGACCGGGCCCGAGCGGCGAGCACCAACCGGCGCTGCCGCTCGTCGAGATGCGGTTCGAGCATTCGGAACTCTTCGGCAAAACCCTTTACGCCATCCCCGTTCATCCCCATGACTTGACGAGTATACGCATATCAAACCGTCTGACGGGATCGCTTGCGGTGAATTTCTACACAGCACACCGTCCATTCTGGCCACTGACCGGGCGGAGCGAAGCGCCATCGACTCCCATCGACACCGACCGTGATGACAACGGGGACCCGATCACCTCGACCACACCGGCTCCGCAGCTCAGGACGGTGCCCGGGGACCGGCTCCCACGCCTCGCACCTCCACCGGACGGATCGGAAGCCGACGGGGGTCGCACCTGGACGGCCGCTGGTTCACGCGTAGTTATTTCCTCGCAAAGCCCGACTGAGGCCACAACTTAGCGTGACCCGAAAGGCACGGCCTGCTGCTTCGGCGAAACCGGATCACCCTGTGGAATCAGACTTGACGGCGCGAGGAAATAGCTATTTGCCGGCCACGGGAAAGTCGTGTTACCTCATTGGATCTGCGCGGCGCGAACTCGGGGGAACACAAGAGCCGGTTGGAGGCGTCAGTGTTGTTCGACCACGACAGACCGGACTGGCCGCTGCTGGGGGCCCAGTCCGGGATCTGGTACGCGGAGTCGCTGGACCCCACCGGGTCGTCCCGGAGCATCACCGACCGGATCGACATCTTCGGCCCGGTCGACCCCACCACCATGACCGCCGCCCACCACCGGGTCGAACGCGACTGCGAGGCGCTGCGGCTACGGTTCGCGGTCACCGCCGCCGGACCGGTGCAGTACGTCGACCCGGACGCCTCCTCGCCGTTGCATCTGGTCGACGTGAGCGCGGAGGCCGACCCGGAGGCGGCGGCGGACGCCTGGATGACCGCCGACATGACCGCCCCGGTCGACCGGCTCGGCACCGGGCTCTGCACCACCGCGCTGATCCGGCTGGCCCCGGAGCACTTCGTCCTCTACCGCCGGGTGCACCACCTGATGGTCGACGGCTGGAGCCTCGCCCAGCTCCACCGGCGGACCGCGGCGACGTACACCGCCCTGGTGAGCGGCCAGGCCCCACCCGCACCGCCCCCGCCGCTGCGGATCCTCGGTGACGGCGAGGCCGCGTACCTCGCCTCGGACCGGTTGGAGCGGGACCGGCGGCACTGGCTGGAGCGGCTGGCGGACCGACCGGAGCCGACCCGGCTCGCGGGACGGCAGGACCGGCGCGGCGGGCCGGTGATCCGCCGCCGGGCCCACCTCGGCGTCACCCGGACCGAGCGGATGCGGATCGCCGCCGAGCGGCTCGGGGTGGGCTGGTCGGAGTTCGCCGTCGGGGTCGCGGCCGCCTACGTCGGGCGGATGGCCGGCAGCACCGACGTCCTGCTCGGGCTCCCGGTGACCGGCCGGATGAGCCGGGCCGAACGCGACGTGCCCGGCATGACCACGAACGCCATGCCCCTGCGGGTCCGGATGCCGGCCGGCACCACCCTGGCCGGCGCCCTCACCGCCGTGGGCGCGGAACTGCGGGCCGGTCTGCTGCACAGCCGCTACCCCGCCACCATGCTCGGACGCGACCTGGGCCGCACCGGGCAGGGACGCCCCTTCTGGGGCGCGGTGGTCAACGTCATGGGTTCGACCGCGCCGCTGCGCTTCGCCGATCACCAGGCCACGGTCCGCACCCTCTCCCTGCCGGACGTCGACGACGTCTCCCTCGTCTTCTTCCAACTGCCCGACGGGGACACCGAGCTGCTCCTCGACGCCGACTCCGTCGCCCACCCGCCCGGGGAACTCGACGCGCACCTGCGGCGGTTCCTCTTCTTCCTGGACGCGGCGACCTCGGCGGAACCCGGCACCCCCGTCGACGACCTGCCCCTGGTCGACGCCGAGGAGCGGGACCGCCTCCTCGGCTGGGGCCGGGGCCCGACCCGGGACATCCCGCCGGTCGGCGTGCACCAGCTCGTCGAGGAGTGGGCGGATCGGACCCCGGACGCGCCCGCCCTCGACGACGACGGCACCCCGGTGAGCTTCCGCGAGTTGGACCGACGGGCCAACCGGCTGGCCCGGCACCTGGTCGACCGGGGCGTGGGTCCGGGTCAGGTGGTGGCGTTCGCGCTGCCCCGGTCCGCGACGCTGGTCACCGCCGCGCTGGCGGTGCTGAAGTCCGGCGCGGCCTTCCTCTCCCTCGACCCCGCCTACCCGGTCCCCCGACTGTCGTTCATGGTCGCCGACGCGGAGCCGAGCCTGCTGCTGCTGTCCCGCGAGACCGCCGCGCTCGGCGACCACCTGCCGGTGCGGCGGCTGCTCCTCGACGACCCGGAACTGACCGGCCGGCTGGCCGTCCTGGACGGTCGTCCACTGTCCGACGGGGAGCGGAACCTGCCCACCTCCCCCTGGCAACCGGCGTACCTGATCTACACCTCCGGCTCCACCGGCACCCCGAAGGGCGTGGTGGTGCGCCACCGGGGCGTGGTCAACCTGACCGCGGCCATGGTGGACCGGTTGGGCTCCGGTCCGGGCACCCGGACCCTCCAGTTCGCCTCCGCCAGCTTCGACGCCTTCGTCGGCGAGATGACGCAGTCGGTGCTCAACGGCGGCACCCTCGTCCTCGCCCCGGCCGACCGGTTGACGCCCGGTCCCGACCTGGTCCGGCTGATCCGGGACCGCGAGGTCAACGACCTCGTCCTCGCCCCGTCCGTGCTCGACGTGCTGTCCCCGCAGGACATTCCCCCCGGTACCACCGTGTCGATCGTCGGGGAACTGTCCGCGCCCACGGTGGTCGAACGGTTCGCGCCGGTCTGCCGGCTGATCAACGGGTACGGGCCGACCGAGGCGACCGTCTCGACCGCGATGAGCGGTCGGCTCACCCCGGACCGGGCCGCCGCCCCGCCGATCGGGGCCCCGCTGCGCAACGTCCGGGTCTACCTGCTCGACCCGCACCGACGGCTGGTGCCCACCGGGACGGTCGGCGAGCTGCACATCGGCGGTGCCGGGGTGTCGCTGGGCTACCGGGGCAACCGGGCGCTCACCGAGGACCGCTTCCTGCCGGACCCGTTCGCCACCGACGACGGCGAGGCGCGGATGTACCGCAGCGGCGACCTGGCCCGGTGGACCGCTGACGGCGAGCTGGTCTTCGTCGGGCGCGACGACGACCAGGTCAAGATCCGTGGCTTCCGGATCGAGCTGGGTGAGGTCGAGGCCGCCCTGGTCCGGCAACCCGGGGTGGTCCGGGCCGCGGCCACGGTCCGCGACGACGGAACCGGGGGCCGGCACCTCGTCGGGTACGTGGTGCCGGTCTCGGGGACCGGCGTCGACCCGGCCCGGATCCGGGCCGGCGTGGCCGAGGCGCTCCCCGCCCACCTGGTCCCCGGGATCGTGGTGCCGGTCGACGAGCTGCCCCGCACGGCCAGCGGCAAACTCGACCGGGCCGCCCTGCCCGACCCGCACGCCGCGACGCCCGGCCGGCCGGGCCCGGCCGGTGGCGGGACGACCGGCCGCACCGACACGGAGGAGGTGCTGGCCGCCCTCTTCGCCGAGTTGCTGGGTGTGCCGGCGGTCGGCGTCGACGACAACTTCTTCGACCTCGGCGGGCACTCGCTCTCCGCCACCCGACTGCTGGGCCGGGCCCGGAACCTGCTCGACGTCCACCTGTCGGTGCGCGACCTGTTCCGCCACCCGACCGTGTCCGCGCTCGCCGCCCGGATCGGTCCCCCGTCGGTGGCCGCCACCGGCCCGGTCGCCGCCGTGCCGCTGCGGCGCACCGGCAGCCGGCCACCGCTGTTCTGCCTGCCGCTGCCGGACGGCCGCAGCCGGCCCTGGCTGCGTCTGGTCGCCCAGCTGCCCGCCGAGATCCCCGGGTACGGCCTCCAGGGCGGGGTCACCCCGTCGGCCGGGTTCGAGGAGCTGGTCGACGGCTACCTGGCCCGGATCCGCGAGGTCCAGCCCGAGGGTCCGTACCACCTGCTCGGCTGCGGGACCGGCGGCTACCTGGCGTACCAGGCGGCGGTGGCGTTGCAGGCGGCCGGGGCGGAGGTCGGGCTGCTGGCCCTGCTGGACAGCTACCCGCCGGACGAGACGCATCCCGCGCCGCCGCCGACCGACCGGGAGGCGCTGCTCGGCGTCCTCGACCTGTACGACGTGCCACGGCCCGCGTCGGCCGCGCCGGACGCCGCCACCGTGGCCGCGCTGCTGCACGAACGCGGTGGCGGGCTGACCGGCGTCGACGAGACTGCCGTACGCGACCAGGCCGGGGCCCTCGCCCGGCTCGGCCACCTGGCGCACGAGTTCACGCCCGGCCGGTTCGTCGGGGACCCGCTGGTCCTCGCCACCCGCCGGCCGGGGTCGGGCCACCCGCCGGCCCGGCCGGACTGGGGCAAGTACGTCACCGGTCGGGTCCGTGAGCGGCTGCTCGACGTCGACAGCCGGGATCCGCTGGCGCCCGAGCCGGTGGCCGTCCTCGCCGCCGTGCTCACCGCGGCCCTGACGCCGGGCGACGACCCGGCCGGGGCGGCACCGGCGGGCGGGACCGCGACCGGGACGCCGGCACCACCCGACACCGTGGCCACCGAGCGACCGCAGGAGGAGACGGGTAACCGTGAAACCCATCGATGAGGCCACCGCGCGCGCCACCCGGGCCGACGTCCGCAGCGCCGCCCGGCATCTGCGCACCGAGGTCGACGACCGGTCCTTCGCGTCGAAGCTGACGCTCTGGGCCCTGCTGACCGTCGCCGGCACCGTGCTGGCCGCCCGCCCGGAGACCGCCCTGCGGGTGCTGGGCGTGGTGCTGCTGGGCTGCATGTTCGCCCACGCCGCCGAGTTGCAGCACCAGACGCTGCACGGGTTGGGGTTCCGCCACGCGCGGACCAACCGGCTGGTCGGCGTCCTGCTGGGACTGCCGATGTTGATCTCGTTCTCCGCGTACCGGGCGACCCACCTGCGGCACCACCGCGACCTGGGCACCCCGGAGAACCGGGAGTTCTTCGACTACGGCGACCAGTACGGCACCGACCGCCCCCGGTCCCGGCTGCGCACCGCCTGGGCCTGGACGGTGCGCTTCACCATGCTGCACCACTACGGACTGTTCCTGCTCGACGCCGGGCGGGCGCTGCGGGGTGCGGACCACCCCGGCGAGAACCCGACCATCTCCCGCCGGATCCGGGCGGAACACCGGCTCGTCCTCGGCGTGCTCCTCGCCGCCACGGTCGGCTCGGTGCTGCTCGGTCAGGCGCTGGTGGTGTGGTGCTGGCTGGCCCCGCTGCTGCTGGTGGCCGGGCCGGTGCACGCGCTGGTCGAACTGCCGGAGCACTTCCGCTGCGCCACCCTGGACCGTGACCCGTTCGCCAACACCCGGACGATCCGGTCCAACCGGCTGATGACCTGGTTCACCAACGGCAACAACTTCCACGTCGAGCACCACCTGATGCCGAACCTGCCGATCGAGCGCCTGCCCGAGCTGCACCAGCAGGTACGGCACCAGCTCCGGCACTTCCACCCCGGATACGTGGACTTCTTCCGGACGTTGGTGCGCAAGTGAGCGCCCCGTCCACCACCGGGGTGGTGTTCCGGCTGGCCGAGTCGGCGGCGGACCGGGCGGCGGTGCTGCGGCTGCGCGAGGCGGTCTACGTCCGGGACCAGGGGCGGCTGCGCGACGCCGCCGACACCGAGGAGACCTTCGACCGCTTCGACCCGTACGCCCACTACATCCTCGCGCTCGACGGCGACGAGCCGGTCGGCACGGTGAAGGTCATCCCCGACCAGGCGGCCGGGCTGCCCTGCGAGGACGTGGTCGACCTGAGCGCGCTGCGACCGGGCAACCGGCTGGTCGAGTTCGGGCACCTGATGACCCTGCCGGCGATCCGCAGCCGCTCGGTCGGGCTGGCGCTGATGCGCGAGGCGCTGGTGCACAGCGTCCGGCGGTTCGGCGCGACCCACATCATCGGGGACTTCTTCGTCGACGAGAACTCCGGCCAGCTGCGGGACTTCTACCTGGAGATCGGCTTCGCGCCGCTCGGCGAGCCGTACCTCGACGAGCGGTTCGCCGGTGGGCCGCTGAGCCTGGTGGCCTACCTGGACGTGCCGGACGCGGTGGCCCGGTCCCGCACGCCGGCGGGGCGGCGCAGCCGCCTGTTGCAGTTCTTCTTCGCCGACTACCACGCGTACGCCAGTGCCCGGTGACCACGGGCGGGAGGAGCCGAGGGTGCGAACACGCCGTCAGGAGCTGGCCGAGGCGAAGGCGGCCCACAACCATCCGACCTACTCGACGATGTCCTTCGTCATGGGCTGCGGCGTGCAGGGTCCCGGTGCCGGCGCGCACGTGACCGACGGCGACGGCCGGGACCTGCTGGCCCTGTTCGACCAGTACGGCAACCAGTCGTTCGGCTACTCGCACGAGCGGATCGTGGCGGCCGTCGCCGAGCAGTTGGCATCCGGCCGGCTGAACAGCACGAAGATCCTCTTCGAGGAGGAGCAGATCCGGCTGACCGCCCGGTTGGCCGAGTTGACCGGCGGGCGGCTCCCGTACGCCTACCTGGCCAACGGGGGCGGGGAGAGTATCGACAACGCGTTGAAGCTGGCCCGCGCCGCCACCGGCCGGACCACGTTCGTCAGCGCCCTCGACTGCTTCCACGGCAAGACCTTCGCCGCGTTGAGCGCCGCCAACCGTCCCGAGCACGCCGCCCTGTACCGCCCCTTCCTGGAGCGGTTCCGGCAGGTGCCCTTCAACGACCTGGCCGCGATCGACCGGGCGGTGGACGGCGACACCGCGGCGGTGCTGCTGGAGCCGGTGCAGGCCGAGGGGGGCGTGGTCGTCCCCGATCCGGACTACCTGGCCGGGGTGCGCCGGATCTGCACCGAGCGGGGCGCCCTGCTGATCCTCGACGAGATGCAGACCGCCTTCGGCCGCTGCGGTCCCTTCTTCGCCTTCGACCGCTTCGGGGTCACCCCCGACCTGGTCTGCGTGGGCAAGGCGTTCGGCGGCGGGGTGGTCCCGCTGTCGGCGGTGCTCGGCACCGAGGCGGTGTGGGACAGCCTGCGGGCGCTGCCGTCCACCTTCGGGTCCAGCCTGGGCGGCAACCCACTCTGCTGCCGGGTGGGGCTGGAAGCCATCGAGATCGCCACCGAGGAGTCGTTCGGCCGGACGGTGGCCGCGCACACCGAGACGCTCGTCGCCCGGCTGTCCGCCCTGGTGGACCGCTTCCCCCGACTGCTCGCCGCGCACCGGGGCATCGGCATGATGCACGGCCTGGAGTTCCACGACGAGACGCTCGGTGGGATGGTGCTGGCGCTGCTGCTGCGGCACGGGGTGACCTCGACGTACTCGCTCTACCACAGCCGGGTGCTGCGGGTGCAGCCGCCGATGGTCATCACCCCGGCCGACCTGGCGTACGGGTTGGACGTGCTGGAGCGGGTGCTGACCGAGGTGGACGCCCGGCAGGACGACCCGACCGGGCGGCCGGCGGTGCCCCGCTCACCCGTCACCCGGACGGCGGTGCTGCCGGTGCCCTGCGCGGAGCTGCGCGACCTGCTGCACCGCCGGCCCCGCCTGCTGGACCCGTTCGCGCTGGACCCGTCCGGTTCGACCGGCGGCGGGCTGGAGCCGGAGTTCGCCGGGACGCTCGGGCACGACCGGGTGGTCTGGGCCGACCGGGTCACCCGCACGCCGGAGGGCGTCACGGCCTCGGCCGTGCCGGACTGGCTCTGGCGGCGGCTGGAGCGCGCCGTCCGGGTCCTACCGGTCGAGGGCGACGACCGGCGCAGCGCGGTCGAGGTCCACGTCGACTGGGACACCGGGTCCGGGCCGTACGAGCCGCTGCTGGCCGGGCAGCTCGGACCGTTCGTCAGCGACCGGCTCGACGCCCTGCTCACCCGACTGGCCGACGAGATGGCAAGGACCTGACCATGAACCTGGCAGAACTGACCGCCCGGTACCGCGACCGGCGCACCGCACGGATCGTGGAGATCGACGCCGCCGGGCAACGGCGGGAACTGACCCACGCCGAGCTGGCCGAGGCCGTCGACGAGCGGGTCGGCCGACTGCGTGTGGCCGGGGTGGGCCCCGGCGACGTGGTCGGCATCCGGGCCGGCAACAGCATCGACTGGGTGGTGTGGGACCTGGCGGTGCTGGCCCGTGGGGCGGTGCTCCAGGCGTTCGGGGACGAGACCACGGTGGACGCCGGGTTCGCCGACCGGCACGGGTTGGCCCTGCTGGTCGACGGCGACCGGGTGCACCCGACCGGCCGCCGGCCGCACCCGGTCGGCGAGATCCCGGCGGACCTGCACAGCCTGGTCTACTCCTCGGGGACCTCCGGCGCGTTGAAGGGCCTGCGGATCAGCCGGGCCGGCACCGAGTACGTGATCAACCGGTTCGTCGACGCCTTCGCGGTCACCTCCGCCGACCGACACCTGATCTTCCTGCCACTGGCCAACTACCAGCAGCGGCTCTCCGTCTACTGCTGCCTGTGGGTGGGGGCCGACCTGGTGCTCGCGCCGTACCAGCGGGTCTTCGCGGCGATCCGGCAGGAACAGCCGACCTTCGTCATCGCTCCCCCGGTCTTCTACGACGCGGCCCGGCAGCTGCACGCGCGCAGCGCGGCCAACACGCCGCTGCCCGAGTTCCTGGGCGGCCGGATGCGCTTCATGATCACCGGCATGGCCCCGATCTCCCGGGCCACCCTGGACGCGTTCTGGGCCGGCGGGGTCCCGCTGCTGGAGGCGTACGGGATGACCGAGAGCGGGATGATCGCCTGGAACACCGCCGACGCGCACCGGGTCGGCACGGTCGGTCGCCTCATCGACCCGGACGCGGTGGAGTTCCGCCCCGACGGTGAGCTGCTGATCCGGCGACCGGCCCCGCTGAGCCTCGGCTACTTCGACGTGCCGGCCGAGGTGGCCGCGGAGACCTTCCAACCGGACGGCACGATCGTCACCGGCGACTACGGCCGGCTGGACTCCGACGGTTTCCTCACCCTGCTCGGGCGGAAGAAGGACGTGATCACCCTCGGCAACGGCCGGAAGGTGCACCCGGCCGAGATCGAGGCCCGTTTCACCGGGGTCCCCGGGGTGGTCGACCTGATCGTGGTGCCGACCCGGTCGCACCGGCTCGGCGCGATCGTCACCCCGGCGGCCGACACTGCGGAGAGCCGGGCGGCCGTGCGGGACGGCGTCGAGCGGGTCAACGCCGGCCTGCCGAGCCACGAGCGGCTCGCCGCCGTGGCGTTCAGCGCCACGCCGCTGCGCGGCGACCCCCGGTTCCTGACCGCCAACCTGAAGCTCAGCCGCACCGCCGCGGCCGACTGGTTCGCCGACCACGTCGGGGCCGACGGGCCGGCCGACGGGCCCGGCTCGCCCGGCCCGTCCCGCGTCGCTCCCGACGCGCCGGCCAGGGCCGGTTCGGCATGATCGTCGACGGGCACGTGGTGCTGGCCAGCGACCGGGTCATCCCCCGGGAGTACCTGGAGGAGCAGGCCGCGAACATCCACCACCGACTGTCCGCGCACGGGCGGGACGTGGGCCGCACGGCGGTGACCGAACGGCTGCTGGCCATCCACTCCGATCACGACGGTGACCGCCTGGTCGCCGAACTGGACGCCGCCGGCGTGGCATCCGCCTTCCTGGTGGCCGCCGACTTCTCCCACGTCTCGCCCCGGGCCACGCCCCCGGACGAGCTGGCCCGCCTGCACGACCGGGTCTGCCGTCGGCACCCGGGCCGGTTCCGGGTGTTCTGGGGCGTGGACCCGCGCGACGGGGCGGCCGGGCCGGAGGAGTTCGAGCGGACGGTGACCCGGTACGGCTTCGCCGGCCTGAAGCTCTACCCACCGGCCGGCTACTCCCCCAGCGACCGTCGGCTCTACCCCTACTACGAGGTCTGCGCGGCGCGCGGGCTGCCCGTGCTGACCCACACCGGTCCGGGCTGGGCGCCGCTGGACTTCACCTACGGCCCACCGCTGCTGGTCGACCAGGCGGCCCGGGACTTCCCGGGGGTGAACTTCGTCCTCGGCCACGGCGGGGTGACCCACGTGGAGGAGGCCTCCTACCTGTGCGCCCACCGACCCAACGTCCACCTGGACGTCAGCCAGTTCCCGTCGATGCTCTCCGCCGACGGCTGGGTGGCGCACCTGAACCGGCTGTTCCGCAGCGGCATCAACCACAAGATCGTGTTCGGCACCTGCTGGCCGTCGTACCGGATGTCGACGACCCTGCCGGCGGTGCTCGCCGCCTTCACCTCGGACGGCGTCTTCGCCGGCGTCCGTCCCTCCCACCAAAGAATGATCATGGGAGAGACCATCCTTCGCCTGGCCGGCGACCCGGTCGCCGCCATCACCCCGGGAGGCCACCAGTGAGCGTCGACGCGACCGTGTTGCAGGAGGAAGCGATCGAGTGGGTCCGGGAGTGGAACGAGGGCGACCTCCCGGTCGACCTGGACGCCGACACCCCCCTGCTGGCCAGAGGGCTGCTCGACTCGATGGGCATGGTCGCCTTCGTGTCGTTCCTGGAAGAGCGGTTCGATCTCCGGTTCGACTTCACCAGCTTCGTGCCGGGACCGAACGCGTCGATCCGTACCCTGCTCGACCACTGCCTCGGGCGATGATCCACGACGGCCACTGCCACGTCGCCTCCACCGACTTCATCCCCCGGGCCTTCCTGACCGACGTGGCGGCGGGAATGCACCGGGGGCTGAGCGCCGTCACCACCGCCCCGCCGCTGTCCACCCTGGTCGAGGGGTACGTGGCCCAGCATCAGGACCACCACGCCGACCGGCTGGTCGCCGAGATGGACGTCGCGGGGGTGGCCACGGCGGTGCTGCTCGTCCCCGACTTCGGGCTGGTGATGTCGACCCCGCTGCCCATGGCGGAGATGGCCCGCCGGCACCACGGCATCCGGACCCGGCATCCCGGCCGGTTCCGGGTCTACCTCGGCGCGGACCCACGCCGGGGCGAGGCGGGGGTGCGGGAGTTCGCCGACCTGGTGGACCGGTACGGCTTCGAGGGGATGAAGCTCTACCCGCCCTGCGGCTACTCGCCGTCGGACCGGGCGCTCTACCCGTACTACGAGGAGTGCCTGGCCCGGTCGATGCCGGTCTTCGTGCACACCGGACCGACCGGACGCAGCCTGAGTTTCGGCCCCGCCCACCCGATCCTGGTCGACCAGGCGGCCCGGGACTTCCCGGACCTGGTGTTCGTGCTCGGCCACGGCGGGGTCAGCCACGTCGACGTCACCTCGTACCTGGCGCAGCACCGGCGCAACGTCTACCTGGACACCGGGGGCTTCGCCGGCTCGCCCGGCACCGGCTGGCCGCAGCGGTTGAACCAGCTGTTCCGGCTGGGCGTCAACCACAAGATCATTTTTGGTACGGACTGGCCGTTGAACCAGCTCACCGGCGGAATGCCCCGGCTGCTCGCCGAGATCTGCGACGGATCACAGGTGTTCGACGGGGTCTCCGGGGGTGACCGGGAGCTGCTGCTCGGCGGGAACCTGCTGCGGGTGCTGGCACCGGCCCACCGGTCGGCGCGGGCCGGGGCGGGACCGTGACCCGCCCGGCCGCCCCGCGCCGGCGGGTGGCGGCCGGGACGGGCCCGGCGGGTGCGCCCCGGTCAGGACCCGACGGCCCCGGCGAACTGTCCCCGGACGATCCCGTCGAGGAACCGGTCGAGGAACTCCTCCAGATGGTCGAAGGAGTCCGCGCAGAACAGGACGGGCTGGTAGTCCTCCACCCGGTACCGCTGGGCGCCCATCGCCGCCGCGTCCAGCGGCCGGATCTCCGCCGCCGTCCGGAACTGGTCCAGTTCGCCGATCGAGGAGAGCAGGCTCGCCCCGCAGGCGCGCACCTCACCGTCCTCGCGGACCAGGCCGTACTCCAGGGTGAACCAGAAGACCCGGGAGAGCACGGAGAGCGCCTCGCGGCTCTCCAGCTGCCGGGCCGCCGCCCCCACCCGGCGGTAGATCGCCGCGAGCCGGTCACTGGCGAGCGCGCTGCCGTGCCCCACCACCTCGTGGATCATGTCCGGCTCGGGGGAGAACCGGGGCATCGAACAGTGCCGGATGTACTGGGTCGCCTGGAACAGCCCGTCGGCGAGCGAACCGTAGAAGTCGCGCATCTCGACGATGCCCGCCGCCGGCCGGAACCGGAACCGGGTCAGCTCGGTCAGCCGCGCCGAGGCCGCCCCGAGCTGCGGCAACCGGTCGGTGGGCAGGTCGAGCCGGCGGACGCCGTCGAGGAACTCCCGGCAGGCGTACCGCTGGTGCCGTTCGCGCAGCTCGGCGCCGACGATGCGCCACAGCTCGTGCTCCTGTTCGGTGTACTCCACGTCGGCGACCGGGCCGCCGGGCACGTGGTCCAGGGCGGCCTTCGCGATCCGCGCCCGGTGCCGCTCGTACGCCGGGTCGTCCCGGCCCGGGTGCCCCTCGGCGAACACCACGGAGACCGTGCCGTTCTCCGTAAGGATCACCGGCGAGTACAACGTCGCTTCCTTGAACATCGTCGCTTCCTCCCCCACGCCCGGCGGACGCGCGTCGAGAAACCGGCGCGGTTTCCCACGGTCCGGTCGGTCCCGCGTTGTCATCGGATCGGGCGGCGGCATTTCCGCACCAGCCCGGTACGACCTCGTCCGCACAATTCACGGGTGGTCACATGAGCCGAGCATAACCCACTGGTCCACATTATCCAGCGCCAGGAAATAAGTGATGGAAAACGCTCCGGAATGAGCTGGGAGCCGGCGGCGTGCGACGCTCGCTGCCCATTTATGGCACCCGTTCCCGCCATTCCCGCGCCTCGATGGGAGGGACCGTGCTGACCCGTACTCCCCTGTTCACCGCCGGCGGACCGGACTTCGACCCGGCCGACCCCCACCTGTTCACCACGGACCGGCACCTGACGGTCTGGCGGCAGGCCCGTGACCGGCACCCCGTCGCCTGGCAGGAGTCGACCGACGGCGGCTTCTGGTCGGTCACCGGCCACCGGGCGGGCAGCGACCTGCTCCGCCGGCCCGCCGAGTTCACCTCGACCCTCGGCATGCGCCTGGGCAGCAGTCCGCAGGCCGTCCGCGCCGCCGCCGGGCAGATGCTCGTGGTCGCCGACGGCGCCGCGCACCGTCGCCTGCGGACCGCCCACTCGGCCTGGTTCACGCCCCGGGCCCTGGCCGGGCTCCGCACCGAACTGCTCCGCCGGCTCGACGCGCGCCTGGCCGAACTGCTCGACCGGGGTACCCCGTTCGACGTGGTCGGCGAGCTGACCGCGCTGCTGCCCGCGTGGGCGCTGCTCGGCATGATGGGCGTGCCGGCCGCCGACTGGGACCGCCTGGTCGGGCTGACCCTGCGGGCCTTCGACGACGACGACCGCGGCCCGGAGGCGACGGCGGCCCGGACCGAGGCGCACACCGAGATCTTCCTGTACTTCGGCGACCTGCTCGACCGGCGACGGGCCGAGCCGGGCGAGGACATGGTGAGCGCGCTGGCGCAGGCGGTGGTGGACGGCCGGCCGCTCACCGACGAGGAGATCGTCCTCAACTGCGACGGCCTGATGAACGGAGGGCTGGAGACCACCCCGCACGCCGCCTCCGGCGCGATGCTCGCCTTCGCCGGGCACCCGGACACCTGGCGACGGCTGCGGCAGGACCCGGAGCTGACCGACCGGGCGGTGGAGGAGATCCTCCGCTACACCTCACCGCCCATGCACGCGATGCGGACCGCCGTGGTCGACGCCACCCTCGGCGACGCCGCGATCCGGGCCGGGGACCGGGTGGTGGTGTGGTTCCCGTCCTGCAACGCCGACGACACGGTCTTCGCCGATCCGCAGCGCTTCCTGATCGACCGGTGGCCCAACCCCCACCTGGGGTTCGGCGGCGGGCCGCACTACTGCATCGGGGCGGCCCTCGCCCGGCTGGAGCTGCGCTGCCTGCTGGAGACCCTGGCCCGGCGGGTCGAGGCGTTCCAGGTCGCCGGTGCGGTCGTCCGCCAGCCGTCGAACTTCCTGAACGGGCTCCGCCGACTCGACCTGGCGCTGACCCCGGCCCCACCGGCGGCCGGGGCGGCGCTCACCGAGGATCGTCGGCACTCCGGGACGCCTCGATGACGTGCATCCCGGGTGGCCCGGCGACGGTCCGCCCGAACACCCAGCCCGCCCGCTCCAGCAGGTCCCGGTACTGCCCGAGGGTCCGCTCCCGGGCCCCCGGGTACAGCACCATCATCACCACGTCCGACCAGGCCTGGGTCGCCGCCAGCGGCCCCGACTCGGGGAGCAGGTCCTCGAAGATCCGCAGCCGCGCGCCCGGGGACGCGCCCCGGGCGACCGCGCCGAGGATGCCGACCACCGCCTCGTCGTCCCAGTCGTGCAGCACCCGGGAGAGCAGGTACACGTCGCCGGAGGGCACCGGCGCGAAGAGGTCGTGCGGCCGGACGTCGGCCCGGTCGGCCAGCCCGCGCTCGCCGAACCGGTCCACCGCCCGGGGCAGCACCTGCGGCTGGTCCAGCAGGATCCCCTTCAGCCCGGGTGCGGCGTCGAGCACCGCCGCCAGCAGCACCCCGCTGCCGCCGCCGACGTCCACCACCGTGCCGCCGTCGGGCCAGTCCAGCAGGGGTACGCAGGGCAGCGACAGCAGCCGCGCCTGTTCCGCCATCGCCTGGCTGAACACCGCCTGCTGGTCGGGACGGTCCGCCAGGTACTCCCAGAACCCGGTGCCCAGCGCGCCGGGGACGGCGGGACGGCCGGTACGGATCGTGTCCACCAGCCGGTGCGCCACGTCGGAGACGCCGAGCGTGGCGAA
The DNA here is from genome assembly GCF_040639195.1 of Micromonospora sp. NPDC023956. NCBI lineage: Bacteria > Bacillati > Actinomycetota > Actinomycetes > Micromonosporales > Micromonosporaceae > Micromonospora > Micromonospora sp. NPDC023956. Next base: position 132,676 of record NZ_JBEZZN010000005.1, read on the forward strand.
GGTGGCCCAGACCGACATCGGATGGTCCCGCCGGAGCAGCTCCCCCCGGTCGGTGAGCCACACCCGGTCCGTCTCCCGGTGGTGCACCACGATCTCGTGTCCGTCGAGCAGGCACAGCACTCGACGCAGCGCGTCCGGGTCGGCGGCCACCTCGGCAGCCAGCTCGGACACCGGCCGGGGACCGTCCGCGAGTCGGTCCGGAATCTCCAGCCTGGCCACCGCGCAGATCGCGTGGAAAACCAGACCGGACTGATAGACGTGGAACAGCTCAGCGATTTCCGCGATCGGCTCCCGGTACACCAGAAATCAACCTCCCCGCGATTGGACAACGAACGCAATCTAGCAAGGTTTGTCGATACATACACCGTCCGGCCAGACACGAGCAACGGGCTGGCGGACCGCAGTCCGAACAGGACCCCGGGGAAACCGGAAAAGCACCGGTGACACCTCCGGCGTCCCCCCATGACCGGTCGACCCGTGAAAGGATGCCGACGATGACGTCCCCTGCCCCCACGGTGGGCGGCGTGCTCCCGGAAGCCGCCGCGCCGGCCGCGAGCACCCGACTGCCGCTCTCCTTCGCCCAGGAGCAGTTGTGGTTGGTGGACCAGCTCAGCCCCGGCGAGTCCACGTACAACAGTCCCCTGGTCTACCGGTTGCGGGGGGCGCTGGACGTCGCCGCGCTCCGGGCCGCGCTGACCGCCCTGGTGGCCCGGCACGACGCGCTGCGGGCCACGTTCGGCACCGAGGACGGCACGCCGTACCAGGAGATCGCCCCGCCGTCCCCGGCCCGGCTCGACGTGCGCCCGGTGCCCGGCGACACCCCGGACGACCGGGAGGCGGCCCTGCACCGGATCCTGCGGGCGGAGGTCACCACCCCGTTCGACCTGCGGGTCGGTCCGCTGTACCGCTTCCTGCTGCTGCGGGTCGCCGACGGCGACCACGTCCTCCTGCTGCTCCTGCACCACATCGTCACCGACGGCTGGTCGACCGGGGTGCTCCGCCGGGACCTGGCCGCCGGGTACGCCGCCGCCGTCGCCGGCCACGCCCCGCGACTGCCCCCGCCCGGCCGGACGTACGCCGCGCACGTGCTGGCCCAGCGCGCCCGACTCACGCCGGAGACGCTCGAGGCCGGGCTGCGGCACTGGGAGCGGACGCTACGGGACGTCCCGGTGGTGGAACTGCCCAGCGACCGCCCCCGGACGGCCGCCACCGGGCGGGCCGGCGCGACGGTGGTCCGGCCCCTGCCCGACGCGCTGTGCGACCGGGTGGCGGCGCTCTGCCGCGACCACCGGGTGTCCCCCTTCATGCTGTTGACCGCGGCCCTCGCGGCGGTGCTCGCCACCGAGGCCGGCCAGGAGGACCTGCCGCTCGGCGTGCCGCTGCTGGGTCGGGCCGAGGCCGACCTGGAGGACGTGGTCGGGCTCTTCGTCAACATGGTGGTGCTCCGCCTCGACCTGTCCGGTGACCCCACCTTCGGTGAGCTGCTGGACCGGGTCGCCGAGGCGAGCCTCGGCCTCTACGACCACGACGAGGTGCCCTTCTCGACGGTGGTCGAGCGGGTCCGGCCGGTCCGCAGCGAGGGGCGCAACCCGCTGTTCCAGGTCTGCGTACAGTTGCTCGGCGCGGACACCACGGGGGACGGGCTCGTCCTGCCGGGCCTCACCGCCGACCTGGTCCCGCCCCCGTCGGAGCGGTCCCCGTTCGACCTCACCGTCGACTTCGCCGTCACCCCCGACCGCGTCGACGTGCACCTCACGTACGCGACCGAGCTGTTCGACCGGTGGCGGATGGAGGCGCTGCTCGACCACCTGACCACCCTGCTGGCAGCCGGCTGCGCCGACCCGACCCGTCCCCTGTCGCGGCTGGCGCTGCTGTCCGACCGGGAACGGGCGGCGCTGCGCGAGCTCGGCGACGGCGGTCCGGCCCGGCCGGACGGCCGGACGCTGGACGCCCGGATCGCGGCGGTCGCCGCCGCCCGCCCGCAGGCGGTGGCGGCGGTCTGCCGGGGCCGGGAGCTGACCTACGGCGAGCTGCTCCGGCGGGCGGACGCGCTGGCCCTCCGGCTGGTCCGGCACGGGGCGGGCCCGGAGCGGGTGGTCGCCGTCGTCGCCGACCGGGACCTCGACCTGGTCGTCGCCGTGCTGGGGGTGCTGCGCGCCGGCGCCGCGGTGACCATCCTCGATCCGACGCACCCGGCCCGACGACTGGTCCGCCTGGTCGACGCGGTCGACCCGCCGGTGGTGCTGACCCGGTCCGCCCTGGTCGACCGGTTGCCGCCGCTGCCGGGCCGGGAGGTGCTGCCGTTGGACGCACCGACGGCCGGGCCGCCCGCACCGCAGCCGCTGCCCGCGCACACCGCCGCCACCCTGGCCGCGGTGGTGACCACCTCCGGGTCGACCGGCGCACCCAAGCCGGTGGCGCTCGACCACGCCGGACTGGCCTGCTTCGTCGACCGCAACCGCCGGGTGCTCGACCTCGGTCCGGACGACCGGATGCTCCAGTTCTGCTCGCCCACCTTCGACCTGGCCCTCGGCGAGGTGCTCACCGCGCTCACCGTCGGCGCCACGCTGGTGCTCGTCTCCCCCGAGGAGGGATCCGCGCCGGACGAGGTGGCGGCGCTGATGCGGGCGCAGCGGGTCACCTACCTCGGGCTGACCCCGACCATGCTCGGCAGCCTCGACCCGACCGGCCACCCCACCCTGCGGGTCGTGCTGAGCGCCGGCGAGGTGCTGACCACAGACCTGGTGCACGCCTGGACCGCGCCGGGCCGCCGCCTGGTCAACCTCTACGGTCCAACCGAGGTCTCGGTGGCCTGCACCGACCACGAGTGCGCCCCGGTCCGGGCGCACTGCCCGCCGCCGATCGGCCGCCCCCACCCCGGCCGGTGGCTGTACGTGGTGGACCGGTACGGGCGGCTCGCCCCGCGCGGTGCCCCCGGCGAGCTGCTCGTCGGCGGGGCCGGGGTGGCCCGCGGCTACCTCGGCCAGCCCGCGCAGACCGCGGAACGCTTCGTCCCCGATCCGTTCCGACCGGGTGGGCGGGTCTACCGCAGCGGCGACCTGGTGCGCTGGAACGCCGCCGGTGAACTCGAGTTCCTCGGCCGCCTCGACGACCAGGTCAAGCTGCGCGGGCTGCGGGTCGAGCCCGGCGAGATCGAATCGGCCCTGTTGACCCACCCACGGGTCCACCGGGCGGCGGTGGTGGTCCGCCCCGACCCGCGCGGGGAACCCCGCCTGGTCGGGTACGTCGGTGCCGACGACCCGCCGCCCACCCCGGCCGAACTCCGCGCCCACCTCGACGCGGTGCTCCCCGCGTACCTGGTGCCGGGCGCGTGGTGCGTGCTCGACGAGTTCCCGCTGACCAGCTCGCAGAAGATCGACCGGGCCGCGCTGCCGGACCCCGACCCGGTCGCCGTGCCGGGCGGGACCGTCCCCGCGGGCACCCCGACCGAGGCCGCCCTGGTGGCGATCTTCGGAGAGGTGCTCGGCGTGCCGGCGGTCGGCGTGGACGCCAACCTCTTCGCGCTGGGCGGCAGTTCGTTGCAGGGCATGCGGGTGGTCAGCCGGATCAACCGGACCTTCGGGGTGCGACTGAACTTGCGCCGCCTCTACGGCACCGCCACGGTCCGCGACCTCGCCGCCCGGATCGACGGCACGACCGGGGATCGGGCGGACGGATGACCGACGACGAGGCGGTGCTGACCATCCGGGCCACCGGGCACCGGCCCGCGCTGTGCTGCGTACCGGCCATCTCCGGTTCCCCCTATCCCTACCTGCCGCTGGCGGCCCTGGTCGACGCGGACCGGCCGGTCCTGGCTCTGGAGGCACCGGGCTTCGACGACGACCGGCCGCCGGTCGGCTCGCTGCCCGAACTCACCGCCGGCTACCTGGACACCCTGCGCCGGGCCCGGCCCGACCGGGCGTACGCCCTGCTCGGGTGGTCGATGGGGGGCGTGGTCGCGTACCACCTGGCACAGCGGCTGCGGGCCGCCGGGTTCGACGTACCGGCACTGGTCCTGGTCGACAGCATCGTGCCCACCCTGGTGCGGCATCCCGAGGGGCTGGCCCGGACGACGAGGTTCGTGCTGGACCTGCTGGCCACCTCGGGCCAGCCGGTCGAGCCGGCCGCGGCGGTACTCGCCGGGCTGCCCGCCGGGAGCACGCCGGAGGCGGCGTTCACCGCCCTGTCCCGGGCCGGTGTCGTCCCGGACGACCTCGACCCCTCCTTCCTGCTGCACCGGTACGCGCTGTTCGACGCCCACCTCACGGCGCTGGCCCGGTTCCGGCCCACCGGTGGGTACGACGGTCCGGTCACCCTGGTCCGCGCCGCCGACTCCTCCGCCGAGCTGATGCGCTGGGACGAGCTGGCCTCCGACGTGACGGAACTCGTCGTTCCCGGCGACCACTACTCGATCTGGCGCGACGGCGGACTGGCCGCGCTCGGCCGGGCCCTGCGCCGCTGTCTGTCCGACACCGACACCGACCCCGACGACGACCACGGGCCACCGTAGCCCGGAGACGACCACGGGCCTCCGTAGCCCGGAAAGGAACGGCCGACGAATGTCCTCCTCCGCCACCTGGCGGCGTGTGACCGTACTGCTGGCGCTCGCCCTGTCCGCCTTCACCTTCAACACCACCGAGAACCTGCCGATCGGCCTGCTCCCGCTGATCTCCGAGGACCTGGACGTCACGTTCTCCTCGGTCGGCTACCTGGTCACCGGCTACGGCCTCACGGTGGCCGTCGTCTCGCTGCCGCTCGCCCAGGTGACCCGGGACCTGCCCCGGCGGTGGGTGCTCACCGGCGTGCTGGCGGTGCTCGTGCTGTCCACCCTGGTCTCGATCGTCGCGGCCAGCTACTGGGTGCTGCTGACCGCCCGGATCGTGACCGCCATCGCCCAGGCCCTCTTCTGGGCGGTGATGGCCCCGGTCGCGGTGGGGCTCTTCGCACCCGAGGTACGCGGGCGGGTGATCGCCGTGATGTCGGTCGGGGGTTCGCTGGCCACCGTGCTCGGCGTACCGGCCGGCACCTGGCTCGGCCAGCAGGGTGGCTGGCGGACGCCGTTCCTGGTGCTGACCGCGCTCTCCCTCGCCGCGCTGGTGCTGATCGCGGTGCTGCTGCCGACCAGCCGACCGCAGGACAGCCACGGTGCGTACGGGTCCGCCCCGAACACCGGCCGGTTCGTCGTCACGTTGCTGGCCACCGCCGTCTCGGTGACCGGCATGTTCGCCGGGTTCACCTACGTCGTCCAACTGCTCACCGACGTCACCGGCTTCACCGACGAGACGGTGAGCGTCCTGCTCTTCGTCTTCGGGCTCGCCGGCATCGCCGGGGTGAGCGGGGTCGGCCAGATCCTCGACCGTCTCCCCAACGGGTCGCTGGTGCTGACCATCGGCCTCCAGGCGGTCGCCCTGCTCGGCCTCTGGCTGTTCGCCACCGAGAAGGTCGCGGTGGTGGCCATGCTCGCGCTGCTCGGCGCCTCGGCGGCGCCGGTCTTCATGGCCACCCAGGCCCGGATCCTCGTGGTCGCCCCGGGGCGGACCGAGATCGGCTTCGCGGCCAACTCGGCGGCGTTCAACGTGGGCATCGCGGTCGGCGCGGCGGTCGGCGGCCTGGTGCTCACGCCGCTGGGCGCCCGCGGTGTGTTCGGCATCGGCGCGCTGGTCACCTTCGCCGCGCTGGCGGTCGTGGTGGGAGAGTCCCTGCTGACCGGTCGCCCGGAGGCGGCACCGCCCGCGGCGACGGCCGCTCCGGAACGGGCCGCCAGTTCCTCCTGACCCGGCCCGCCGACCGTCCGGGCGCGGCCCCGCGCCCGGACGGTCAGCCGTCCGTACCGGTGGGACGGAAGCCCGCCACGTAGCGCTTCTGCCAGAACGTCTCGACCGCGTGCCGGTGGTAGTGCCGCCGGACGAACGCCACCGCCTCGCCCGGCGGCACCCCGTCGATGACCGCGAGGCAGGCCAGGGCGGTACCGGTGCGGCCCCGACCGCCGTGGCAGGCCACCTCCACCCGCTCGGTCGCCGACCGGTCCCACGCCTCGCGCAGCAGCGGGCCGACGGCGGCCCGGTCCCGGGGCAGCCGGAAGTCGGGCCAGGGCAGCCAGCGGCTCTCCCAGTCCACCGGGGGCGGCGTCGCGCCGAGCAGGTAGACGGCGAAGGTCGGGGCCGGCCCGGCCGGCAGTCCGGCCCGCAGCCCGCGCCCCCGGACCAGCCGGCCCGACGGCAGGCGCAGCACCCCGGGAGCCGTCGGCTCCCATGTCGTGTCCATCAGGTGATGGTAGGGAGCCGCCGGTCCGGGGGCGACCCGCTGGCGGTGGTGGAGGGTCAGTAGTAGCTCTTCTCTCCGTCGAGCAGCTCGCGGATCGTGTCGAGGTGGCCGGCGTGCCGGGCGGTCTCCTCGACCATGTGGATCAGCATCCAGCGCAGGCTCGCGGCGGCGGACCGGTAGTCCGGATGCCGGCCCACCTCGTCGAGCGGATGGGCGGCGACGATCTCGTTCGAGATCGCGCACTGCTGGTCGTACTCGGCCAGCAGTCGGGCGAGGGGGACGCCCTCGACCCGCATGTCGGCGTCCTCCGGTTCCTCCTGGAACTGCGGCCCGGTGGCCGGACGGCCCAGGAAGAGGATCTCGAACCAGCTCTGCTCGACCCAGCGCAGGTGCGAGACGATCCCCGCCACCGTCATCAGCGGCGAGGTGGGCAGCACGGCCCGGTGCGCGTCGGCGTCGGCGAGTCCCTCGCACTTGTGGTGGACGATCGCCCGTTGCAGGTCGAGCCAGCCGACGAGCTGGGTGCGCTCGTCGGCCACGAACGGGGGGCGGATGCGGGAAGGTGGCATGGCCGGACGCTATCCGCCGGCGCACCCGACGGCACCGCATTTTCCGGGCCCCCGCCGCCGAGCGCGTCGGCCGACCGTCCGGCGTGGACGGACCGCCGGACGGCACCTGGTCTGCTACGGTTCCGCGTGCTGGTCAACCATCTCGAACGGCTTCCTCGAAGGGCTCGGACATGAACGTCGCCCTGTGGGTCACCGCGGGTCTGCTGGCCGCCGTCTTCCTGGTGATCGGCGGCATCAAGCTGGCCCGCCCCAAGGAGCACCTCCTCCGCAACGGCATGGAGGCGTTGGAGCCGTTGCCGCCCGGCCTGATCAGGTTCATCGGCGCGGCGGAGGTGCTGGCCGCGTTCGGGCTGGTCCTCCCCGGCCTGCTCGACATCGCCCCGGTACTCGTGCCACTGGCCGCCGTCGGGCTGCTGGTCATCATGGTCGGCGCGGTCGTCACGCACGCCCTGCGTCGGGAGGTCGGCCCGGTCCTGCGGAACGTGGTGTTGGTCGCCCTGCTCGTGTTCGTCGCCTGGGGCCGCTTCGGGCCGTACGCCTTCTGACCGCCCCGCGCGACCGCGAGCGGAGGCCTCGTCAGCTCAGGCCCATCGCCCGCACGTGCCGTTCCGCCGGGCCGGGTTCGCCGGCCGGCTCCGGGCCGAGCCGGTACACGCCGTCCGCCCGGGAGAGGATCCGCAGGTCGATCAGGTACCGCCGGACGGTGACGTGGTCGACCTCTCCCCCGTCGCACCAGGCGCGGAGCTGCTCGTCGACGGTCTTCTCCGGGTAGTCGACGCCGGCCGTGAAGCACCGCTCGGCGACGTGGCACAGCACGTCCCGGCGGCGGCCCTGGTGTGCCGGGAGACTGACCAGGCGGTCGCCGCGCAGGAACGGCCGGAACCCGCCCGCACCGCCGGCCCCGGTGGCGGCGGACGACGTGCCGCGCGCCAGCCCACGCAGCCGGTCGTAGTCCACCCGGAGGACGTCGCCCTCCTCGACGAGGAGTTCCTGCTCGCGTAGCCGGCGCAGCGCCACCAGCGCCGCCTTCGCACCGAGGCCGGAGGCCGCCACGACCGCGTCGGGCGTCACCGCCCCGAGCGCGACCGCGCCGAGCACCCGCAGCCGATCCGGCTCCGCCAGCAACCGCACCACCGTCTCAGGAGTCATGTCTCCCTTTCTCCCCGTTGCGCGCCCGTCCTTCAACGGGTTTTCCGGCGTCTGCCGGGCGCGACCGGGAGGTACCGCACCAGGACGGGCGACCGGGAGCACGGCGTCGGGCGGGCCGGCGGGGCGTCCGGTACCGTCCGGCTGTGCTCTTCCACATCGCCGAGGCGGCGGACTGGCAGCGGGCCCGCGAGGCCGGGGACTACCGGGTGTCCACCCGGGGCCGGACCCTGGCCGACGAAGGCTTCATCCACGCCTCGCGGCGCGAGCAGATCCTCGGCGTGGCCGAGGCCTTCTACGCCGACGCCGGTCCGCTCCTGCTGCTGCACATCGACCCGGACCGGCTCACCGCGCCGGTCCGCGACGACGAGGTGGCCCCGGGGGTGGTGTTCCCGCACGTCTACGGGCCGCTCAACCTCGACGCCGTCACCGCCGTGACCCCGCTGCCCCGGGCCTCCGACGGGACGTTCCTCCTCCCCGACGAGCTGCGGAACGGGCCCGACGGCGCTTGACCGCCGGGGCAGCGTCGCTGTCGCACCGCACCGGACCAGGAGGACGGCATGTCCACGCCCGCGCAGAAGTCCCGGCCGCCGCTGCTCGCCGTCGACGGTGGCATGCTCGTGGCCACCCTGCTCACCCTCGCCGGGTACCTGCTGCCCTGGTTCCGCAAGGGCAGCGGCTACCAGTGGTCCTTCTCCGGCTGGGCGTACGCGTCGCTGAGCGACGGGGGTGGCTGGACCCTGCTCACCTTCGGATGGTTGCTGGTCGCGGCCGGAGCGGCCCTGCTGGCGCGGGGCAGCACGGCGGCGGCGATGACCGGGATGGTCGCCGCCGTCGGGACCCTGGTCACCAGCCTCGCGGTGGTGGCGGCCAGCTTCGCCGTCGTCGGCGAGCAGACCGCGCTGAACCCGGTGGCGCAGCTGCCCTTCGGCGTCGGCCTGCCGGTCATGGCCGCCGGACTGGGGCTGCTGCTGGCCACCTCGTGCCGGGCGATCGTCCGGTGTGAGAGCCACGTCCGGCGCGCTTCCGGCGTACCGGAGGGACCACCAGGGCCGACGGTGTCGTCGATCTGACACGAACGATCGGCCGGGTCGGGGAGACGGTCTGGGTGAACGCTCTCTCCGAAAGGAAACGACCATGAATCGCAGAATCCGCCCGCTGGCAACGGTGACCGGTCTGATCGCACTCCTCGCCCCCGGGCTGGCGGCACCGGGCACCGCCCAGGCACGACCGGGCTCGACGCCGGGGCAGGCGGCGCACGGCTGCACCCCGCTCCGGCCCGAGTCCGACTTCTACGCCGGCGGCCGGGTGGCCACCGTACTGCTCACCGTCCCCGAGAACCCGGCCTGCACGACCATCAGCGTCTCGCACGTCGTGGACGTGGCCGCACCGGCGGACCGCTGTCAGGACTTCCTCGTCATCTTCTACCCCACCGACGGCAGCGAGCCGGTCGCCACCGAGCCGGTGACGGCCTGCTCCCACGGCCCCCGGTCCCGCCCGGTGGTCCTCGCCGCCGACGTGCCGGACGGCGCACCGTACCGGGTGCTGTACGAGATCGACTACCTGGGTCAGGACGTCCGGTTCACCGTCCGGCACTGAGTCGGACCCGGATGAGCGCCTGCGGCAGATCCGCCGGCCGGGCCGCCGTCCCCCGAGGTCGTCGACCCGGCACCGTCCGACCGGTCCCGGCGTCCGGGCCGGTCGGCGCGTGGGGGTACCCCCACGTCCGGCCAGGTCCGATCCGGCCTCAGTCGACCGGGCGGGCCGCGCGGTGCAGGAGCAGGGCGGCCAGCAGGCCGCCGACCAGGACGGCGACCGCGCCGACGGTCTGGCCGACCACCACGGCCGAGGAGAACGCCTCGGCGACCGACTGGCGTTCGGGTTCGCTCCGGGCGGCGGACATGGCGGCCGGGAACGAGGCGGCACCGGCCACGGCGACCGGCAGCGCCGCCGTGAACCGCGCGTTCATCACCGCGCCGAGTACGGCCACCCCGAGGCTGGCGCCGACCTCCGTCATGGTTCCGTCCACACCGGCCCCCGCACCGGCCCGGTCGGCGGGAATCGCGCTCATCACCGCCTCCACGATGGCCGGGTTGGCCACCGCGCAGCCGGCACCCATCAGCACCAGACCGGCGAGCAGTACGCCGTAGTCGTCGATCGGGGCGTGCGCGGCGACCACGAGCCCGGCGGCCAGCGACGCCATGCCGGCGGCGATGGCCGCCGGGGTGCCGAGCGCCCGGATCAGGCGGGCGGTGACGCCGACCAGGTTGAGCAGGACCACGGTCAACGCGAACGGCACCATCCGCAGGCCGGCCTCCCAGGCCGAGTGACCCCGGACGAACTGCAACTGCTGGGCCAGCAGGAACAGTGCGCCCGCGCTGCCGAAGGTGATCAGGACGACGCCGGCCACGGCACCGACGAACCGCCGGTCCCGGAAGAGGTCCATGTCGAGCATGGGGTGCGGGTTGCGCCGCTCCCAGCCGACGAAGAGGCCGACCAGCGCCACTCCGGCCAGGGCCGCGCCGAGCACCGACGGGGCACCCCAGCCGTCCTCGGGGCCACGGATGACCGCGTAGACCAGCGCGGTCAGACCGGCGGTGGAGAGCACCGCCCCGACCAGGTCGAGGCGCCCGCCGGTGGCCCCGCGCGACTCGGGGACCAGCAGCGCGACGGCGGCCACGCAGAGCAGCACGATCGGCACGTTGAGCAGGAAGATGGCCGGCCAGTCGAAGTGCACGAGGACGAACCCGCCCACCGGCGGCCCGGCGGCGAAGCCGAGCGCGCTGACCGCCGCCCAGATGCCGATGGCCCGGGGTCGTTCCTCGGCGTCGAAGACCTGCATGGCAACCGCCAGGGTGCCGGTGACCAGGAGGGCGCCGCCGATGCCGAGGCCGGCTCGGGCGGCGATCAGCTGCCCGCTGGACTGCGCGCCCGCGGCGGCGAGTGAGGCGAGCCCGAACAGGACGAGCCCGGCCACCAGCATCCGCCGACGGCCGTAGCGGTCGACCGTGCTGCCGGCGGTGAGCAGCAGGCCGGACTGCACCAGGGCGTACGCGTTGATCACCCACTGGATGTCGGCGGTGCTGGCGTTCAGGTCCCGGGTGAGCGCCGGCACCGCCACGGTGAGCACGGTGTTGTCGAGCACCACGACCAGTTGGGCGAGGCTGAGCACGCCGAGGATGAGCCAGCGGGTCGGCAACCGGTTCGCCACGACGTCGTCGCGGGTCGGGGGGCCGGCCGTGGTGGGTGTGACGGTCACCGGGCACCGCCGGTCGGCCGGCCGGGGTGGACGGCTGGGGTCACCGGGCGGTCCAGTAGGCGAGCGCGGAGACCTGCTGCTTGTCGGCACCCAGGCCGCGCCGGAGGTGGCGGGCGATGCTCCGGTTGCTGCCCGCCTCGCAGGCGACCCAGTAGTACGCCCCCTCGGTGTCCGGCGGGATCGCCGCGCACACCGTGTCGACCAGGTGCCGGCCGCCGTCCAGGCGGGGCACCCACATCACCTTGTGGTGTCCCCGGGCGCGCGGGGTCAACGCCTGCTCGTCCTCGTGGGCGTACTCCAGCCAGACCGTGCCGGGCACGTCCCCGGCGTGGTCGAGCAGGCTGTTGACCGCCGGCAGGGACGCGGCGTCGCCGATCAGGTAGAGGTGACGCGGAGCGGGGTCGGGCAGGGAGAACCCGGTGCCCTGGACGGTGGCGTCGATGGTGTCGCCCGGACGGACGCCGGTGGCCCAGCGGGCGGCGAGGCCGTCGTGCAGGGCGAACTCCAGGTGGAACCGTCCGGTCGCCGGGTCCGGGTCGACCAGGGTGTACGCGCGCTGGTGCGCCTTGCCGTCGTTGTCGAACCACAGCCGGACCCACATCGTGGGGTGCACGCCGCACGTCTCCAGCAGCCCGCCGCCGTCGACGAGCAGGCGTTGGTAGCGCGCGTTCACCGACTCGGACTCGAGCACGGTCAGCCGGAAATCCCTGCCTCCCATGGCCTTGAGCACCAGGGCTTCCCAGTTCCGTTTCACGCGGTCCTCCCGTACAGTCCTGCCCAGTTAGGCAAGGCTAACCTAAAACGATCGGTTCTGGGGAGAGGCGTCCTGCCACGCACCGGACGACCCGCAAGACCATGAGATGAGGCACGTGATGTACCAGGAGACGATCCCCGGCTTCGGCACACTGTCGCTGACACCGGTGGACCCCCCGGTCCACGCCGGACTGTTGCACGGCTGGGTCACCCAGCCCCGGGCAGTGTACTGGGGCATGGGCTCCTACACCCCCGACGACGTCCGCGAGGTCTACGAGTTCATCGACGGACTCACCACCCACCACGCCTACCTGATCCTGCTGGACGACGAGCCGGTGGGCCTGTTCCAGACGTACGAGCCGGCGGCCGACCCGGTCGGCGAACGGTACGAGGTGCGGCCCGGCGACATCGGCCTGCACCTGCTGCTGTCCCCGCCACCCGGCACGGGACGCGGCCTGACCACCGCCATCGGACCGGCCCTGGCCCGGTTCCTGTTCCGCGACCCGGCGCACCACCGCATCGTGGTCGAGCCCGACGTGCGCAACGAGCTGGCCCTGCGCCGGCTGGAGCGGGAGGGCTTCACCTTCGACGACGAGGTCGACATGCCCGACAAGCGCGCCCAGCTGGCCTTCCTCACCCGCGCCCGGTTCGAGGCGGACCACCCGCAGCCGGTGGCCCGGTAGCCGACCGGCCGCCGCGCCCGGCCGTCCTGACGCCCCGTCACCCCGACCTGCCGCACGTGGTGCGTGCGCCGGGCCGGAGTGACGGGCGGGGCCGACCAGGAGTCGTCAGGCGGCGGAGTGGGCGTGACGGGCGGCGCGTTCGGCCAGCCACAGCCACCGGCGCTGTACGTCCCCACCGGTGGTGGCGACCATGGCCAGAGCGTCGGACCGGACACCGTCGAGCGCGTCCGCCGTCGCGGCCGGATCGTCCAGCACCGCCGCGCCGTCGGCGAACGCCTGCGCCTCCGCCGGGCCGCCGAACCGGGGAGCGACGTCGTCGCGCCAGAAGTCCGCCCAGGCCAGCTCCGGGTTCCAGGTGAACCGGGCGTACGCGAGGTAGCTGACCTCGTTCGTCGGGTGGTACGCGGAGGGCTCGGCGAAGATGGTCAGCCCGCGCAGCCCGGCCGCGCCGGAGCGGGTGGCCATGTCGGCGTACATCTCCGGCACCCAGGAGTGCCGCTGCCGGTTCCACTGCGACCCGGCGTGGGTGCGCAGCACGTTGGTGGTGTGCGGGAGCCGCTCGACGTGGTCGGCGGTGAGCCGGTCCCGGTTGTCGTACCAGAATCCACGGTTCACGCAGTACTGGTACGCCACGTCGTCGGGCAGGTCCGCGAGGGGCTGCTGCGCGTCGAGGTCGAAGATGTTGTCCCAGTAGACCTCGACCAGGTGCCGCAGCGGCACGCCGCCCGGCCCGGTCCGGCGGGCGGTGTCCAGCAACGTCGGGTACACCGACCGCATCGCCTCGTACGACCACGAGGTGCGCTCGCCGCCGGTGCGGGCGGCGCACCGGGCGCAGGCGCAGCTGCCGTAGTCGCCGGTCTCGAAGTTGATCCCGCCCACCGGCAGGGTGTCCAGCAGCCAGTCCACGGCGTCGCGGTGCCAGGCCAGGTTGTCCGGCTGGGACGGGCAGGCGGCCATCATGTACTCGCTGGCCGGGAAGTGCAGGTCGCCGAACTCGTCGATGTCGAAGCCGACCTTCTTCGGCAGTTCGGCGGCGAGGTCGGGGCGCTGGCGCAGCCAGGTGGCGAGGTTGTAGCGGTGCCGGCCGTCGAAGTAGATGCCGCCGTAGGCGTTGACCCCGATGCCGGCGACGATCCGCACGCCGCGCTGGTTGGCGTACTCGCACAGCTCCCGGGCCGCCTCGACGCCGCCGTGGGCGTCGCGCAGCAACCCGTACACGACGATGCCGCCGATCCGCTCCCGGCTACAGAAGTCGACCAGCCGCCGGTAGTCCGCGCCGAACGCCTCCGCCGACTTCGCGTACGGGTTGAGCGCGCCGATCTCCTGCTGGCCGAGTTGGCGCAGGTCCCAGTTGGTGGAGTGGTCCCAGGTCCACAGGGTGCGCAGCGGCAGGCCCGGCGACCCGGTCCGGACGCCCACCGGCACGCCGGCCGGGGTGGCCAGGTCGGCCAGTTCCCGGGCGGCGTACACCAGCCCGGCGAAGGGGTCGCCGACGAGCCGGATCCCGCCGGTCTCGGGCACCTCGATCCGGTAGCCCCCCTCGGGCAGGGCCGGGTCGACGTCGAAGCGGACCGGCACCCCCTCGGGCGCCCGACCGAGGGCCTCCTCCACCAACCGGGCGGCGTACGGCGCGGACTCGGCGCCGTGCACCCGGATCCCGGCGATCCGGCGGTACTGCGACATCATGACCTCCCGAGGGACTGCGGGGTGGCGGCGAGGTACTCGACCACCTCGATGGCCGTCCAGACCCCGTGCTGCCAGTACGGATCGTGTGCACAGCGGGCGCGTGCCGCGTCGGCGTCGGCGGCCCGCAGGACGAGGACGGAGGCACCCAGGTCGGCCCGCGCCCCGGCGACCAGGGCGGTGCCGTCGGCCAGCAGGGACGCCACGTGGGCGAGGTGGGCGGCGCGGTGCGGTTCCCGCCGGACGGCGGCGTCGGCGGCGAAGGTGGCGGTGACCAGGTAGGTGGGCTCGAATCTCACGTGCCACCCCCGATCGCCTCACCGAGGCGCTGCATGGCCACCCGGTAGACGGTCTGCGGCCGGCCCGCGCCGGTGCTGACGTGCAGCCCGACCTCCTCGGCGAAGCCCGCCGCCCGCAACGCCTTGAGCAGCCGGCGGGCGGAGCGGGCCTCCACCCCGTACGCGTCGGCCAGCCCTCGCGCGGTCACCTGGTTCGGGTCCATCTGGTGCAGCGCCTCGAGCAGTCGACGGGTGGAGAGCGGCCCGAGCCGGAGCTGCTCGGAGACCCGCAGGACGCCCGGCGCGGTCTCCCGGAGGCGCTGCTTGACCGGGCTCTCCCGGCTGGAGTAGATCTCCCCGTCCGGGAAGACCACGTGGGTGTCCCCGCTGCTGCGGCCGAGCGCCAGCGCCTTGCGGGCGTTGTCCTCGGCGGCGGCGATGGTGGTGCCGGCCCCGAAGCCGACGGTGTGCTCGACGTCGACGCCGCGCAGGGTGAGCAGGGAGGCGTGTCCGGCCCGGAACCGGGCGATGGCGCTCTCCACGGTGCCCCGGGTGGTGGTGATGACCATCGTCCGGTCGTCGATGCCGCCCAGCCGGCCACGCATCCGCTCGGCGTGCTCCAGCAGCGCCTCGCGCAGCCGTAGCCGCGCCCGTTCCGCCTGGTACGGGTCGACCTGCCGGCCGGCCGGCTCGGCCAGCTCGATCATCATCACCGCGATCTGGGTGCCCCGGGACTGGCGTACCTCGGCGGCGAGCCAGGCGCGGCGCAGCGCGTCCCGGACCGAGGCGCGGGTGTGCTCGACGCGCCAGACCGGCACCCCGGCGTCCCGCAGGTCCCGGTGCACCGCCCCGAGGCAGGTCAGGCAGGCCTCGACCGCACCCGAGGCGTACCGCTCCCGGTGGTACGCGGTGATCTCGTCGAGGCCGGAGAAGAGCAGGCCGGACGAGTCGGCGATGGGCAGGATCTCGGTCGGCGGGGCCTGCTCGATGTCGTGGTAGGTCTCCCGGACGACGTCGGCCTCGATGGTGTCCACGCTCACCCGGGGCAGCCGGCCGCCGTTGGCCAGCAGCATCCGCGACAGCGTCCGGTAGAGGTCGATGCCGGCGTGCGGCACGAAGTCGATCTCGGCGCGCAGTCCGCCGGTCGCGGCGGCGAACGTGTACGGGATGCGCCCGGTGAAGAGCATCACCTGGCACAGCCCGTCGAGTTCCCGGGCCAGGTCAGGGGCCTGCTCCGGCCGCGTGTAGACGCGGACGGTGAGGTCGGCGGAGCGCTGTTCGCCCTCGGCGACCTCCTGGACGAGCCGGATCGAGTCCTCCGGGCCGATGATGCCGATCACTGTGCTGCCTCCACGTCGTCGCCGCCCTCGGGTGGGGTGCTCAGCCGGTGTGGACGGTGCCGACGACACCGTCGCTGGCCGGCGACGCCAGCAGCACCAACGCCGACGCCACGTCCTCCGGGCGGCCGAGCGCGGCCTCGATCGCCGCGACCCGTCCCCCATCGGTGCCGTTGGCCCGCGCCTCGTCCAGCGACCGCCGCATCAGCGGTGTGTCGATGTCGCCGGGACAGAGCGTGTGCACCCGGATCCCCTGTGGACGCAGCTGCCGGTCGAGGGTGAGCGCCAGCCCGTGCAACCCTCCCTTACTCGCGCCGTAGGGTACCGAGCCCGAGCCGGTGAGCACGCCGGCCTTCGATCCGACCAGCACCAGCACACCGGAGCCGGGGGTGAGGTGCCGGGTGGCGTGCTTGGCGACGAGGAACGGCCCGGTCAGGTTGACCGCGATCACCCGCGCCCACAGGTCGACCGGGACGTCCCGCACGTCCCGCCCCTGCCCGAGCATCACGCCGGCCACGTGCAGCACGGCATCGACGCCGCCCAGGTCGGCGGCGGCGGCGTCGAGGGCGGTGGCGACCTCGTCCTCGACGGTCACGTCCACCCGGTGCGCGCAGGCGGTCGCCCCGGCGGAGCGGGCGTCGGCGGCGGCGGCTGCCGCACCGTCACCGTCGGCGTCCAGGACGGCGACCGCCGCGCCGGCTCCGGCGGCGGCCCGCACGGTGGCCAGGCCGATGCCGGAGGCGCCGCCGACGACCACCACCCGTCGGCCGGCCAGCAGACCGGCCGACGGGGTGGGACCGGCCGCTCTGCTGGCCGAGGGGGTGGGACCGGCCGGCGATTCCCGACCGGCCGAGGGGGTGGGGCTGGTCATCGACCGACCGTCCGCCGCACCGCGGCCACCACGTCGGCGGCCTCGGGCACCACGGCGGCCTGGAGCGCGGGGGCGGCCGGCATCGGCAGGTCCGGCAGGCCCACCCGGGCCACCGGGGCACGCAGGTCGGCGAAGCACTCGGCCGCCGCGCGGGCGGCGATCTCCGCGCCGAAGCCGCCGGTCAGGTTCGCCTCGTGGGCCACGACCAGCCGGCCGGTACGGGCCACCGAGGCGGCGACGGTGTCGAAGTCCAACGGGTTGAGCCAGCGCAGGTCGATCACCTCCGCCTCGATGCCCTCCTCGGCGAGGGTGCCGGCGGCGTCCACCGACGCCGACACCATCCGCGACCAGGAGACCACGGTGACGTCGCCACCGGGACGCACCACCCGCGCGCCGCCGACCGGCTCGACCGGGGCGTCGGTGCGGACCGGCCCGCGCGTCGGGTAGAGCATCCGGGCCTCGGCGACCACCACCGGGTCGTCGCTGGTCACGGCCGTGCGCAACATCTGGTACGCGTCGTCCGGCGTGGCCGGCAGCGCGATCCGCAGCCCGGGGGTGTGCGCGAAGTACGCCTCCGGGGAGTGCGAGTGCTGGGCGCAGGCGCCGGGCGAGTAGCCCTGCTGCATCCGGATCACCAGCGGGGCCTTCCACCGGCCGTTGCTGGCGTACCGGATGGTGGAGATCTGGTTGACGAACTGGTCCATCGCCACGAACGAGAAGTCCGCGTACATGATCTCGGCGATCGGCCGCAGGCCGGTCATGGCCGCCCCCAGCGCCATGCCGAGGAACCCGGTCTCGGAGATGGGGGTGTCGAAGATCCGCGCGGAGCCGAACCGCTTGTGCAGCCCCTTGGTCGCGCCGAACGGCCCGCCGGGCAGGGCGACGTCCTCACCGAAATAGACGGTGTCCTCCCGGCTGTCCAGCGCCCAGCTGAGCGCGGCGTTGACGGCCTGGATGTAGCGCAGGGACTCAGACATGGACGTGCTCCTTGACGGTCGCCGGGTCCGGGAACGGCACGGCGCGGGCGGCGGTCACGGCGGCCTCGATCTCGGCGGCCACCTCGGCGTCGACGACGTCGAGCCGGGCGGCCAGGTCGGCGTCGGCGGCCTGCCGGATCCGGGCCAGGGGCTCGCGTTCCCGGGCGGCGGCGATCTCGCCGGCCGGCCGGTAGTGCTGCACGTCGCCGCTGTAGTGACCGACCAGCCGCTCGGTCATCGCCTCCACGATGGACGGTCCGCCGCCCTCGCGGGCGCGGGTGACCGCCTCGGTGACCGCCTCGGCGACGGCGTCGCAGTCGTTGCCGTCGACCACCCGGCCGGGCACACCGTAGGCAGGGGCCCGCTCGGCGAGCTGGCGGATCCGCACCATGTCCTCGATCCGGGACATCTCGGAGTAGACGTTGTTCTCCACGACCAGCACCAGCGGCAGGTCGAGCACGGCGGCGAGGTTGAGCGCCTCGTGCACGTTGCCCTGGTTCATCGCGCCGTCGCCGATGCTGACCACGGAGACCGCCCCGCTGCCGGTGCGCTGGGCGGTCAGTGCCGCGCCGGCGGCGACCGGGACGCCCGCGCCCACGATGGAGTTCTCGCCGATGAACCAGCGGCCCGGGTCGGTCAGGTACGGCGAGGCGGCCCGGCCGCCGCACAGCGCCGAGTCGCGTCCCATCATCTCGGCGAAGAGCCCGACCAGGTCCACGCCCCGGGCGATGGCCCAGCCGTGGCCCCGGTACGTCGCGGTCACGTGGTCGCCGTCGCGCAGGGCACGGGCCGCACCGACCGGGATCGCCTCCTGCCCGTTGCACAGGTGGATCGAACCCGGGATCTCACCGGCGTCCTTCAGAGCGGTCAACCGCTCCTCGAACCGGCGGATCCGGGCCATCAGCCGATAGTCGTCCGGCAGACCCATCACACCCCCAGTGGTAGTTAGAGCCTTATTCCGGCTCGTTCGCATCGGAGCCTAGACCAGCGGCGCAACGCTATGGAAGAGTGCAAGAGCAAGTTTCTGGCCGTTATTAGTCTCTAATTTGGGGGCAGGCATGGAGATCACCGCCGTCGAGTCGGTGGTGCGGGGTGACGCGCACTTCGTCCAGGTGCGGACGTCGGACGGTCTGGTCGGCGTGGGCCAGTCCGCCTGCTGGGGCTACCCCACCGCCGTGCACGCCGTGGTGGAGGCGTTCCGGCCGCACCTGCTCGGCGCGGACCCGAACCGGATCGAGCACCACTGGCACCACCTCTACCGGATGGGCCCGTTCCGGGGCTCGGTGCTCACCGCCGCCGTCTCCGCCGTGGACATCGCCCTGTGGGACCTGCTCGGCAAGCGACTCGGGGTGCCGGTCTGGCAGCTGTTGGGTGGCCGGGTACGCGACCGGGTCCGGCTGCACCTGCTGCTGCCCGGCACCGGGGCGGAGACGCTGGCCGCGCAGGCCGCGGCGGCGGTGGCCGACGGCTTCACCGCGGTCAAGTTCGACCCGCTCCCCGCCGACTACGCCGACCTGTCCCAGGCCCGGCTGGTCACGGCCACCGAGGCCACCACCGCGGCGGTCCGCGACACCGTCGGCCCCGACGTGGACCTGCTGATCGAGCTGCACCGCAAGCTCACCCCGTTGCAGGCGGAGGCGGTGGTGCCGGCGCTGGCCCGGCACCTGCCGCTGCTGGTCGAGGACCCGGTGCAGATCGACAGCATCAGCAGCCAGGCGGCCGTGGCCCGGCGGGCGCTCGGGGTGCCGATGGCCAACGGGGAACGGCTGCACACCATCTGGGAGTTCCGGGAGCTGCTCGCCCAGGGGGGCGCCCAGTACGTCCGACCCGACCTGGGGCTGGCCGGCGGGATCAGCCACGCCCGCAAGATCGCCGCGCTGGCCGAGGCGCACCACGCCGCCGTGGTCAGCCACAACTGTCTCGGGCCGCTGCTGACCATGGCCTCGGTGCACCTGGACGCGGCCATCCCGAACTTCGTGACCCAGGAGTACTCCCCGGTGGACGACCAGCTCGCCGACGGCCCCGCGCGGGCCTGCGTCCGCCGGCAGGGCGGTTGGCTGCCGGTGCCCGAGGAGCCGGGACTCGGGGTGACCCTCGACCTCGACGACCCCGCCCCGCTGGACCTGACCGGTCGGCCGCTGACCCGCATCCCGCTGCGCGCCGACGGTTCGGTCGCGTACGCGGTCTGAGCGTCGGAGCGCGGCCCGCTCCGGGGCACGCGGCCACGTGGCCCGGTGGGAGATCCCACCGGGCCACGTCGTCGCCGACCACGCTCAGCCCTCCGGGGGCCGGCCGGCGTGGTGGAAGACGGGATACGCCCAGAGCGGCTCGCCGTCGGCGTCGGCGACCTCGGCGAACAGGTGCGCCAGGGACTCCGTCCACCGCCGCTGCACGGCCGACGCCCCGGTGACCCGGCTGGCGTGCCGGAACCCGTGCCGGGTGCGCAGCACGCAGACGAGCAGCAGCCCGTGCCGGTGGATGTGGTAGTCGTAGACGCCCGCCGAGTCGAGCAGCGCCGACAGCTCCGGCCAGATCGCGGCGTGCCGCCGCTCGTACTCCTCCTCCGCCCCGGGCCGGAGCCGGTACAGGTGGCACACCTGCACCCCCGGCCCGGCGTCGGCCGGGCCGGGAGCGGCGTCGGCCGGGCCGGGAGCGGCGTCGGCCGGGCCGGAAGTGGTGCCGGCCGGGCCCGGGGTGGTGCCGGCCGGGCCCGGGGTGGTGCCGGCCGGGCCCGGGGTGGTGCCGGCCGGGCCCGGGGTGGTGTCGACCGGGGCGGGATCGGTGTCGGACGGGCTCACTTGCCCGAGCCGGCGAGGGCGCCGGAGACCAGTTGCCGCTGGAAGACCAGGTAGATGATGAGCACCGGGAGCAGGGCGACGATCAGGCCCGCGCTGACCAGCGGCACCGAGACGTCGTACTGGCCGCTGAGCAGGGACACCCCGACCATCAGGGTCTTGCTGTCCGAACCGCCCATGATCACCAGGGGGAGCAGCAGGTCGTTCCACATCCAGACGAAGTTGAAGATGGCCAGTGCCGCCAGCGCCGGGGCGGCGATCGGGGTGAGCAGCCGGAACAGGACGGTGAAGTGCCCGGCCCCGTCCACCCGGGCCGCCTCGATCAGCTCGTCCGGGATCTGCTGGAAGTACCCGGCCAGCTGGTAGGTGCCCAGCGGCAGCCCGAAGGCGGCGTAGGCCAGGATCAGCCCCTGGTACTCGCCGGACATGCCGAGGTCCAGCACGGTCTGGTAGAGCGGGTAGATGATCGCCTGGCTGGGGATGGTCAGCGAGACGATGATCAGCAGGAAGACCAGCTTCCCGCCCCGGAACCGCAGCTTGGTCACCACGTACGCGACCAGCAGCGCGGCCAGCACCGACAGCACCAGCCCGCCCACGGTGGTGACCAGCGAGTTCAGCAGCAGCCGGGGCATGTCCATCCGGCGGAACGCCTCGAGGTAGTTCTCCAGGGTGATCCCGCTGGTCGGCAGGCCGAGCGGGTCCCGGGCGAAGCCGGTCTGCGTCTTGAGGGAACTGACCACGGTGAACAGCAGCGGGTAGAGCGCCGCGACCGCGACGACCACCAGCGCGAAGGTCAACAGGTAACGCCCGATCCGGGCGGCGTGCGTGTTCATCGCGGCTTACGGGTCCCCTCTGTGAACATGTGCCGCACGCTGAACACGGACAGCAGGGCGACGAAGACGAACAGCGCGATGCCGATGGCCGAGCCGTAGCCCCGGTCGAGGAACTGGAAGGTGGTGAGGAAGACCAGGTACTCCGGCATCATCGTGGCGTCCCCGGGGCCGCCCTGGGTCAACGCGTAGATCAGCGGGAACAGCCAGATCAGCACGCCGGACGCGCAGAGCACGCTCCAGTAGGCCACCGTCGGGCGCAGCATCGGCACCACCACCGAGAACAGGCGCCGCCAGAAGCTGGCCCCGTCCAGGTAGGCGGCCTCCAGCACCTCGTCGGGAATGGTGGAGAGGCCGGCCAGGTAGGTCATCACCCCGAGCCCGAAGAAGCTCCACAGCGCCACCGCGACGAGCGAGAAGATCGCCGTCCACCGGCCGTTGAGCCATTCGAGGGCCAGCGGCTCCAGGCCGACCGTGCGCAGCAGGGCGTTGATCGGCCCGTCCGGCGCGAGGATCTGCCGGAACATGATGCCGACCACGATCGGCGCGATGGTGTACGGGACGAAGTAGACGGCCCGGAAGAACTTCCAGCCCGGCGCCCGCTGGTGGATGAAGACCGCCAGGACCAGCGGGATCACCACCCAGAACGGCAGGGTGGCGACCACCAGCAGGGCGTTGCGGAAGCTGGTGAGCACCATCGGGTCGTCGAGCATCCGGGTGTAGTTGTCCGCCCCGGCGAACGATCCGCCGTCGAACCCGCTGGACGACTCGAGGCTGGTGATCACTCCTCGGACCAGGGGCACCAGCTTGAACACCACCACGAGGGCCAGGGCGGGGAGCACCAGGGCGGCCCCCAGCCACCACTCCCGCACCCGGCCCGACCCGCGCGGCGGACGGGTGGGCCGGGCGGGTTCGTCGGCGCCCGCCGACTTCGCGACCGGCACGGTCGAAACGGTCATCAGGGTTCCTTCCCCGGGACTCACCGGTCGCAGGCGGCACGCCGGCCGCCTGCGACCGGTACGGTCACTTGCCCTGCTTCTTCGTGGGACTGCGCTCCAGCGCCTGCTGCATCTGCTCGGCCCACTTGGCGACGGTGAGCTGGCCCAGGGTCACCTGCTGCCAGCCACGGGCGAGCGCGTCCGCCTCCGGACCGGAGAGCATCACACCGGCGTGCAGCGTCGGCTCGGCCACCAGTTCCTGGATCTTCCGGAACGCCGGGGACGAGGGCAGCAGCGAAGGGTCGACGTTCTTGTTCAGCGGCTGGCCCTTGGCGTGCTTCACCCAGAGCTCACCGTTCTCCTTGCCGGCCAGCCAGGTGATGAACTCGAGGCCGGCCTCCTTCTTCTCGCTCCACTTGGTGACGCCGTAGACGGCGCCCTCGATGCCAGAGAACTTCTGCGCCAACGGCGCGTCCGGGTTGATCGTCGGCCAGCGGGTGACGCCCAGCTTGTCGTCACCGAGGGCCTTGCCGAAGGCGTCCCAGTTCACCGCGTCGGAGATGATCGTGCCGGCGAAGGCGGCGTCGCCGCGCTGGAAGATGTCCGCACCGTCGGGCAGCATCGTGATCGACGGGGCGTTCTTGTTCGTCCAGCCCTTGGTGGTGATCTCGGCCAGCTTCTCCAGGACCGACACCAGCTTCGGGTCCGTCCAGGGCAGGGTGCCGGCCAGCACACCCCGGATGTCCTCCTCGGACAGGTAGTTGCGGGCGATCTCCGGGAAGTCCCAGTAGGCGGGGAAGGTGCCGGAGAGGCCGAGCGCCAGGCAGGTCTTGCCGGACTTCTTCACCGCGTCGCAGGCCGCGCCGAAGTCGGCCCAGGTCGCCGGGGGCTTCTCCGGGTCGAGGCCGGCCGCGCGCAGGACGTCCTTGTTGTAGTAGAGGACGTTGCCCTGGTACGAGAAGGGCACGCCGTAGCAGGGCTTGGCGGTGTCGAAGCCCTCGCACGCGCCGCTGTAGGTGACCAGGTCCTTGTTGATCTCGGCGGCCTTGGCGCCGAGCGGCACGTACGCGCCACGCCGGTCGAACAGCTCCAGCCCGGCGTTGTTCGCCATCACGTCCGGCCCGGACTGCGAGGTGATGTACGGGCCCTGCACCTCGGGGTACTTGTCGAACGGGACGGACTGCATCTCCAGCTTGATGTCCGGGTGGGCGTCCTCGAACCTGGTCTTGACCTGCTGCCAGTACTCGGTGCCACCCGGCTCCCAGGTCAGCACCTTGAGGGTGACCGGGCCGTCGGAGGAGTCGTCACCGCCACCGCAGCCGGTCAGCAGCGCGGCGACCGCCGTGCCGGCGGCGACGACGCCGGCCAATCTACGTCGAAACATCGGCAGAAGCTCCTGTCACTCAAAGAGGGCTCGGGGGGATCCGGCGGACCGCGCCACCGGCGGTGGCGCTGTCGACCACGGCCTCGGCGACCCGGACGACGTGCAAGCCGTCGGCGAGCGGGACCACCGCCGCCGGTTCGGTGCCGTCGACCTGGCCGAGGAAGTGCCGCAGCTCGGCGGCGAGCGCGCCACCGCCGTCGGGCGGGGAGAGGAGCCAGTCGGGCGCCTCGGTCGGCTCGCCCTGGACGAGCAGCGTGGGGTGGCCGAGGTCGACGTGCGCGACCCCGTCGGTGCCGTACACCTCGACCAGGTCCGAGATGTGGTTGGTGGCGTGTTCGGGGAGCAGGTAGCTGTTGCGGATCGACGACACGACGTCGTTGGCGTGCCGAAGCTCCGCCCAGACCAGGACCGGGCTGGCCGGTCCGGGTCGGGTCCGGGTCACCGCGCGGACCTCGACCACCGGCGCTCCGGCGTACCAGAGCGCCAGGTCGATGTCGTGCACGGCGGTGAGCAGCGCGGGGTGTTCGCGCGGGAAGAGCCGACTGAGGGTGCGGGGCCGGTCCCGACGGGACGACACGGCGAGCACCTCGCCGAGCCGGCCGGCGCGGACCGCCTCGTACAGGGCGCGGTGCGGGGCGCTGTGCCGCAGGATGTGGCCGGGCTGGCAGAGCACGCCGGTCCGCTCGGCGGCGGAGACGATCGCGGCGGCGTCGTCGACCGTCGCGGCCAGGGGTTTCTCCACCAGGACGGGCACCCCGGCGTCGAGCAGGTCGACGGCGACCGCCCGGTGCGCCGGTCCGGGTACGCAGACCGAGGCCGCGTCGGGACGGCCGGCCGCGAGCAGCTCGGTGACGGAGGCGTACGTGTGCGGCACCCCGTACTCGGCGGCCACCCGGGTGCGGGTCGCGGCGTCCGGCTCGACCAGCGCCCGCACCGGCACGCCGAGCGACCGGTACGCGGCCAGGTGCCGGACGCCGAACGCCCCGGCCCCGACCACCGCCACCGACCGGCTGCTCATGCCCGGACCGCCTGGGCCCCGGTGGATCGGCCGTCGCCGGCCGCCCTCCGACCCCCGGTCCGGCCGGTGCCGGGCCCGGTTCCGGTGGGGACGGCGGCGGTCGGGTCACCGGCGTCCTCCCCGGTCGCCAGCCGGCCGTCCAGGACCGCCCGGGTGAGCCGTTCCAGGGCGGTCACGCCCGCTCCGAGGCAGCGCTCGTCCACGTCGAAGGAGCCGGAGTGCAGCGGTGCGCCGCCGCGCTCGCCGGTCACCCCGAGCTTGACGTAGAGGCTGGGGCCGAGCGCGCCGAGCAGGGCGAAGTCGTCGGTGGTCAGCGGCGGCTCGGCCAGGTCGACCACGTCGACGGCCCCGGGCAGTTCGGCGTGGGCCAGGGCGACCAGAGCGGCTGCGTTGCGGACCGGGGGCATCTCGTTGGCCCAGGTGAAACGCACGCCCAGGTCGAGCGCGGCGGCCTGCTGCCGGGCGATCCGCTCGATGACCTCCTTGAGCCGCTCGCGGGTGGCCTCGTCGTGGGTGCGCAGCGTGCCGGTGGCCTCCGCGTGGGCGGCGACCTGGCTCTGGCTCGCCCCACCGGCGATCGTGCCGATGTTGAAGGCGACCAGCTCGTGCGGGTTGCGGGCGCGGGCCACCCCGGCGTGCAGCAGGTTGACGATGCCGCTCAGGCCGAGGATCGCGTCCCGGCCGAGGGCGGGGGTGGCGGCGTGCGCGGCCCGGCCGAGCACCTCGATCCGGAAGGCGTCCTTGGCGGCCATCGCCGTCTCCCGGTCGACGCCGACCGTCCCCACCGGCAGGTCGGGCCAGCAGTGCAGACCGAGGACGGCGTCGTAGCGCCGCCCGCGCAGGGCCTCGTCGGCGAGCGCCGCGGCGGCGCCGGACGCCTCGCCGAACGGGATCTCCTCGGCCGGCTGGAAGAGCAGGGTCACCGACCCCCGGGCGGGCGGCTCCGCGGCGAGCCGGGCCGCCACGCCGTAGACGACGGTCATGTGGACGTCGTGTCCGCAGGCGTGGCAGACACCGGGGTTGCCGGAGGCGTAGTCGACCTCCTTGGCGTCCTGGACGGGATAGGCGTCCATATCGGCCCGAAGCAGCACCGCGGGTCCGGGGGCACACCCATCGATCTCGACCAGCAGACCGGTGCCGGCAATTCCGGTCCGAACCCGGGCGAGGGGAGCCAGTCGGTCGGCCAGGACAACTGCCGTCCGGTGTTCCGTGAACCGCAGCTCGGGGTGCTGGTGGAGCTGCCGGCGCAGCTGTACCAGATCGTCAACGTGCTCGTGCGCCTGCGCCACGCGGCTTCACTCCTCGCCTCCGGCCGATAATCCGGACCTAATTGAGACAAGAACTTAAGCGAGCGCTCCTCCCACGTCAATGGCCTGGTCGGAGTGGGTTAGGGTCCGGCCATGGAACGCGCCGACGCACACCTGCACCTGTTCGCGGCCGGGTATCCGGGCCGCTACGGACGGTCCCCGGCCGGCGGGGACGAACTGGTCGTCTACGAGTCGCTGCGCCGGGCGCACGGCATCGACCGGGCGCTCGTCGTCGGCTACGAGGGCGCGCCGGAGTTCGCCGGCAACAACGACCACCTGGCCGCGCTCGCCGCCGCGCACGACTGGATCGCTCCCGTCGCGTACGTCCCGCCGTCCGGCCCGACGGACGGCCTGGACCGCTGGTGGGCGGCGGGGTTCGTGGGGATCTCGGCCTACCTGGCCGACGCGGAGGCCAGCCGGTCCTTCGCCGACTGGCTGGGCGACGCCGCCGCCGACCTGGACCGGGTCGGGGCGGTGCTCAGCCTGAACGCCACCCCCGCCGCGACCGGACAGCTCGGCCCGGCACTGGCCGCCCTCGGCGGCTGCACCGTGCTGGTCAGCCACCTCGGCCTACCCGGCGCGCACCCGACCCCGCCGGACCGGGACACCGCGGCCTCGGTGCTCGCGCCCCTGCTCGGGCTGGCCGCCCTACCGCACGTCGGGGTCAAGCTCTCCGGCCTGTACGCGGTCAGCGAGCCGTCGTACGCCTGGCCGCACGAGAGCGCGCGCCCCTTCGTCGAGGTGCTGCTCGACGCCTTCGGGCCGCAGCGCCTCTACTGGGGTTCGGACTTCTCCCCCAGCCTCGACCACGTCTCGTTCACCCAGACCCTGCACCCGGTCGGCCTGGACGGGCTCTCCCCGGCGGAGGCGGCGGACGTGTACGGCGGCAACCTCCGCCGCGCGCTACGCCAGCGGCAAGGCGGGAAGCCCGAGTTCTGACGGAGCAGCCCCGACAAGCCGGGCACGGCCAGTATCAGATAGATGACCTTCCGTTGCTTCAGACCTTCCTTGACCTCCCGGTCGACTGGTTGACTACTCGCACCACTCACGTCAGCCGAGCCACGGGGAGCCCCTGACCCATGCCCGAGCCCAACCCGTCCCGGCGCGCCTGGCGCGTCGCGTCCTCCGCTCTCGTCGGTGTGGTCGCCGGTGTCGCCCTGGTGGCCGTCCCACCCGCTGCCGCTGACCCGCCGTCGCCGGCCAGGGGCGCAAGCGCCACCGAAACGGTCCCCACCGCCCCCGTCATCACCCCGCCCAGCGGGCCGACCACCGTCGGCGTGTACGCCGATTTCCTGATCACCAATGCGGCCGACACCACCCCGAACGCGTACGTCTACCAGGTGAACGCCGGACCACCGGCGCAGGTGCCGGCCGACGCCAACGGCGCGGCCACCATCTCCGTCAAGCCGACCTGGTTCACCACCACGCTCACCGTCTACGGCCTGTTCACGGGTGGCCCCGCCGGGGAGAGTGCCACCATCACGTTCAACTCCGATCCGGCCCCCGCCGCCCCCGACGCGGACCTCACCGGCGACGGGGTCGCCGACCTGCTCACGGTGGGCGGCACCCACACCCTGCCGGCCGGGATCTGGCTCGCCACCGGGGGCGGCGCGGCCGGCATCGACCCGGCCAGCACCAACATCGGCATCCGGGGATACGGCATCGGCGGGTACGACCCCGGCGACTTCACCGGTAGCCAGGTCGTCACGGGGCGGTTCTTCGGCGAGTCCTTCCAGGACGTCCTCGTCTACCACCCGACCGGCACCAACGCCGGCGGTGCCACCATCCTGCGCGGCACCGGTGACGGGTCACCGCTGCACCCTCAGCTCAGCGGCAACCAGCTGCCCATCATCTCGGACCAGTTGCTGGACGAGTACGGCAACTCGCCCCGCCAGCTCGCCAACGCCGGGGACAGCCGCCGGCTCGGCAACGACATTCCCGACCTGATCGGGATCAGCGGCGACGCGACCAACGGACACCACCTCACCTACTACCCGAACTTCTTCACGCCCGGCGGCTACCTCCTCGCCACCCGGACCACCGCGCTGACGCCGACCGGCGGTACCGACTGGGAGAACTGGACCATCGCCACCACCCAGCTCAGCGGCGGCACCGCCATGTTCCTGTGGAACCGCAGCACCGGCGCACTTCACCTGTGGACGGACCTGACCTTCAGCCAGGGCACCGGCCAGCTCACCTACACCGCGTACCAGCTGGCCACGAACTGGAACACCGACGTCGCCCTCGACCTGCGCGCCGCCGACATCGACGGCAACGGCACGCCCGACCTCTGGACGGTCGGCGGCGCGGCGTCGGTCACCCCGTGGCTGGTGTCGAACCTGACCACCGCCGGCACCGGCACGATCACCGCGCAACCCGCCCAGACCCTGATCACTCCCAGCCAGCCCTGACAGTCCGTACGGGGTCGCGGGCCAACCCCGGCACGCTCGGACGACGTGACGGGGGAGGACGGCCGGCCGTCCTCCCCCGTCCGTTCGCTGCCGGAGCGCCGGACCGGTCAGAGGACGCCGGTCAGCCGGCCCCGCCAGCCGGCGAGCACGTCCCCCGCCTCGGTGTCGAGGACCTGTTCCAGCAGGGTGGCGTAGACGTCCCGGAAGTCGGTGGTGAACTTCAGGTCGCCGTCGTCGAGGTCGGTGAGGCTCGGCGCCTCGCCGTACCGTCCGCCGCGCACGCCGGAGCCGAGCAGCAGCACGTTCGAGGCGGTGCCGTGGTCGGTGCCGTCCGACGCGTTCGCCCGCACCCGCCGGCCGAACTCGGAGTAGACCGCCACCACCACCTTCCGGCCCGCCTCGGTACGCGCCATCCGGTCGACGAAGCCACTGACCGCGCGGTCCACCTGCCCGAGCAGCACCTCCTGCAACTGCTTCTCGTCGGCATGGGTGTCGAAGCCACCCAGCGACACCGAGAAGACCCGGGTGGCGACCTCCGCCTCGACACACTGGGCGACCAGGTCGAGTTGCGCGTCGAGCGGAGTGCGCGCACCGCCGGTCGCGGTGGCCGGGGCCGCCTCGCCCTCCTGCTCCGGTTCCTCGGCACCGGCGGCGTCGCGGACGTCGCGGATCATCTCGTCGATCCGGCGCAGGTCGGCGTAGCAGGCCGCCGCGCGGGCCCGGGCCGGGCTGTCGTCCGGCGCGGCGGTGGCGAACGCGGCCATCGTCGACTCCGGCAGCCCCCGGCCCGCCTTCCGCTCGCTCACCGGCACCGCCGCGCCCGCGCTGCGTTCGCCGGCCAGCAGCGGCGGCAGCGACGGCTCGAAGGAGACCGCGAGCCGGGGGTCGCCGCCGGCCCGGTCGAGCCACCGGCCGAGCCATCCGGTAGTGCCGGGGCGCTCCGGGTCGGCGGTCTGCCAGATGTCCATCGAGCGGAAGTGGCTGCGGTCCGGCTTCGGGTAGCCGACTCCCCGGACCACCGCCAGCCGCCCCTCGCCGTGCAGCCGGTGCAGGCCCGCCAGCGCCGGGTTGAGCCCCACCTCGTCGTCCAGCCGCCGCACCTCCTCCGCCGCGTACGCCAGCTCCGGTCGGGCGTCGCGGTAGGCCGGATCCGCGTACGGGACGACGGTGTTCAGGCCGTCGTTGCCGCCGTACAGGGTGACCAGCACCAGCGTGCGGGCCTGCGGGTCGCGGTCGCCCGAGGTGGCGAAGAGGTCGTCCAGGCGGTACGCGGTGGCCCCGGCCGCCAGGGCGGTCGCCCCGACCACTCCACTGGCCAGCAGGAATCGCCGTCGGGTCACGGTGTCCACGGTGCTCCTCTCCTCCCGGTCAGCAGACCGCGTACTCGGGGCTGACCAGGCCGGCCGCGATCAGCTTGCGGGGCTGCCCCGCCAGCGGGGTCAACGCGGCCCGGGTACGGTCGCTCCACCGGTCGACCACCAACAGCCGGGCCAGCGCGTCCGCCCGGCCGTCGGGCGGCGCGGCGGACAGCCGGGCCAGCACCGCCGGGGCCGTCGAGCCGGCCAGCGCCTCGGCCGTGCGGAGCCGGGCCTGGAGCGAGGAGGTGGTCAGCCAGGCGGTGCCGGCCGGCCAGCCGCCCACGCTCGGTGGCCGCAGGGGCACCTGGTCCAGCGCGGCCAGGCCGGCGAGCAGTCGCCGCCGTTGCGGCTCCGGCAACGCGGACGGCCGGACGCCGAGCTGACGCGACGCGCCGACCAGCCACTCGACCGGCTGTTTGACCAGGGTGTCCCGGGTCTGCGCGAAGGCCGGCGCGCTGAGGAGCCGGCGTAGTGTGGTGACCGTGTCCGGGCCGGCGAGATCGGCCGGCGGCGGCACGTCCGCGCCGGCGAAGCGGAACCAGAGCCGGCCGGCCACGAACCGTGCGGTCTCCGGCCGGTCGGCCAGCAGTTTCGCGTACGAGCCGGCGTCGAAGGCGTCCCGCCGGCCGAGGATGGTCTTCGGGCCGGGGTCGTGCCGGCGGGCCTCGAACCGGGCCGTGCCGGTGCGGCGGTCCACCACCCAGCCGGTCAGCGCGCGGGCCCCGTCCTTCACGTCCGCCTCGGTGTAGCCGCCACCGTGGCCGAGGGTGAACAGCTCCATCAGCTCGCGGGCCAGGTTCTCGTTCGGAGCCTTCCGGGTGTTGCGCTGGCCGTCCAGCCAGAGGATCAGCGCCGGGTCCCGGACCATCGCGTCCACCAGCGGCGGCAGCGGCCCCCGCCCGTGCCGGCGCAGCGTCTCCAGGTGGCGGAGCATCAGCGGGGCGGAGCGGACCTTCTGGACGCTGGTCGCCCAGTGGCCGTGCCAGAAGAAGAGCAGCTTCTCGTCGAGCTGGTCGTCGGCGGTGACCATCCGCTCCAGCCACCACTCGGTCAACCGGAGCACCTGCGCCCGGCGTTCCTGGTTGACCTGCTGGCGCTGGGTGCGGTCGCTCTCCCGGGTGAGCTGCGCGGCCGGATCCGGCCCGAGGTCCGGCAGCGGGGAGGGGCCCGCCGCGCGGCGGGTGAACAGCCGGTCGAGCGTGGCCGCGACGCCGGCCCGCTCCGCCTGGTCCACCTCGTCGGCGGTCGGCCCGAACGTGGCCCGCCGCAGGAGATGGGCGACCACTTCCCGCTCTGTCATTCGATCGACGATAGCCGGGGCGTGTTCGGGGACGGTAAGACTCCGGTGCGACCGCCGTACGGGCGGGGACCGGGCCGCGTCGGCTGCACCGGGAGGATTCGGGCTTCTCCCCGGCCCCGACCACGCCTCGTTCGCCCGCACCCTCACCCGACGCTGTCCTGCCGACACGTGGTGTCTCCACTTCGTACAATCGACGACCGGATAGGCGCTGGCCGTCGGAGGATGACTGATGCCGGGTCACAGGACCGTTTGGGTGTGGGTAGGGCGAGGTGCCGCGGGTCTGGCCGTTTCGGGGCTGGTCGTCCACTTCTGGTCGGTCGGGTTGGACCGGGCGGACAAGCTCGGGAGCGCCGCCGGAGGTGTGGTCGCCGCACTCGCACTACTCGCGCCGTACCTGCTGCCGTCCTCCCCACGGGCGGCGGTCGAGGCCGCGCCCCCGGTGGCCGAGGAGCGCGGGCCGGGGTCGCCCGTCGCGCTGGACCTGCGCGGCAGCCAGGGCGTGCAGGTCAACACGGGTGGCACCAACACCCAGCGCAACACCTTCGGGTCCCGGTGAACCATCGGCCCGACGGTGAGTCCACCGACAGACCGTCCGAGACGTCCCCGCCCGGGTTGAGCCTGCCGGGGTCCCGGGGGGTCCAGATCAACGCGGGCGGCACGAACGCCCAGACCAACATCTACATCTCTCCGCTGCACTGGTCGCTGCTGGTCCTGGTCCTGGTCCTCGGTGTGTCTGCCGTGATCTTCGTCGTCCTGAGACAGGACGACACGGGGAGGACAGCTGCGCCGTCCCCGTCCGTGACGCGGACCCCTTCGGCGAAGCTGTCGGTTTCTTCAGCCGCGGTCCGTTCCCCGGCTCAGTGGGCGCAGGACGTGGAGGCGACCTGTGCCCGAATGAGCGACATGCTGGTCGGTCATGTCAGGGCGATGGAGAACATCGACAAGGACAAGGTGCAGAGCAACGACCCGGCGGAGATCACCAAGCTGGCCGAGACGCTGGAACGGTACTACGACGACTATGCCGACCTGGCCGCGCGACTGCGGGAGATCCCGCCGCCCTCCTACTCGGCCGAAGAAGCACGGGAGTGGTTGAAGCTCTTCGACGAGCGCGGTAGGGGACTGTACAGCGCGAGCCAGAAGGTCGACTCCTCGTCGGCTCTCGATCGCTTGCAGGCCAGCTTCGAGACGGCCCGCTACGGCGGGCGTTCCGACGAGATCCTCAGCCGGGCGCAGCAGCTCGGGATCTCCTCCTGCCCCTAGCTGCGGCAGCCGCCCCGTCTCCGGCCGGACACCCCGGGGTCCACGTTCTCGGCCGGTGCGCGACCGCCTTGCTCGTCGAGG
The DNA here is from genome assembly GCF_040639195.1 of Micromonospora sp. NPDC023956. NCBI lineage: Bacteria > Bacillati > Actinomycetota > Actinomycetes > Micromonosporales > Micromonosporaceae > Micromonospora > Micromonospora sp. NPDC023956. Next base: position 165,178 of record NZ_JBEZZN010000005.1, read on the forward strand.
TTGACCGGCGGCACCACGTACGGGCCGATCGCGACCGGGGTCAGGTCGACCACGGTAAAGGGGCGCGGACCCGTGGCGGCCCCGCGCCCCGTCTGTGCGGGCAGCTCCACAGCATCCGTGGAGCGTTGTCCCGCCGGTAACCGGGCAGCCCACGCCCACCGGGCAGTCGGCAGCCACGGGTGCCGGAGGGCGCGACACGGACCCACCGTGCGTGGTGTCGCCGTGACCCTGCCGGCCCGGTCAGTCCGCGCCGACGACCAGGACGCCGGCCTCCCCGTCGGCGAGGGCCGTGCGGAGCTGGTCCAGCGTCGCCGGCCCCACGTGGTCGAGGACCAGGACCGGACGTAGATCGTCACCGCAGGGCTCCCCCTCCGGACCCAGCTCGGCCCGGTGACCCGGACCGGGCAGCAGCCCCACCTGGCCGGCAAGGGCCGCCGGGTCGATCCGGATCTCGCGGCGCAGCACCGTGACCCGACCGTCCGGGAGTTCCTCCCGGGCCAGGTCCGCGACGGCGCGGCGGAACTCCTCGTCGCGGTGCCGCCCCGCCTCGGTGACGCGCTCCGGGGAGGTCACCAGCCGGACCGCAAGCCGGTCGCCGGTGACCTCGACCCGGGCCCAGAGGTCCATGGGGAGCAGGTAGAACACGCCCTCCTCGCCCTCGTGACCGTAGTTGAACAGATCGCAGGCCAGCCGTTCGTCGACACCGCCCCGGGTGTCGACACCCAGCACGATGTTCACCTCGCCCGGCTCGGACGGGGGCAGGGCGGTGACCCACATCCGCACCGAGTCGTCACCGAAGTGGGGCAGCGAGGGGCTCATACGGGTGATCAAATCACAGCTGATCCCAGCCCCCGGGTGGGCCGGCACCCCGACGGGGCCGACCCGGCGGGCATCCGCTAGGAACGTCGCATGCCCCGCTACGTGCTCTTTCCCGGCCGGCACCACCTGCTGACCCGGTTCCAGGCCGAGTACCTCCGCCGACTCGCGACCAGCGGTGACGCCCCCACGGCCGACGACGGTGACGGGGCGACCGTGGTCTGGGCGGTCACCTCGGCCAACCACGAGAACACCCGTCGCAACCCGGTCCCGTACCACCGGCGCGAGGCGGCGATCGAGCGGTTCAGCGTGCTCGGCGGGCTCCGCTCGGTGGTGGTTCCGGTCTTCGACACCGCCGCGACCGACCGCTTCGCCGAGGTGACCCTGAAGAACGTGGCGGCGGCCACCGGGCGGGAGCTGACCCCGGCCGACACGGTGGTCGCCTGCTCCACGCCGGAGGTCGCCGCGATGTACGAGCGGCTCGGCTACGCCATCGCCGGGGTGGAGGCCGACGTGGAGCCGGCGCCGGACCGGCCGTGGGACGTGCTGCTGCGGCTGGCCGCCGGGGACCCGACCTGGCGGGAGCTGGCGCACCCCGCGACCGTCGACGTGTACCGCCGCTACCGGCTGGACGACCTGGTACGCGCGGTGGTCAACGACCCGGTGGTGGGCGACGAGGGCGGGCTGACCGCCACCCGGGACTACCGGACGTACGCCGAGGCCTTCGCCGACGCCGCAGAGCGCAAGTGGTCGGCGGTCCGCGAGCACGTACGGCCGGGGCGGATCGTCGACGTCGGCTGCGGTGCGGGCGCCGTGCTGGAGTTGGCCGACCGGGAGCCGGCGCTGCGGGAGAGCGACCTGATCGGCGTCGAGGTGGCCCGGCACCTGTTCGAGGAGTGCGTGCACAAGAAGGCACAGGGCTTCTTCACCAACCCGAACGTCTTCTTCTACCGCCGCAACGTGCTCGGCGGGGCGGTCTTCGCGCCGCGCTCGGTGGACACCACGTTGACCTTCGCGCTGACCCACGAGATCTGGTCGTACGGTGACCGGATGGCGTCGCTGCGCCGGTTCGTGCAGGCCATCTACGACCACACCGTACCCGGTGGGGTGTGGATCAACAGCGACGTGTGCGGTCCGGACGGCCGGGACCGGACGGTGCGGTTGCGCCTGTCCACCGCGGACGGCGCGAACCCGACGCGACCCCGGACCGACCTGGCGTCCCTGCTCCCCGACGAGGTGGCGGCGCACGTCGGCGGACTGTCGACCCGGGCTCGGCTGGACCAGTTCGCCGTCGACTACCGGTTCCCCTTCACCTTCCGCCCCGTGCCCGACCCCCGGGACACGGACGCACGGCAGACCGACCCGCGGGACACCGGCTCGCGGGACACCGAACCCGGGGCGGTCGTCGAGTTGACGCTCGGTGACGCGATGGACTTCCTCACCCGCAAGGACTACACCGACAACTGGCTGTCGGAGACCCGGGAGCAGTTCTGCGGCCTGGAGTACGCCGACTGGAAGGCGCTCCTCGCCGACGTCGGCTTCGAGGTCGATCCGGCGAGCGGCCCGACCCGCAACGACTGGATCGTCACCAACCGTCTCGCCCCGGTCGCCGGACTGGCCGCCCCGGACGGCCGGGCGCTGGACTGGCCGGTCACCCACGTCTTCCTGGTCGCCCGCCGCCCGGTGAACAGCTGAGGGGTGACGGCAGGGCTCCCCGCTACCGCTTCTCGACGCGCCGGGGGTCTGCCGCCACCACCCCGGCGCGAGCTACCGCTCCGCTCGGGGGCTGTCCTCCGCGCTGCGGGCGGCCTCCTCGCCGTACGGGGCGACGAAGACCTTGTCGGCCTCGCCGCCGCTCTGCGCCCGCAGTGCCCGGGTGACCTCGTCGACGCCGAAGAACGCGGGCCGCAGCCGGTCCAGGCCGAGGGTCGGCAGCAGCCCCACGGCGCGGTGGTGGGTGTACGGGTTGATCACCGCCCCGACGATGGTCAGTTCCCGGGCGAAGATCTCGTTCGGGCGGATCCGCGCCTCGTCCTCCGGCCGGGCTACCCCGAAGACCAGGACCCGCCCGCCCCGGCTCGCCAGCTCCACCGCCGACTCGAGGATCCGGGCCGAGCCGACCGCGTCGACCACGTACGGGAAGCCGAAGCCGTCGGTGCGGGCACGGGCCGCCGCCGCGCTCTCCGGGTCGCCCGGATCGAGGGCCACGTCGGCGCCCATCCGCAGCGCCAGTTCCCGCCGGTCGGCGCGGGGGTCGAGCACCACGATCGGGGCGAGCCCGCGTGACCGGGCCAGGGCCACCATCATCGCCCCGGCCGGACCGGCGCCGTAGATCAGTACGGGCAGCCCGGAGCGGGGGTCGAGCTGGTCCATGCCGTGCACGCAGCAGGCCAGCGGCTCGGTGAGCGCCCCGATCCAGGGTGGCGTCCCCGGTGGCAGCCGGTACGCGATCCGGGCGGGCAGGACCATCCGCCCGGTCATGCCGCCGTCGAGGCGCACGCCGTAGCCCCGTTTGGTGTCGCAGAGGTGTTCCTGGCCGAGTCGGCAGTAGACGCAGGTGGTGCAGTAGTCGTGCGGTTCGACGGTGACCAGGTCACCGGGGGCCAGCCGGTCGACGCCCGGTCCGACCTCGATCACCCGGCCGCAGACCTCGTGTCCGAGGACCACCGGGAGGGCTGCCGGGAAGCTGCCGCCGACGATGTGACTGTCGGTGCCGCAGACCCCGACGGCGAGCGGCGCGATCGCCACCTCGCCGGGCCCGGCGGGACGGGTCGGCACCCGCTCGGCGCGGACGTCCCCCGGGCCGTGGCACCGTACGGCGAGGACGGTGTCAGTAGGCGGCACGCAGCAACTCCTTCAGTCGTCGGATGTGTGCCCGTGCCGCCTCGCCGGCGGCGTCCGGGTCGCCCGAGCCGAGCGCCTCGAAGATGGCCTGGTGTTCGGTGACGGCCTGGACCATGCCGCCGGTGAGGCTGGTCGACCGCATCGCGATCATGACCCGGCCCTGGACGCCGTCGAGCATCCGGGTCAGCACCGGGCTCTGCGCGGCCTGCCGGATCTCCCGGTGGAACGCCGCGTCGAGTTCGAGGTGCCGGGCGAAGTCCCCGGCCTCGGCGACCTCCCGGTGCTCGGTGAGCAGGGCGAGCAGCCGTCGGCGCAGCGCCGGGGTGTAGCGTTCGGCGGCCAGCCGGGTCACCGCCCACTCCAGCGCCTCCCGGGCCTCGTAGAGGCTGACCAGTTCGTCGCCCTCGACCCGGGCCACCACCGCGCCCCGGTTCATCTCCTCCCGGGCCAGGTCGTCCTGGACCAGCCGGATCACCGCGTCGCGGACCGGGCTGCGGCTGACCCGGAACTCCTCGGCCAGGGCCGGGACGCTGAGTCGCACCCCGGGGCGCAGTTCCCCGGAGATGATCCGGTCCCGCAGGGTGCGGTAGATCAGCTCGCCCACCCGCTCGCCGGTCTGGAGGTCGGCGTCGGTCGGGGGCACCGGCAGCGTCAGGGCCGCCGCCCCCGACGGGACTTGTGTCGTCACTGGTGTCCTCACTCGTGTGGCTGGGGCCCGTCCGGCACCGCGGCGAGGAACGCGGCGGCGAATCGCCGGTAGTTCGCGGCCACCGCCGCCACCGCCCGGGGACGGGCCAGGTCCCCGGCGAGCAGTCCGCGCAGTGCGTCCCACCAGATGCTACGTCCGATAGCGAAGCCGGTGAATCCGGCGCCGGCCGCGTCGGTCAGCCAGCCCTCGAGCTGCGACGCGGGGGCGTTCGCGCCGAGCAGGATGCACTCGCCCCCGGTGTCGGCGGCGATCCGGGCGGCGGTGCGGTAGTGCTCCGGCGCGTCGAGGTGCTCCAGCTTCCAGACGTCCACCGGCAGGTCCTGGAGGATCTCGGCCATCGCCCGGTGCACCAGGGCGGGGCGCAGTTCCCGCTCGAACCGTCCGCTGTCGCCACCCGTCAGGTCGAGTTGGGCGGGGGTGGGGGGCACGAGCAGTTCGAACAGGAACCGGCCACCGGCGTCCCGGGTGGCGGCGGCGACCTCGGCCAGCCGTTCCCGCTGCACCCGGTTGCCCTCGGCATCCCCCTCGACGTTGTACCGGACCAGCACCTTCGGCAGGTCGGGTCGGTGGTGGTCGAGGTAGGACCTCAGGTCGGCCGGTTCGGTCTCGTAGATCTCGCAGCCGCCCTTCTCCACGGGCATGCTGACCGTCACCCCGTGCGCGCGGGCCCGCTCGGGCACGCCCGGCCCGAGGGTGTCGTCGACGAGGATGCCGGCGTGCGCGGCCAGGCGCGGCTCGTCGGCCAGCGCGGCGAGCAGTCCCTCGGCCACCATGTGCTTGCCGTCGCAGATCGCCGCGCGCTGGGCGGCGGTGGCGGTCCCGGTGTGACCGTAGAGCGCCTTGGTTAGCCAGGGCCGCTGGTCCACGGCGAGGATGAGCAGGTGCCGCTGGTTCATCGGGCGTCCTCCGAGACGATGCAGGGCTTGAGGTAGTCGCCGGCGACGAAGCGGGCGAAGGCGTCCGGCAGGTCGGCGAGGGCCAGCGGGACGGTCAGCCGGTCCCGCAGGGCCGCACCGGAGTCGCGCAGCAGGTCCCAGTTCGCCTCGACCTCACTGGTGGGGAAGTAGAACGAGCGGATGGTGAAGCAGTCGGTACGCCGCCAGCGGGGCGTCGCCGGCATGGTGTACGGCTGGTCGGACTCGCCGAGCGCCACCACCGCCCCGCCCGGGGCCACCACCCGCTGCGCGGTCTCCCGGGCCGCGGTGGCTCCGCTCACCTCGATGACCAGGTCGTACTGGTTCTCGGTCGCCAGGTCCCCGGCGGCCCGCGCGCCCAGCGCGACGGCGGTGGCGAGCCGGCCCTCGTGCGGGTCGGCGACGTCGACCGCGCCGACGCCGAACGCGCCGGCCACCGAGATCACCCCGAGTCCCAGCGGACCGGCCCCGACGACCAGCGCCCGGTCCACCCCGTCGGGCTGCACACGCTGCCACAGCCGCAGCGCGTGCGCGGCGGTACCGACGGTGTCCAGGCCCAGCACGGCCGTGGTCAGCGGCACGTCGTCGGGGACCGGGAGCAGGCACCGGGCGGGTACGTCGACGTGCTCGGCGAACCCGCCGTCGCGCTGCCAGCCGACGAGCTGCGTCAACCGCAGGCACTGGTTGGTGCGCCCGGCGACGCAGCGCCGGCAGGTGCCGCAGAAGACCGGGATGTAGACGATCGCGCGGGTGCCGGCGGGTACGTCGACCCCGGCACCGACCTCGACGACGGTGCCGCCGATCTCGTGGCCGGGCACCACCGTCGAGCCCGATCGCAGCAGCCGCTTGTCCGAGCCGCACAGGGCGCAGACGTCGACCCGCAGGCGTACCTCGCCCTCGGCGACCGGGCCGAGGGTGACCGTGTCGAAGTCGATCCGACCGTCGCCCGGGAACCGGGCACGGATACTGGTGGACGTCGTCACTTGACGGCACCTCCGGTGATTCCACGCACCAGCCACCGCTGCGCGAAGATCGTCAGCAGCAGGGCGGGCACTGAGATGAGCGTGCTGGCGGCCATCAACCCACCGAAGTCGTTGGAGCCCTGGCCGATGAAGTTGAACGCGATGACGGTCAGCGGCAGGGTCTGGTCGTTGGCGAGCGCCAGCGCGAACAGGAAGTAGTTCCAGGAGAAGACGAAGCTGAGCGTCAGCGCGACGGAGACACCCGGCATGGCCAGTGGCAGGACGACGGTGCGGAACCGCTGCCAGGCGCTGGCCCCGTCGATGAGCGTGGACTCCTCGATGCTGATCGGGATGTCCTCGAAGAACGGGATCAGCAGCCAGATGCAGAGCGGCAGCGTGACGATCAGGTGCGCCACGATGAGCAGGGCGTAGTTGAGCCCGGTGTTCGACGGCGCGTCGATGCGGATGGAGAGCACGAACAGCGGCAGGACGAAGAGCACGCCCGGTGCCATCCGGGCGAGCAGGGTGACGAAGCCCAGCGTGTTGAGCTGCCGCCGGACCACCACGTACGCGGCGGGGGCGCCCAGCACCAGGCCGAGCAGCGTGGATCCGCCGGCGACGATGAAGCTGTTGGCGATGTAGCGGCCGAACTCGAACCGCTCGAACAGGTTGGTGAAGTTCTCCAGCGTCAGCGGCGAGGTGACGTCGAACAGCGAACCGGTGATGTCGACGTTGCGCCGCAGGGACGACCAGAGCATGAACAGCACCGGACCGAAGAAGATCACGGTGAAGAGGGCGTACGCGGCGTAGACGCCGACCAGTCGCCTGCCGTTTCTCACTTCGCGGCCCTCCTTCGTACCAGGGTGAAGACAGCGGCGATGAGGACCACCAGCACCAGCAGGGCGATCTGGAGGGTGGCGGCGTAGCTCGGCTCCTGGTCGACGAACGCCTCGTTGTAGCCGTACACGTTGAGGGTGTTCGTGGCGTCGACCGGACCGCCCTGGGTCATGATGTAGATGGTGTCGAAGAAGCGGACGAGGTCGACGGTGCGCAGCAGCATCGCGACGGTGAGCACCGGACGCAGCAGCGGCAGACCGATGTTCCACGCGGTACGCCAGGCGCTGGCCCCGTCGATCGACGCCGCCTCGAAGGGCTCCTCGGGCAGCGACCGGATTCCGGCGGCGATGATCAGGGCCATGAACGGCGTCCACTGCCAGATGTCCACCAGGGCGATCGACCAGGGGGCGATCGCCGGGTCACCGAGCCAGACCACCGGGTCGATCCCGATCACGGCGAGCAGTTCGTTCGCCGCGCCCAGACTCGGATCCATGATCAGCAGCCAGAGCAGGCCGACCGCCACCGACGCGGTGATAGCCGGGATGAGCATCATCCCCTGGAAGATGCGCCGGCCGGGGACGTCGAGGCTCATCACGTAGCCGAGCGCGAGTCCCAGCAGGGTCTCCACGAACAGGCAGACCACGAAGAGGAAGAGGGTGACCTTCAGCGAGTTGTAGAAGGCCGGGTCGGCGAACATCCGGCCGTAGTTGTCGAAGGCGAGGAAGCCGGCGTTCGTGCCGTCGGACTGCCGGTCGGTCACCGACAGCCAGACCGTGTACCCGATCGGCAGCAGGACCAGCAGCGCGGTGACCACGGCGGCCGGCACCACGAAGGGCCAGATCCCCCGGGCCGTCGGATGCACGGGGGTCCGCCTGCGGCGGCGGTCCCCCGCCCCCCGCCCGGCCGGAGCGGGGCGGGGGACGGGCGAGGGTGTCGTCATCGTGTCGGTGCTCATGGGATCCCTACTGGGTGTTCTTCGCCAGCAGCGGGGTGAGGCCGGTCTGGATCTCCTCGGCCGCGTCCTCGGCGCTGGCCCGGCCGAGGATCACCTTGCCCACGGCGTCGCCGATGACCTTGCGCATCTCGGCGGCGGCGACACCGACCGGTCCGACCTCGGTCTCACCGTCGGTCTGTGCCTTGGTCAGCGCGGCGTTCCACTGCTTGAGGGTCTCGGTGTTCAGGGTGGCGGTGTAGGCCGGGTCCTGGCTGACCGAGGTACGCGGCGGCGCGATGCCGGCCTTGGTCAGCTCCATCTGGGTCTTGGCGCTGGTGGCCCACTGGACGAACTTCCACGCGGCGTCCTTGTTCTTGGAGAACGAGGAGACCGCCAGGCCCCAGGAGAGCACGGTGGTCTTGGAACCGGCGGAGCCGGCGGGGAAGTCGATGACCCCGATGTTCTCGCCGACCTTGGAGGTCTTCGGGTCGTTGATGCTGCTCAGCTCGTTGCTGGACTCCAGCTCCATGGCCGCGTTGCCGGCGGCGAAGAGGGCCGAGGACTGGGTGAAGGTGTTGTTGACCACGCCGGGCGGGCCGTACTCGCGGGCCAGGGTGGCGTAGCGGTCGATCGCGGCGATCGCCTTCGGGTCGTCGAAGTTCGGCGTTCCGTCGGCCTTCGTCCACGCGACGCCCTCGGAGTGCAGGAAGGGGCCGAAGGTGAACGGCAGCGCCGCGGACTGGCCGCGCAGCGCGATCGGGGTCACCTTGCCGCCGGACTTCTGCTTGATCGCCGCGGCGGCGGTGGTCAGGTCGTCGAGCGTCTTCGGCGGCGTGACGCCGTACTGCTGGAACAGGTCGGTGCGGTAGTAGAGCACCACGCCCTCGACGTTGATCGGCGCGGCGATCATCTTGTCGTCGACGGTCATCCCGGCGCGGACCGCCTCCGGGAAGTCGTCGACCTTGTAGTCGGCCGCCCCGCCGGCCCGCTCGTCGAGCGGCTCGTAGTAGTTGGACTTGGCGAACTGCGGCCCCTCCCGGGACGGCAGCGTCATGAACACGTCCATGTTCGAGCTGCGGGACTGGAGGTTGAGCTGCACCTTGTCGCGCATCTGCTGCTCGGCGAAGGTCTGGACCTTCACCGTGACGCCCGACTCCTGCTCGAAGTCGTCGATCAACGGCTCGATGGCCCGCTGCCAGGGGTGGTTGGACATGATCAGGTTGATCTCGTTGGCGGAGCCGGCGGAGTCCGAACCGCAGCCGGCGGTGAGCCCGCCGATCAGGGCCAGGGCGAGCGCCGTGCTCAGGTACCTGTGCCGCATGGTGTGCCTTTCCGATTCGAGGGATGTCACTCGGTGACGAGGGGGGCGAGCCATCGGTGGAAGTCGTCGAGTCCGGCCGGGTCGGTGGTGCGCCACTCCGGCGGTACGGGTCGGGTCCGGCCGGCGACGTCGGCCAGGGGCACCGGGTCGTACCCGACGGTGTAGGGGTCGGTGCCGGCGCGGTGCAGACCGACCATGAGTCCGGTGGCCCGGTCGGCGAGCAGCCGCGCCGCGCACCGGCCGGCCTCCGCCGCCTCCCGGCGGTCCACCCCGCTGGCCAGGGCGCCGGCGGCGCGCTGCACCATGCCGAGGACCTCGCCCCGGGCGACGACCCCCAGTTCGGTGGTGACCAGGGCGGCCAGCCGGCGGGACACGCCGCCGGTCAGGATGCGGGTGTGGTTGACCGCCTCGAAGGGTTCGTCGGTCAACTCGCGGGCGGCCCCTTCACTGGTCACCACGAAGGCCCGGCCGTGCCGGTCGAGGGTGTCGGAGACCCGGTGGAGGAACTCCGTCCGGTCGAACGGCACCTCGGGGAGCAGGACCAGGTGCGGCGCGTGCGCCGGGTCCTCCCGGTGCCCGGTCGCGGCGAGCGCCAGCCAGCCCACCGACCGGCCCAGGGTCTCCACGATCCGGACCGGTTCGATCGACCGCATGGCCGCGTGGTCCCGGGCCAGATCCGGTACGACCGCACCCAGGTACCGCGCGGCGGAACCGAACCCCGGGCAGTGGTCGACGCCGACCAGGTCGTTGTCGACGGTCTTCGGGATGCCGACCGTGCACAACGGCAGGCCGGTCCGCTCGGCCCGTTCGGTGAGCGCCCGCAGCAGGGCCATGGTGCCGTTGCCGCCGATCAGCGCGACCCCGTCGACGCGGTGTTCGGCGAGCGTGGCCACCGCCGCGTCGAGGTCGTCGTCGGTGACCGCGCGGCGGCCGGCACCGAGCCAGGAGCCGCCCCGGCGGGTCCACTCCGCCGGCACGTCCGCGAGGGTCACCGGAGTGAACCGGCCGTCGACGAGTCCGTCCGGGCCGCCGCGCAGGGCGAGCACGTCGTGGCCCTGCGCGGCGTCGAGGAAGCCGCGCAGGCTGGCGTTGACGACGCTGGTCGGGGCCCCGGTCTGGCCGATGAGCAGGCGCATGGCGGTCAGGCCCCCGCCGGGCGGGACGCGACGCTCAGGAAGGTCTGGAACGCCTCCAGCCCGGGACGGCCGCCCTCGTAGCCGAGGCCCGAGTCGCCGAGCCCGCCGAACGGGATCCACGGGGTGTTCGGGGTGCCGGTGTTGACGCCGACGATGCCGGCGTGCAGTCGGCCGGCGACCGCGTGCGCCGCGTCCAGGTCGGTGCCGCAGACGTAGCCGGCGAGCCCGTACCCGGTCGCGTGGTGCAACGCCAGCGCCGCGTCCAGGTCGTCGTAGACGTGCACCGGAGCGACCGGCCCGAAGATCTCGCTGGTCATGGCGAGGCTGTCCACCGGCGCGTCGAGCAGGACGGTCGGGGTGGCGTAGTGCCCGACGGTCGGGGTCGGGGCGTCCGGGGTGACCGCGCGGGCGCCCCGGGCGACAGCCTCGGCGACCAGCTCCGCCATCCGCGCCGGGTCGCCGGCCGGGGCCAGTGGCCCGAGGTCGGTGCCGGGGTCCCGGGGGTCCCCGACGGTCAGCGCGCGGGTGGCCGCCACGAACGCCTCGGTGAAGTCGGCGGCCACCTCCCGGGCGACCAGGATCTGGTTGGCCGCGATGCAGGACTGGCCGTTGTTGCGGTACTTCGCCACGACCAGGGTCGCCGCGGCGGCCTGCGGGTCGGCGTCCGGCAGGACGACGAACGGGGCACAGCCCCCCAGTTCCAGGACGGTCCGCAGGAAACGCGGTGCCGCCTGGGCCGCCACCAGGCGGCCGACCCGGGTGGAGCCGGTGAAGGAGACCGCCCGGACGGCCGGGTCCGACAGCCACGGTTCGACCACGTCGGCGGGGGTGCCGAGCACCGTGCCGAGCACCCCGGCGGGCAGGTGCCGCGCGCAGACGGCGGCGAGCACCAGCGAGGAGACCGGGGTCAGCTCGGAGGGCTTGAACAGCACCGGGCAGCCGGCGGCGAGCGCCGGGGCGATCTTCCGGGCCGGGATCGAAACCGGGAAGTTCCACGGGGTGAGCACGGCCGCGATCCCGACCGGCCGGGCGGCGACCCGGTGCTCGTGCTGCGGCACCACGGTCAGCCGCTGCTCCTCCTGCCGCTCGACGAGGTCCGCCATGACGCGGAAGTACGTCACGCTCAGGCCCAGCTCGGCGGTGGACTCGGCCAGCCGCTTGCCGGTCTCCCGGGTGATCAGCTCCGCCCACTCGGTCCGGGTCGCCAGCGCCTCGACGTCGTCGGCGATCGCCCGCAGGGTGGCGGCCCGCTGCGGCACGGGGGTCGCCGCCCAGGCCGGCAGCGCGGCGGTGGCGGCGGCGAGCGCCCCGGCGGCCTCGGCGGTGCCGCCGGTGACGACCTCGGTGAAGGCCTCCCCGGTGGCGGGGTCGACCACCGGCAGCACCGGTCCGGACGCGCCGGTCACCGTGTCGATCCGCACCCCGCTCCGGGCGGCCAACACCTCGTCGACGATGGAAAAGTCGGTCACAGCTGCTCCTCGTACGGGTCGAGCTGGTCCGGATCGAGGTCGATCCCGAGACCGGGGCGGTTCGGCACGACGACCGTGCCGTGGTCGGTCAGGAGGGCGTCGGCGGCGCGGCGCAGCGGATTGGAGCGCACGTCCCACTCGACGAGGGAGGTCGCCGGGCTGCTCGCGGCCACCTGCACGGTCGCGGCGGTCGCGATCGCGCCGTTGTAGAGGTGCGGGTTGACGGTCTTCCCCGCCGCCTCGGCGGCCCGCAGCACGGTCAGGTACTCGCTGAGGCCGCCGACCTTGGTCAGGTCCGGTTGGAGGATCGCGACCCCGTCGACAGCCAGGTACGGGGCGAAGGCCGCCGCGCCGTACAGGTTCTCGCCGGTGGCCAGGGGCATGCCGGTGCGGGCGGCGAGTTCGTCCAGGTCCGCCGGCCGGTCCCCGGCGAGGGGTTCCTCGACCCAGGCGACCCCGAGGTCGGCCAGGGCCGGCACCGTGCGCAGCGCCTCCGGCAGGGCCCACGCCTGGTTGGCGTCGGCGAAGATCTGCGTCCGGTCGCCGAGCACCCGCCGGGCGGTGCGGACGTTGGCCAGATCCCGGTCGTGGCCGAAGCCGACCTTGACCTTCACCGCGGTCAGGCCGAGCGCCGCGCAGTGCGCAGCGGTCTGCGCGACGCCGTCGGGACCGAGGCTCGATCCGTAGACGGGCAGCTCGGTACGGGGCGCGTCGGTGAGCAGCGACGCCAGGCTCCGACCGGCGTGCCGGGCGGCGAGGTCCCAGAGCGCGATGTCGACCGCGCTCACCGCCTGGTGGATCGGGCCGGGGGCACCCCACTGGCGGCCCAACGGACCGAGCTTGCCCAACAGGGCACGCTGCGCCGCCTCGGGGCTGCCCGGCCGGGTGCCGACCAGCAGCGGCGCCACGCCCTCGTCGATCGTGGCGACCCGTTCCCGCCAGGCCCAGGACGGGTAGTTGGCCCAGCTCTCCCCCACGCCGACCGAGCCGTCGGCGAGGACCACCTCCACCAGGACCATGACCCGGTGGCCGAGCGGGGCGAAGGACATCGCGATCAGCTCGTCGGGGCGGGCGCGGAACACCCGGCAGCGCACCTCGGCGACGGGGACGTCGGGCAGGCACCCGGTCGTCCGGGCGGCCCGGTCCCGGCTGTCCGGCCCGACGACGGCCGCGGCGGTCACACCCTGGGCCGGCACCCGGTCCGCGAGGTGGTGCAGTTCTCCGCTGGAGCCCATGAGTCCTCTCTCACACCTGTGAACAACTGCATGCAGTTCTAGCCGTCGTTCACCGAGCGGTCAAGAGCTGGAAACAAACCGGGTCGCCACGATCAGGCAACGAGGTCGACGAGGTCGGACACCACGCACCAGATCCGGACAACCCCCAGCCGGCGGTCCCCGCCCCTGGTTGGCCCACCGCTAGCCGGCCCGCCCCCGGTTGGCCCACTCCGCTTGACCCGGCACGGATGACCCGCCGGGGTTGACCCGCCGGGGTTGACCCGCTGCGGATGATCGACTCCGGGTTGCCCGCGGCCGGTTGATCGACTCCGGTTCGGCGACATGGGTGTTACGCAGCCGCCCAACACCATCACGTCGCCGAAACGGCGCGCGGCTACGCGGGACGCGGCCCGCGCGAGGGCGGGAGCGGGGCGCGCGAGGGCGGGAGCGGGGCGCGCGAGGGCGGGAGCGGGGCGCGCGAGGGCGGGAGCGGGGCGCGCGAGGGCGGGGCGGGGCGGGGCGGGGGCGAAGGCGAGGGCGGGAGCAGGGCGCGCCCGCGCGGGGCGGGGCTACGCGGGGCGGGGCACGGTCAGGCGGGGACGACCCGGATGCCGTTGCGCCGCACCGCCCCGGCGACCGGCTCGGGCAACGACACGTCGACCACCAGGGTGTCGATCCGGTCGAGTTCGCAGACCTGCACCGGGGCGGCGGAGGTCAGCTTGCTCCCGTCCACCAGCAGGACGATCTCGTCGGCGATCTCCATCAGGGCGTGCTTGGCGCTGAGTTCGATCTCGGAGCGCACGTAGACGCCGCGCTCGTCGACCGCACCGGCGCCGAGGAACAGCATCCGGATCCGCAGCCGGCGGGTGAGGTCCCGGACCCCGAAGCCGACCAGGGCCTGGTTGTCGTGGAGCAGTTCACCACCGATGCCGATCACCCGGGCCCGGGGCCGGGACAGCATGTGCCCGAGCACCGGCACCGAGTGGGTGACCACGCACCCGTCGAACTCCGCCGGCAGGGCGTGCGCGACCTCGGCGGCCGTGGTGCCGCTGTCGATGCCGATGGTGTCGCCGGCCCGCACCATGCGCGCGGCGGCGGCCCCGATGGCCTGCTTGGCTCGGGCGTGGGTCTGCGCCCGGGAGGCGAACCCGGGACCGGCGGCGCCGCCCGGCGGCAGGCTCACCCCGCCGTGGACGAGCGTGACCTCGTTGGCCTCCGCGAGCTGGCGCAGGTCCCGGCGGACGGTCATCTGGGACACGCCGAGCTGGGTGCTCAGCTCCGCCACGGACAGGAAACCCGCCCGGCGCAGCGCGGCCATGATCTGCGTCCGGCGCCGGGGGGCGCCCTCGTACCGAGCCGTCTCCACGCTCACGCCGGGCCTCCCACCGATCGCCCCACGGGGTCCGTCGGCAGTTTAGAGCACCCCGACGCCTGTTCGTCAGTTACCACACGATGGTAGGTTCCCAACATCTTCTGGTAACTCTGGGGAGGATCCATGACCATCTCCACCGCGTCGCCGACCGTGTTGGCGCGCCCCTCCGGCGGCTACGCCATGCTCGCCGTCGACCAACGGGAAGCCCTGCGGGCGATGTTCGCCGCGACGCAGGACCAGGCGGTGACCGACGGGCAGATCACCGACTTCAAGGTCGCGGCGGCCCGCGCGCTGAGCCCGTACGCCTCGGCGATCCTGGTCGACCGGCAGTTCGCCTGGGACGCCGTCCTCGCCGCGAACGCCGTCGACCCCGGCTGCGCCCTGATCGCCGCCGCCGACCGCTTCACTGCCAGCGCCACCGAGTTCGTCGCCGACGTCGCCATCGACGACGAGGTCGAGCCCGCCACGGTACGTGCCCAGGGTGCCCGCGCCCTCAAGCTGCTCGTCCTCTGGCGGCCCGACGAGGACCCCGCCGGCCGGATCTCCCTGGTGACCGACTTCGTCGGGCGGTGCCGCGACAACGGGCTGGTCAGCATCATCGAGCCGGTGTCCCGGGGCCCCCGCGACGGCGGCTCCTTCGACCACGACGCCGGCATCCTCGCCGCCGCCCGGGAACTGGGTTCGCTCGGTGCCGACCTCTACAAGGCCGAGGTCCCCACCGCCGGAAAGGGCACCGACGAGGAGATCCGCACCGGCTGCGCGAAGCTGACCGAGACGATCACCGGGCCCTGGGTGGTGCTCTCCTCCGGCGTACCGGCCGAGCGTTTCCCCGACGCGGTGCGCCTCGCCTGCCGGGCCGGTGCCTCGGGTTTCCTGGCCGGGCGGGCGATCTGGGCCTCCGTCGTGGGCAGCCCGACGATGGCCGAGGACCTGCGGACCATCTCGGTGGACCGGTTGCGCCGCCTCTGCGACGTGGTCGACGACGCGGTGTCCCGCTGACCCGGTGACCGGCCTCGGCGGTGTCCTCGCGGTGGCGGCGGTCGCTCTCGGGGCGGCCATGCAACGCGCCACCGGGCTCGGCTTCGCACTGGTCGCCGCGCCCTTCCTGGTGATCATCCTCGGCCCGTTCTCCGGCGTCGTGCTGGCGAACCTGCTCTCCGCCGTGATCAACGTCGCCGTCCTGTGCACCACCCTGCGCGCCCTGCGGGGCCGGCTGGCCGTCGAGATGATCGCCGGTGTCCTGGTCGCCGTCCCGCTGGGCGCCTGGGTGGTGACGGTCCTGCCCGGTCCGCTGCTGCTCATCGGCGTCGGCTCGATCACCGCGGCGTCGGTGGCCTGGGTCGCACACGGCAACCCGGTGCCGTTCCTGCGTCGCCGGGGCGGGCCGCTGTTGTCCGGCTTCACCTCCGGTTTCTTCAACACCACGGCGGGCACCGGCGGTCCGCCCCTGGCCGTCTACGCGCTGAGCACCAACTGGGAACAGCGCAGCTTCGTCCCGACCGTGCAGCTCGTCGGCCTGGTCACCAACGTGCTCTCGCTGGCCGCCAAGGGCCCGCCGGAGCTGTCCTGGCCGCTGCTGCTGGCCTGCGTCGCGGCGATGGCCGTCGGCCTCGCCGGTGGCCAGGTGCTGTCCCGCTGGCTGCCCGAGGACCGGGCCCGGCGGTGGGTCGTCGCCCTGGCACTGATCGGCAGCGTCATCGCCGCCGGGAAGGGAGTGACCGCGCTGTGGTAGGCGGCACCGACGACAACCGCACCCCGTCCGGCCCGCCCCGCCGCTGGCCCGGCCGGGTCTTCGACCGGGGCGTCGACCCCGATCCCCGGTTCAGCCTCGCCAACGAGCGCACCTTCCTGGCCTGGATCCGCACCTCGCTGGCGCTCTTCGCCGCCGGTGTCGCCCTGGAGGCGCTGACCCTGCCCATCGCGCCCGGACTACGCCGGGCGGCGGCCGTCGTCCTGATCCTGCTCGGTGCGGCGGCACCGGTCCAGGCGTTCCTCGGCTGGCTCCGTACCGAGGCGGCCCTGCGACTCGGCCGGAGCCTGCCGCCGCCCACGCTGGCCGTGCCGCTCGGACTGGGCCTGGTGATCGCGGGCGCGCTGATCCTGATCGGGCTCCTGGTGTGACCCACCCCGGCACACCTCGACCGCCCGCACCGGGCGGGAGCGGTGACCGTGGTCTCCAGCTCGAACGGACCATGCTCGCCTGGCGGCGCACCGCGGCGGCGTTCCTGGTGGCCGCCGCCGTCAGCGCACGCCTGCTCGTACCGCTGCTCGGCGGCTGGGCCTACCCCGCCGTGCTGGTGCCGACGCTGGGCGCGTTCGCGGTCGGCCTCGCGGGACGCGTGGTACCGCTGCGGCAGAGCACCGCGACCGCGAGCCTGACGTCGGTCCGGCCCCGGCCCGGCCGGCTGGCCGCCGTCGCCGCCCTCACCTGCCTCCTCGGCCTGACCGCCGCAGCCGCCGCCCTGGCCCCCGTCCCCTGACGACCGCCGCCCACCGGCGTGGCGTGGTGAGGTCGGTGGCGGTGTGCACCGCGCCCGGTCCGGGGGCCTCGGGCAGCCCCTCGGCGAGGGGACGTCGGCTTCCCGTGGCGCAGGCGGGTTTCCGAAGGGGGCCGTCCGGGCGAAGCGTGCGGCGGTGCAACTACGATCCGGGGGTGGTTCGCGAGGACGATCTGGGAGATCAGCAGCGGTTACGCCGCCTCGAGGCGGTGACCGACGCCACGCTGTCCCGCCTCGACGCCGCCGACCTGTTCGACGAGCTCCTCGACCGCGTCCGTGACCTGCTCCAGGTCGACACCGCCGCCATCCTCCTGCTCGACGTACGCGCCCGGCAGTTGGTCGCCACCGCGGCTCGGGGCCTGGAGGAGGAGGTGCGACAGGGTTTCCGGATCTCGGTCGGTCGGGGGTTCGCCGGCAGCATCGCCCTCACCCGGCAACCGGTGGTGATCGAGCACGTCACCGCCGGCCGGGTCGTCAATCCGGTCCTGCTGAACACCGGTGTGCAGTCCCTGCTCGGCGTGCCGATCACCGCCCACGACGAACTCGTCGGCGTCCTGCACGTCGGCACCCTCACGCCGCGCCGCTTCAGCCCCGACGACATCCGCCTGCTGGAACTGGCCGCCGACCGGGTCCGGCTGGCCCTCCCCGCCCGCGCGAACAGCCTGGAACAGAACGCCGCGCTGGCGCTGCAACGCAGCCTGATCCCCGCCGAGCTGCCCAAGGTGCCGGGGCTCGAACTGGCCGGTCGGTACGTGCCGGGTCACGCCTCCGGGGTCGGCGGGGACTGGTACGACGTCTTCACCCTCCCCTCGGGCTGGTTGGGCATGGTCGTGGGTGACGTGTCCGGTCACGGACTTCAGTCGGCGGTGGTGATGGGCCGGGTGCGTAGCGCCCTGCGGGCGTACGCCCTGGTCTGCGCGGACCCGGCGGAGGCGCTGACCCTGCTCGACCGGAAGGTGATCCACTTCGAGGCCGGCAACCTGACCACGGCGCTGTACGTGATGATCTCCCCCGACGGCTCGACCCTGTACGTCTCCCTGGCCGGGCATCCCCGCCCGGTCCTGGCCGTACCGGACCAGCCGAACACCGTGCTTCCCGTGCCCATCGACCCCCCGCTGGGCACCGGACGCCGGCCGCCGCACCGGCACTGCACCCGATTCGACTTCGCGCCCGGGGCGGTCCTGGTCTCCTACACCGACGGGCTGGTCGAGCGGCGCGGCGAACTGTACGACGCCGGGGTCGACCGGTTGTTGGCCGCCGTTGCGCTGGGCCCCGCCGAGACCGTCTGCACGACCGTGATGGCGACCCTCGACGCCGAGCACCCGGCCGACGACATCGCCCTGCTGGCCGTACGGAGACTGCCCGGCTAGCGGACGCCCTGCCACCGGGCGACCGCCCGCCTCCGGCCGCCGGGGCTACCCGACGCAGTTGTTGCTGGTACGCCTGACGGTGTATTCGGTGTCGTCGTGCGTGATGCCGGACGGCGCCCCGTCGAAGTGGGCTTCCACCTTCTCCCAGCCCCGCCGCTGCTCGTAGTGCAGGTGCGGGGCACCGGAGTTGCCGGTGCTGCCGACCTTGCCGATCTGCTGGCCCTGCTCGACCCGCTGACCGACCTCGACCATCGGCGCTTCGAGCAGGTGGAGGTACTGCGTCTCCCACCGGCCGCCATGGTCGATCTTCACCCAGTAGCCGCCGCCCCGCCCGCGCGGACCGTCCGGGTCCTGCGGCGTACGGCCGC
Organism: Micromonospora sp. NPDC023956; assembly: GCF_040639195.1. Classification (NCBI taxonomy): domain Bacteria; kingdom Bacillati; phylum Actinomycetota; class Actinomycetes; order Micromonosporales; family Micromonosporaceae; genus Micromonospora; species Micromonospora sp. NPDC023956. Next base: position 183,942 of record NZ_JBEZZN010000005.1, read on the forward strand.
CCAGAGACCCGTTGACCCCCGCCACGGTGACCGTGCCGCCGTAGGACGCCAGCACCGGCCTCCCCCACGCCTGCCCCTCGATGGGGAACAGATCGACGTCGTAGTCGTCGTGTCCGGGGTAGGTGCCGAGCTGCCAGGTCTCACCGCAGGCCACCGGGAGTTGGAAGAGCGGACGCGGGCCCGGCGGGCGGACGAGCGGCACGACGACCACAGCGACGGCGACCAGGGCCGCCACCGCGCCGAGCGCCAGGACAACGAGGACGAGCCGGTTCCGGCGGCGGCGGTGGCTACGCGGTGGGCGCGGCTGGCCAGTGGTCACCGTTCCGAGCATGGCAGAGACCGACAAGGTGTCGGCTCGCGGCACCGGCCCTCCGCGGCCGTCCCGCGACCCAGGCCCGGTCCGGCGGTGGCACTCGGCATCCTCTCGCCGGAGGTGCTCGGCCCGCTCAGGCCAGGAGGGCCGCTCTCATCTCCGCGCCCGGGTTGAACCCGCCGACCACCCGGTTGCCGGCCGGGTCGAGAACGTCGACGGTGTTGTTGCGTCGCATCAGCTCCCGGACCGGGGGCGGCAACGGGGGTGGATCGCCCATCGCCGCGCGGATGTCCCGGGCGGCCATGACGAGCCGGTACGCCAGGGTGGCGGCGTCGGTGTCCACCCGCACCCGGTTGTACTCCCAGCCGACGATGGTGAGGTCGAGCACCTCGAACAGGTGGGTCAGCACCGGCCTCGGGTCGGTCGTCTCCACGAACCGGGGCGCTCCGGTGCCGACCACCGTGACCGCGGCGGCCACCTGCACGTACGGGTGGAAGCCGGACGGCAGCTCGAACAGGGACCACCGCAGCGTCGGTGCGGCCTCCCGCCACAACGGCCGGTAGTTCCGGCGGTCGACGATCAGCCGGCGACCGGTGCGCCGGTGCAGTTCGTAGGCCTGGGCGAGGAGGTCCGCCTGGGCGTCCTCGGCGAACTCGTGCAGCACCCTGGCCGCCACGGACAGGCCGTCGTCACCGTCGAGCAACCGCGTGAGCGCGTCGACCTGCTCGGCAGGCGGGGCCGGCACGCGCGCGCCGAACCGGTGCCGGACGTCCTGGAGCAGTGCCTCCTGCCGGCCCGGATCGTGCTGAACCTGCTTACTGCCCAGCATTTGCCGGAGCCACCGCATGTCGCCTCGTCTCAGCAGCCGCTTCAGAAAGGGGAAATCCTAGCCGAGGTCCGGCCGCCACCGCCGCTGGCACGCGTGCCGGCGGTCATCCGGACCACCGCCACGCCGTGAGCCGCCCGGGTGACCGCCCTCCCGCCGCTGCCGGTCCGTGGCGATCGGACGCTGGCCCGGGTCCCCACCGGACGCCCCCGGCCTGCCGGGAGGCGCGTCAGGCGACGGAGAAGGTCACCGTGCCGGTGTACGCGCCGACCACGGCGGTGAGAGGGATTCGGACGGAGACGACGGGATCCCACGTGGCGGACGTGACGCCGCTGCCGTCGGTGAGGGTGTACGCGGTGCGTTGCACGTCGAGGGTCTGGGCGTCCCCCGGGGTCGGCTGGCCCGAGGTGAAGGTGCCGTTCCCGCTGGTCGAAGTGGCCGGTCCTGACCAGTACGACACGTTGACGCCGGGCACGGTCCGGACCGGACTGCCGGTGGTGACGAAGTCCGTCGCGACCACCGACGCGGTCCAGCTGGCGTCCGAGAACCCACGCTCGTCGGTCACCGTCACCGGTCCCAGGTGGTCGGAGACCGTACCGCCGGGAGCGGCTCCACCCAGGTCGGCCGCCGCCGGCGCGCTGATCGACAGTTCTCCCGGTTCTGCGCAGGTCGACCGGGTGATCGTGTCGGTGTCCATGGTGACCGCGCCGTTGATCGCCATGGTCCGGCCGTCGACCACCAGCCCCGCGCCGACGGTGATCGAGGTGAAGGCGAGGAGGTTGCCCCGCAGCAGGGAGTTGGCCCCGAGGGTGGCCGAGCTGCCGACCTGCCAGAAGACGTTGCACGACTGCGCGCCGTTGACCAGGTTCACCGTGCTGTCGGCGGCGGTGATGAGCGTGGAGACGGCCTTGAAGATGAAGACCGCGTTCGGGTCGCCCTCGGCGTCGAGGGTGAGCGTGCCGGCGATCCCGAAGGTGCCGCTGACGGAGCTGTACACGCCGGTGCTCCTGGTGGTGCCGCCGAGGTTGCCCGAGATGGTGTCCGTGGTCGTCCGCGCCACGGCGTTGTTGTAGGCCACGGCCAGATCGGCCTGCGCCTGGACGGCGGGACCGTCGTTCGCGTGGATCGCACCGTTGATCTGGCCCGGGGGGAATCCGGTCACGGCGGTGCCCGGACTGACCCCGATGTCACCGGTGATCATGGAGAGGCCGGTACTCGTGACCGTCGTGCCGGCGAGGACCGCGAAGTCGGCGGCGGAGCCCAACGGCACCGGCACGGTTTCCGCCCTCGCGGTCGAGGGTGCGACCACATCGACCAGCAGGGTGGTCGCGCAGACCAGGACCAGCGCCGCAGTCGACCGGCCCATCGCGGTGAGTCCGCGGCGCGCGACCGCCGGGCTGAGACTCGCCATGGGTCCCCCTTGTGGAAAGAACATACTGGAGAATCACATGATACCGACTCAATTACCCTCAAACACCCCAGGATGATTCTGAGGGCGGATCACCCGTTCTCCGGACCCCGGCCCGAAGAGCTGGAGAATCCTCACCACTGGCGCCCGCCGTCCCGCTCCGCCCCTCCTCCTCCCCCTCCGATACGGGAGGATGCGAGGATGCCTCGTCCGCCCTCCGGGCTCCTCATCGATTTCGGTGGCGTCCTCGCCGACGCACCCCGCCGACCCGACGCCCCGCCGGAACTGGTGCGCCGGCTGTCCCGGCTCGTCGGCGACGCGGTACCGGCCGGGCAGATCGCCCGGGACCTGGGCGACGGAGTACGGGCGTACGCGGTGTGGCGTGACGAGGTCGGCCGAGACGGTGACCCGGTCGAGCTGGGGCACGCGCAGATGTGGAACGAATTCGTCACCCGCACCTGGCCGGCTGCGGCACGGGCCGCCGTCGAGCGGGAGGCCACCCCGCTGGCCTACGCCCTGACCTGGCGGGAGCAATGGGCGGTCCGGCCCGGGATTCCGGAAGCGCTGCGCGCCGCTGCGGACGCCGGTCTACCGATGGCCGTGGCCAGCAACACCCTCTGCGGCGCCGCGCACCGGGACTTCCTCACCGCCGCCGGCCTGTCCGGCCTGTTCGCCGCCCAGCTCTACAGCGACGAGGCCGGACCCCGGAAACCGAACCCGGAACTGGCCCACCGGGCCTCGCAGGCGATCGGCGTACCGGTCGGGCAGTGCTGGTTCATCGGCGACAGCGTCCACCGGGACATCGTCTGCGCCCGACGGGCCGGCGCCCGCGCGGCGATCCTGATGCGCTCGCCCCGGACCGATCGGGAACCCCCGCTACCCGAGGTCGTCCCGGATGCCGTGGTCGACGACGGTCACGGACTGCTCGCCCTCCTGCACCGGGCCCGGGGTCGCTGACGGTGGTCGTCGGCCGGAAGGGACGGGGCCGCGCTGACCGCGGATCAGCAGGTAGCCGATCATCCAGAACTCGCCGATGGTCGCGGGAAGGACGAGCGCGTCAGCCAGGACCTGCGCGTCCGGCGCGAGGTACCGGAGGAACGCGCTGAGCAGGTAGCCGAGGCCGCCGCCAACGAGGATCCAGCCGAGTGGACGGGGCATCCAGCCGGACCGGAGCACGCAGCTGCCCATGGGGATGAGCCACAGGCCGAAGAACAGCCCTCCGACGTTCCACAGGTTCTCGCTGACCAGGTAGAGCAGGTGAACGGTGACCGCCGCGTCGCCGACCGGGTCGAGCGCGAGTTGGGCCGCGGTGGCGAGTGTTGCCGCGCTGATCAGGATCGCGATCGCGTTGACCAGGCCGAAGGCGGCGATGCCGCTGGCGGCGAGCGGGTCCGCGGTACGGAACAGGCGGTAGAACCAGGCGGCGGTGAGGGCCTGGGTGACCACGACGAGCAGTTCGACGGCGATGCCGGCGCGGGCCAGCGATGCGTGCTCGACCAGGTTGGCGAGCGTCGTACCGGGGTCGCCGGGGGCGAACAGTCGCGACCGGACGAGCAGGAACCCCAGTCCGCCGGAGACGGCGAGGCCCAGGTAGAGCAGCCCGGTCGTCCGGGCGGTACGGATCAGCGCGTGCATCGTGGCTCCCTCGGGGCCGTACGGGTTCGTGCCGGTGATCGGACCCGACCAACAGCCTTACCACGTAAGGCAACCATACGATGTAAGGTAACAACAGGGGTGAGGAAGACTGTGGCAGCAAGGACATATCGGGAGCCGTTGAGCCGCGAGCGTGTGCTCGCGGCAGCGGTCGTGCTGGCGGATGTGGAGGGGATCCAGGCGCTGACGATGCGTCGCCTCGCCGCCGACCTCGGTGTCGAGGCCATGTCGCTCTACTACCATCTGCCGGCCAAGGAGGCCCTGCTCGACGGCGTCGTGGAGACCGTGATCGCGGAGGTCGAGGCCGCGGTCGGCCGCCTGGGCGACCGCGACGGTGACCAGGACTGGCGTACCCGACTGCGGCGACAGTTCCTCGCGGCACGTCAGGTCATGCTGCGTCACCCGTGGGCACCCGGGCTGCTGGGTTCACGCCGAACCATCCCGGCCGGCATCTACGCCTACTACGACGGGATCGTCGGCACCCTCGTCGGCGCCGGGTTCTCGTACCATCTCGCGCACCGGGCGCTGCACGCGTTCGGCAGCATGCCGCTCGGGTTCGTCCAGGAGATATTCAGCCCGGCGTCGGCCGGTGGAACCACGCAGGTCGACACGGCGGAGGCAGACCTGGCCGCGATGGCCGACGCCCTACCCCACCTGACGGTCATGATCACCACCGAGGCCCACACCGTCACGGACCCCACACTTGGCTGGTGCGACAGCCAGGTCGAGTTCGAGTTCACCCTCGACCTGCTCCTCGACGGGCTCGAACGCCTCCGCAGCTGACACGGTAGGGACCGTCACCGACGTGGTTGCCTCGTCCCTGTCTAATGCCACCATGCCGACGTTTCGCGATCGACTCGCTGCCGTCCGTACGGCATGGGACTCCGGCTCCACCACTCCGCAGACTCCCCCGGGCCAGCGCGTACCCGGACCGCGACGGCGTCACCGCGCCCCCGCTTCGGTCGTCCTGCTTCCACCGCAGCAGCAGAGCGGCGCCCAGAATGCTGCCCAGATCGTCACCGCACTGGCCGCCGTCGCCGCCGTGTTGTTCACCCTCTGGTTCTCGATCGACACCTCCAGGAAGACCGACAACCAGATCAAGCTCAGCAGGGCGGGCCAGATCGCCGACCGCTTCAACCGGGCGATCGACCAGCTCGGACAGGCTGGCCCGGACAAGCTCAGCATCAGACTCGGCGGGATCTACTCCCTCGAACGCATCATGAAAGACTCACCCGACGACGCGCTCACCATCATCGAGGTTCTGTGCGCCTTCGTTCGCACCAATGTTCCCCGCCCGCCCGGAGCGATCTCCGCCTCGAAGGCCCCGAGATCGGCCGAGGACATACGCGCTGCGGTCACCGTGCTCGGTCGTCGCCCGAACCCTGATCCGGCCGGGAAGCTCGACTTCACCGGCACCCAACTGTCCCTGCCCGACCTGTCCCTGGCACGAGGGCAGCTGAGCGGCACGGACCTGATCGGCGCGAACCTGAGTGACACTGACCTGGGTGCCGTGGACCTGACCAGCGCGGACCTGCACGGCGCCGATCTGCACGCCGCGGACCTGCGTAGCGCGAACCTGACTGGCGCGAACCTGGACGACGCGGAGCTGTACGGTGCGAGCCTGTTCGAGGCGGATCTGCGCCGCGCGAACCTCAACGGCGCGGACCTGCGCGGCGCGGACCTGACTCGCGCAGACCTCCACGGCGCGGACCTGAGTGACGCGGACCTGCGCGGGGCCAAGGCACTCACCGACAGGATGCTGCAATGCACCGTAGTCAATGGGCTCACGAGACTACCGACCGGTGTGAGCCGGCCGGCGGATGTTCCCGTGAGCCAACGGCTCCAGTGTTGACCACCTCCACCTCCACCTCCACCGCCAGCACCGGCAGAGCGCCCCGCCACCTGTCCGGTGGCGGGGCGACCGCGCGCCCGGCCCGGACGGCGGTGGCCCACCGATCTCGCCTCCCACCGCCCTCGGGTACCACCGCGGCTGGAGGTGGCCGCGCCGACCCGGTCAGCCGGTCGCCCGCCGGCGAGTCGGGTAAGCCCGCACCGCCCCCCGACCGAGGCGGTCGGAGGGCGGTCGCATGCCGGATCAGAAACGCTGGCCGTCGCGCACGCTCTCCTCGAAGGCGGACCACTCGTCCGGGGTGAAGGTGAGGACCGGGCTGGCCGGGTTCTTACTGTCGCGGACGTGCCGGTTGCCGGCACCATCGGTGGCGACCTCCACGCAGTTCGGGGAGCTGTTGTCGCTGCGCTGCGGTCGGATCCACTTCATCCTTGTCTCCTCTGGTCAGGTACGCCGGCCGTCTGGCGGGGGCCGGTCGTCTGCGGCGGGGCGGGGGTGGTGGTACCGGTCGGACGGGATCAGGCGCTCGACGGCGCGTGACCTGGGGCCAGCAGCGCCGGGCACGGCGGCAGACCGGGCAGACCCCGCCGGGCGGCGCGTGCGCGTCGACGACGGCCCAGGGCGGAACGTCTCCTCGTCGCTGAACGGCGGCCAGACCTCCTGCTGGTGCCGTTCACTGGAGTACCCGATGACGATCAGCGCAAAGATAATTCCCACGCGGAGCCGGCCGTGGAAGTACTGCGGGCGGGTCGCCGGCCCCGAACAGCACCCGTACCGCCTGGTCGTCGCGCTGCGGGCCGATGCGTGCAGCCAGCCGACGAACTGCGTCCACTCCGCCGGCGCGTATCGCAGCCCGTCCGCGTGCGGGGGAACCCGCGGTGGCCCCTTCCCTTCCGGGTAGCGCCGCGACCGAGCCGGCCCCCTACCCACACTCCGTGTCAGGCGGGGACGTCGTTCATGGTGTACCCGGCTTCATGGAGTTCCTCGCGGCCGACCCAGCCGTCGGCGAGGGGGGAGGCGGAGGTGTTGCGCATCGCATCTTCCAGCGGCTGCGACCACCTGTGCTCGATGAGCAGGAGGACGGCGTTCGTGCCCGGCGGGAGGCTGTCGTAGAGGTCGATGACGGGGCCTCCCCGCACGAGGAAGCCGGAAAGATCTGTCGTGTAGGAGTAGCGAACCCTCCGCGCCCTGGCGGACCTCAACACATTCCTGATGATCTCGCCCCCGAGGACTTCACCACTCCCGTCGATGACGCCGGCGAGTGAACGTTCGCTGATGGTGCGGTCCCTGGCCCGGGAGGCGGCGTACACGTCCAGCAGCCTGACGGCGGGGTTCGACCGGAGCAGGTTGATCGCGTTGGCCAGCTCTCTCGGCAGCTCCGCCTGCGTGTAGTTGATGGCGACCAATTGCACGGCACCGATCACGACCGAACCCCTTCGACGCTGGCGACCCCTTCAACCGCCAAGGCCCGGCGGATACCCGCGCCGCGATCGCACAAACAGCGGCCTCCCGGCACCGGACGGCCATCGGCGTGTCCGACATGATCCGCCAAGCCGCTCCGCGTCGGATCGATCAGCGTCGAGCTGCCGATCAGCAGGCGTGTACGGGCTGCCAAGTCAGGTCTACCACGACGTACCCCGGAGCAGCGGACAGATCCACGACCAGGTACCGGTCGGTACGCTGCTGGCCACGCTCGATACACGACCAGGCGGCAGCTACTGCCACGCATGCAGGCGGTACTTCCGCAGAACCTGATGCGGTGCTCCCGCCCGCAACAGGAGGAGTGCACCCCCACGGCCGAGGTGCCTGCCCCGACGGCACCGCCCACCATGGAGACAGGGAGGACGCTCAGCTAGGAGAGTCACAGGGCGAGGACGGCGGTCGACGTCGGCGCCCAGGCTACGACCGTGTCAGGCGAACTTCGGGCGCAGCGCTTCGCGCATCTCCCGGTAGTTCGCCGGCTTCACCGTCCAGCGTTCCCGGTCCGTGTCCTCGAACGTCACCTGGTACCTGCCGGTCGTCCGGTCGAACTGCACGAGGATCTTCACGGGCAGCAGATCACCGGGCTGGTAGTGGCTCCCCAGGTACGCCTGGACCGCCGATTCGATGCTCGACCAGTCACAGGCCACGGCCGTGATGACGCCGTCGGGCGAGTACGCGTACCCGTGCACACTGCGATAGCCTTCGCCGAACTCCAGGATCATCGCCAGCGAGTCCCAGCCCGCCACGGGCCCGCGCATCTCCCTGACCAGCGACGGTCCGTCCATGGCCTCGACCAACGACCGGATGAGATCGACGGTGACGTCCCCCGACATGGTCCTCCTCGGATTCAGATCCAGGCGGTGCGCAACGCCCTGCCACGATCTCACGCGTCTCTGACGCTGCCGTCGGCTCCACGGCGAGATGGAGCCGGCGTCGCCGATCCCATCCGCCATCTTCGCCGTTCAGGGGCTGCCGTCACGGTCTTTCTGCGGGAGCGGTGCTACGGCGTCCTGCGGCCAAGCCCCGGCTCGCCGCAGCGGCTACCGCAGCGGATACCGGTCCTCGTTCGCACCGCGAAGGAGGACCGGCTGAAAGCGGGACCAGTTCAAACACAATCAGCCCGGATCTGCTCGACCTGATCCGCCCATCGTGGCTCCGAGATCCATCCAGGGTCGATCGACGCATCGACCATCGTCGCGTAGAGTGATGACAGCTATGCATCCAGTGACGGCCGAACCCTAGCCGCTTGCAGCGGTTAGGGCACGACGTGCTCAATCACCGAGGAGGCAATGCAGATGACTGCACCAGCGACCCATCGGCAACCGAAGACACGCAGAGGACCCGGCATGACCTGGTCCCGCCGTGTAGCCATCGTCGTCGCCATGACATTGGCAGCGGTCATGGGGCTGAGCAGTGCCGCCTCAGCCGACGTGATCGGCGAGGGTCCCGGGGTGCGGGCGAGAGCTGACTGGAACTGGTCAGACAGCCCTTACTCCCTGAGCAACATCGAGCTCGGCGTCCGTGACACCGCCTGCGACGGACGCGGCGTGAGCATACATCTGCGACTCCACTGGGCGTACGGCGGACACCTCGACACCCAGAGGCGCGAGAACCACAACGGGTGCGATAACGCTGCGAACTGGAACACCCGCTGGGATGGGAACTTCCCAATCGCCGGGGTGACGGTTTACGGCTGCGTGATCGGCGGCAACTGCTACGCCAGCGCGTACCACCCTCGCCCCTGACGCTGAGCGCACAGTGCCTGTCGGCTCATGGTCAAGGCATTGCTGCCACTCGATCAATACGAGTTAGAAACCACCGCGAGAGCAGCAACACCAACTACGACTCACGCTCCTGATCAGGTGCAGCGGCCGGTGAGCCTCGCGGCACCGGCCGCCATACCTGACAGTCAGGCGGGCCCGCCGAGGCCGAGCGTCTCGGTGGCGATCGCTCACGTCATCCTCCGTCAGGGTGTGAACCAGATGTGCTGAGGGGTGCCGATCGGTGATCGAGGGTGAGCGGTACCCAACCCCGGAGGACCCCCCGACGCCGGTGGTGTCCACGGTCCCGCCGAGGGCGGCGGCCAGTGGGAGCGGCACTGCGTGAGGTGGTGCGAGCGGGCCGGCTACCAGATCTACGGCCGGGTGGCGGAGACGGCTGACGCGGCCCGGTGGCCGTCCGTCGTCTGCATGATGGCGACCAGCTCGTCGTTCTGGAGAGCTGGGGGCATCTGCCGCCGCACCGGATGCCACGCGTCGGAGTGGCGGGCGTGGACCCGCCGGGCCTGCTCCAGCCGCGCATGGAGCTGACACCAGTAGGGGCGCTGGTTCGTCTGTCCGGACAGGACTGGCGGCGGCCGGGAGATGCCGCATCGGGCGCGATCGGTTTACTCCCCGACGACACTACGCACAGTCACTAGAGATGATCAAGTCGTGAGCGGCTGGTCCATCACCCGTCCACTCCAGAGCAGGGGTGGCGGTCACTCGAGAAGATGGTTGCCCCGTGCGGGAGCGACAACACGTGGCAGGCGGCACATCGACGATCGCGGGCATCGCGGGGCCGGTGGTCCGGAGCGTAACCGTGGCGGAAGTCGGCCAGCTCAGAACCCTCATTGAGCAACGCAGGCGGCACCGCGAGGAGCTGGCGACCGTCCGCGACCGGTATCGGCAGGACGCCCGGCACCACCAGGACGTCATCGAGAGCACGGCGCGGGGGCCGCGCCGACCGGTGTGGACGCTGCCGAGGCGCCCACCGCCCTCCAGCGGGCCCGGGAGGACGGCGCGGAAGAGGGTTTCGCGATCGGCTACCGCGCGGGCCGCGTCGGAGCTCCGCGATCCCAGTAGCCGAGCCGTCGGCGCCTTCGACTCACCGGCGACTCATGATCTCCGGCCGAGACAGTCAGAGGCCGGTTGGAATCCTTCTCCAACCGGCCTCTGACCTTGCTATATAGATGTGGGCGATACTGGGATCGAACCAGTGACCTCTTCGGTGTGAACGAAGCGCTCTCCCGCTGAGCTAATCGCCCTCAGCGCGGATGACTTTACCCGATCGGGTCCGGACTCCGCGAATCCGGGGTCAGTTGGTCGCGAGGTAGTGCAGCAGCCGGGCGACGACGTCGATGCCGAGGCCGACCTTGAGGGAGAGCCAGACGACCGAGCAGACGAAGAGCAGGCCGACCGTACCGAGGGCCAGGCGCACCGGCAGGGACCGGCTGGTGACCCATCTGGTCCAGCGTTGCACGTGCCGGCGGGTGAAGTTCAGCAGCCGCCTGGCCCAGTGGAACTCGACCGCCCAGATGCCGAGCCCGGCGATCACCAGCAGCCAGCCGGGGCCGGGCAGCGGGATGAGGACCGCACCGATCGCGACCACCAGGGCCCCGGCCACCGCGATGAAGACCTTGAGCGCGATGCGGCCGGTGGGGTTGGCCCGGATCAGCTCCAGCGTCGTCCGCAGCCGTCGCCAGCGGACCCGGCGGTCGGCGACCCGCACACCTCCCGCGCCGTCGGCACCGCGTCCGCGCAGCCCGTCACGGCCACGCCCCTCTTCCGGCACCCCGTACCCCCGCTTTCCGGTCTTTCCGGTCACCACAGCCGGCGACCGACGCCCGGTCGCAGCCTCCATAGAGGAATGCTCCGCGACCATCTCACCCCCAGTGTCGTCCCGGCCCGTCACTCCTACCGACGACTGGACGTTACCGGAGTAAGTCGACGACTGAACCACCCGATGCCGGGCGGGATCAAGTTCTGGGCAGAACCGGATATCGTACAAGAATTCTCACATTCTGGCGGTGCTTCCGAACCCCTTCCCACCACTGGGTGAAGTCAGCGTATGGCGGAGCGTAGCCATGAGGAGCACCTGAGTATGGAAAAGCGGAACACGCGCGTTCCGCAGCGGTGCCGGGGGGAGAACGTCCATGAGTGTCATCCGACCGACGACCGTAGAGGTCGAGACGTCGCTAAGGCTCGTCGCACCTGACGCCACCGCCTTGCCGGTGCGTGCCAGTCTGCGCTACGACCCTGCTGACCCGTATGCGGTCCATGTCCTGTTCCATGCCGAATCGGCTGGTGGCGAGGCGGTGAGCTGGTCCTTCGCCCGCGAGCTGCTGGTCACCGGGCTGGACGAGCCGGCCGGCATCGGCGACGTCCGGGTGTGGCCCTGGGCCACCCCACGCGGCGACTTCGTCGCGCTGGCGCTGTCGTCACCGGACGGCAACGCCCTGTTCGAGGTACCACGCAGTGTGCTGGTGCGCTTCCTGCGCCGCACCTACGTCGTCGTCCCGCGCGGCCGGGAGGCCGAGCACCTGGACGTCGACACGGCGGTGACCCGGCTGCTGGCCGGGCGCTGACCGACGCACGAGGGGTCCGCGCGGATCTGCCGAGTCCGCGCGGCGCCCCGGCACCGGCCACCGGGTACGCCCACGGCGTCCCCGCCCCGGTCAGCCGTGCGTCGTGAGGCCGCCGTCGACCGGGATGACCGCTCCGGTCAGGTACGCCCCGGCGCGGGAGGCCAGGTAGATCGCGGTGCCCGCCATGTCCTCGGGCCGGCCGATCCGGCCCAGCGGCACCTGCTGCTCGATGCCGGCGCGGGTGGCCGGGTCGTCCAGGGCGAACGCCATCATCTTGCTCTCGAACGGGCCGGGGGCGATCGCGTTGACCGTGACGTGCTCGCCGGCGAGCTGGTGGGCGAGGGTACGGGTCAGCATGTGCACGGCCGCCTTGGTGGCCGAGTACGCGTACACCTCCATCATCGGCACCCGGATGCCGTCCACCGAGCCGATGTTGATCACACGGGCCGGGTCGTCGGCGCTGGCCGCCGCGCGCAGTGCGGGCAGCAGCGCGGTGGTGAGCCGGAACACCGCCTTGACGTTGACCGCCCAGAGCTTGTCGAAGGCGCTCTCCGGGTACGCCTCCAGCGGCGCGCCCCAGGTGGCCCCGGCGTTGTTCACCAGCACGTCGAGCCGGGACGTGCGGTCCCGCACGGCGGCGGCGAGCGCCTCCGCCCCGGCGTCGGTGCCCAGGTCGGCGGGGATCGCCACGCACCGACCGTGGGCGGACAGCTCGGCGGCGACGCGTTCGCAGACCTCCGCCCGGCGGGACGAGATGATCACCTCCGCCCCGGCCTCGACGAAACCCCGGGCGATCATCAACCCGATGCCCCGGGAGCCTCCGGTGACCAGGACCGTCTTGCCTTCGACCGAGAACAGTTCCGACATGTCCATCCCATCGCGAGTCGGCGGGGCCGCCCGCGCCGGCCGACCGGGCGTTACCGATCGGTAGCCTAACCGCCGGACCCCTGGCGGAGCACCGGTGATCCCCTACGTCGACGCCGTCGACATGCGGTCGGCGATGTTGCGGGCTACCGTCGCGGGTGATGGTCTCTTCCGGTCAGCTCGCTCCGGTCACGGACGCCGCCCCCGTGCCGGCCGCGCCCGGGATCCACGCCCTCACCCTGAGTGATCTCGGCGCTGACCCGGCGTGGCGGCGACCGGTGCTGGTCCCGTCGGACCACCTTGTTCTGGTCACCGGCGGCCACGGCACCCTCGAGGTCGACTTCCGCCCGTTCCCCTGCCGGCCGGGCACCATGTTCCGGATCCGTCCCGGTCAGGCACTGCGTCGCACCGACGCACTCGACGCGGTCCTGGTGCGCTGGAGCCCTGCGGCCCTGCACGGGCTGGACGTCGACCCGGATGCGGTACCGACCCACACTCAACTGGCCGGCGAGGACGAGGAGGCGGTGATCAACGAGGTCAGTCAGCTCGTGGTGGACTGCCGGCGGCACGGGGGCGCGGCCGGCGAGAGCCTGCTGCGGCACCAACTCGCCGTCCTGCTGCTGCGCCTGACGCTGACCGTCGCCCCGGCCGCCGGAACGGAACCGCGCACGTTCCGGCGACTCTGTCGCGACGTCGAGCACCACTACCGGTACACCCGCCGGGTCGAGGACTACGCCGAACGGCTCGACTGCTCGGTGCGTACCCTCACCCGGGCCTGCCTGGCGGTCACCGGGCGCAGCGCCAAGCAGGTCATCGACGAGCGGGTGGCGTTGCAGGCCCGCCGACTGCTCGCGGCGACCGACGAGCCGATCGCCCGGATCGGTCGGTATCTCGGCTTCCCGGAGCCGACGAACTTCGGTCGCTTCTTCAGCCGGGAGGTCGGCCTGAGTCCGGGTGCGTTCCGGGCGACCGGCGGGCGGGTCGCCGGACCGGCCCGGATCGTCCGCCCCCGGCCACCGCACTGGACCGACCGGGCATGATGGCATCGTGCAAATCTCGGCACGTGGCGACTACGCGGTCCGGGCGGCGCTGAGCCTGGCCGCCGCGTACCCCTCGCTGCTCTCCACCCAGTCCATCGCCGCGGAGCAGGACATGCCGCGCAAGTTCCTCGAGGCCGTGCTGGCGGATCTGCGCCGAGCCGGCATCGTCCGGGCCCAACGTGGGGCCGAGGGCGGATACACCCTGGCGCGACCGCCCCGGGAGATCGCCGTCGGGGCGATCCTGCGGGCGGTGGACGGGCCGTTGGCCGGCGTACGGGGGATGCGCCCGGAGGAAACGGAGTACCTGGGTGCGGCGGAGAACCTGCCCCGTCTCTGGGTGGCCGTCCGGGCTGCGGTCCGGCAGGTCGTCGACGAGGTGAGCCTCGCCGACCTGGCCACCGGCAAGCTGCCCACCCACGTGCGCCGGCTGACCGCGCGGCCGGGCGCCTGGGAGCCGCGCTGACCGGACGGGGCGACCCGCGGCGCGCGCCCGACCCGGGGTGGCGTGCCCCGGTTGAACGATCACGGGGTTTCGGGAATCCGGCATCCGGGCATGTTCGACACCGAACACGGACGGCTGGTCACGAAGGGAGGCCCCGACATGGGCCTGATGTTCCGCAAGCGGAAGAAGTACGGTCCCCTGGTCCTCAACTTCACCGAGAACGGCTTCTCCTCCTGGACCGTCCGGCTCGGTCGGTGGTCCTGGAACTCCAAGGCGCGGGCGCACCGGGTCGACCTGCCCGGCCCGCTCTCCTGGAAGCAGGACAAGTCCCGGTCCCGGGCGTAGCACCCGACGTCGAGAGGGGTGCCGGTGGTCCACCGGCACCCCTCTCGACGTGTGCCGGGACTCCCCCGCCGGTCAGGACCCGGGCCCGCGGGGTGGTGCCGCCGCCGGGTGGACGACCACGTCACCGGCGAGCCGGCCCTCGGCCGGGGACCGGGTCGCCGCGCCGGTGTCGAGCAGGACGGTCAGCGCCCGGAGCGCGTCGGTGGCCCGGTAGCCGGTGGCGGTGAGCACGTACCGACGCAGCTCGGTGACGGTGCGCGGGCCGGAGCGGAGCAGCTCGGCGCGGAGCAGATCGGCCAGGCCGGTGGGATCGGGCTCGGTGTCCAGGGCATGCAACCGCCCGTCGGCGTCCCGGTGGCACGACCCGGCCGTCGCGCCGGCCCGCCAGAGCGCCTCCTTGAACGCCTCCAGGTTGCGGTCGGAGCCGGTGCCGAGGGCGAACAGCCGGGGTGACCCGTCGTCGGCCGGGACCGTCTCGACCTCGGTGACCAGCGGGAATCCGGCGGCGCTCAGGTCTGCCCGGACACCGGCCGACCTGCCGGTGGCGAGGAGCAGGTCGGCGGGGCGACCGCCGGTGGCGGCGCCGAGCAGCTCCCGGCCGGCAGCACCGGTGAGCAGGTCACCGGCCGGGTCGGCGAGAGCGGTGAACAGCGGTGCGCCGGCCGCGCCGGCCGCCTTGAGCACGACCGGCAGCCGGCCGGGTGCGCCGGGTACGGGGTGCACGGTCACCGCGGCGGGCAGTCCGGCCACCAACCCACCGAGTCGGGTCTGCAGTGCGGGGTCGTCGGCGAGCACCACGACGGTGAGCCGGTGACCGCGTATCCGGTCGGCGGCACCGGCCACGGCCCGCAGGACCGTCTCGGCGCTGTCGCCCGCCGCCCCGGCGTAGGCCAGGGCGAGGGTGATCCGGCGGGAGCGGGGCAGCGCCCCGGTGAGCCAGGTGTCGAGCTGGCGGACGAGCAGCCGGCCCAGGAGGGGATCGGCGGGGTCGGCGGGCATCCTGCCGTTCTACCAGACCACCGGGGCGCCCGACGCGGGCGGCACGGCGACCGGCACGCGGTCCGCCGGTCGGGACGGACGCCTCGGGTCGGACCGGGGAGGAGACCCGCCGGTCGGGACGGACGCCCCGGGGCGGACCGGGGAGGAGACCCCGCCGGTCAGGCCGGGACGGAGACGCCGACCCCGCCCCGGGTCTGCCCGCCGTAGCGCTGTCGCTCCCGGGCCAGGTCGAGGCGGCCGATCCGGGTACGCGCGGCGAGCGCCGCGGCGTCGAGCCGGTCGGCGGGGACCAGCCAGACGATCTCGAACTCCAGGCCGTCCGGGTCGCGGCCGTAGAGGCTCTTGGTGGTGCCGTGGTCGGAGCTGCCGACCAGCGCGCCGGCAGCGGTGAGCCGCTCGGCGGTGACGGCCAGTTCGTCGAGGGTGTCGACCTCCCAGGCCAGGTGGTAGAGGCCGACCGTGCGGCGGCCCGCCTCGGACGGGCCGGCGGCCGCACCGACCTCGAAGAGACCGAGGTCGTGGTCGTTGGTCGAACCGGGCGCCTGGAGGAAGGCGGCGCCGGTGAACCCGTCGGGGGTCATCGGCACCCGCCGGAAGCCGAGCACGTCGCAGTAGAAGGCGACGCTGCGCTCGACCTCGCGGACGTGGAGGACGGCGTGGTTGAGGCGGTGGATTCCCATGTCCACCACGGTACCGCGATTTTGTTGAGCATTCAACTATCTGCCGTATGATGGACCTCATGACCCGGTGGTTGGACCCCGACGAGCAGCGCACCTGGCGGGCGTTCCTGACCGCCTCCCGGGCGCTGACCGAGACGCTCGACCGTGAACTGCAACGCGACGCCGGCATGCCGCACGCGTACTACGAGATCCTGGTCCGGCTCTCCGAGGCTCCCGGGCGCGAGCTGCGGATGACCGACCTGGCCCTGGTCACCGGGTCCTCGCGCAGCCGGCTGTCGCACGCGGTGGCCCGGTTGGAGACCGCCGGCTGGGTACGCCGCCGGGACTGCCCGACCGACCGGCGGGGCCAGCTCGCGGTCCTCACCGACGCCGGTTTCGCCGCGCTCGCCGCCGCCGCGCCCGGTCACGTCGAGGGGGTACGCCGACACCTGTTCGACGCGCTCAGCCCGGCCCAGGTCGACCAGTTGCGCCGGATCAGTGAGTCCCTCGTGGACCATCTGGGCGTCGACCGACCACTATCCTGACCAAACTGCCACCTGACGGGTCTTGTACATACCGTCGCGGAATGCGCACGATGAGGCGTGTCCTCCCCCTTCGGTGAACTGACCGGCCAGGCGCACCAACTCGTGGCCGCCGGCGACCTCTCCGGTGCCCAGGAGCTGCTCGCCGACGCCCTGGCCGACGCGGACCCGCGCCCGGCGAACGCCGCACCCGAGCTGGCCGAGGCCGCAGGTCTCCAGGCCCGGGTGCTGGTCACCCTCGGCGAGCCGCACTCCGCCCGGGGCTGGGCGGCGTTCGCGTACGCCGCGATGACCCGGCTGTACGGCCCGTCCGACCAACGGACCGTGGCCGCCGCCGCGACCCTCGCCGCCGTCCTGCACCGGGTCGGCAGCTACGCCCGCGCCGCCCGGCTGTACCAGGAGGTGATCATCGAGCTGACCGCGCTCGACGGTCCCGAGTCGCTGCGGGTGCTCGCCGCGCACGCCGACCTGGCCACCGTCGAGTACGCCCAGGGCGAGTGCACGGTCGCCCGGGAACGCCTCCAGGACGCCTGGGAGCTGCACCGCGAGGTCTACGGCGACGGACACGTCAGCGGGATCAAGATGCTCGCCCGACTCGGGGCGATGCAACGCGACTGCGGCCGCTTCGCCGACGCGCACGACAACCTGGCCCTGGCCCGGGAACTGTGCCGGCAGCACCTGGCTCCGGACGACCCGCTCGCCGCCCAGGTCGCCGGCCTGGCCCGCGCCGCCGCCAACCCGGACCACGCCTGTGACCACGTCGGGGACGCCGAGCCGCCGGCGGTGCCCGCCGCGCGGAACCCGACGGCCGACGAGGGCGGGGGTGGCGCGCCCTGGCCCCCGGAGGTGGCCGACCGCCCCGACGCCCCCGCGCCGGAGCCCTGGGACGGCGGCCAGGACCGGGGCCCCGGCACCGGCTACCGGACGCCGCCGGGCCACCACGCGGACGCCGACCACGAGGACACCTACGGGACGGAGGCCGGCTACGGCCCGCACCCGGGATACCGGACCGGGGCGGGTCACGGGACGGGGGCGGCCGGTCCGGGCACCGTCCCGCGTCCGCGCCTGCCGGAGGAGCCGGTCGACCGTTCCGGCGCGACCGGCGACGGGTACCCGGCGGGGCCCGACCGGTCCGGGACGTACCCCGGCCACCACCCGCAGGACCGGACGGCCGACGGTGGGCAGCGGCACGGCACCGGCCACGGCGACGAGGCCGGGTACGCCGACCCGCGCACCCGAGACGGCGGCGGACACCCCGACAACCGGGGCGGGTACACCGACGACACCGGGTACCCCGGGTACACCGACGACAGCGGGTACGCCGGGTACACCGACGACACCGGGTACGCCGACGACGCCGGGTACGCCGATCCCCGCACCCGCGACGTCGGCGGGGGCACCGGACGAGCCGGCGGGTGGCCGGGCGCTCCCGGCTACACCGCCCACGACCACCCGTACCCCCACGACCGGCGGTACGGCGGCACCGGGCGGTACGCCGACGCCCCGGACGGCGACGCCTGGTGGCCCCCGGAGGGAGAGGTGGACCGCCCCGGCGAGCAGACCGGCCCCCGTGGTCCGGCGCCCGCCGTACCGCCGTCCGTGGTCGGCCTCACCGGCGGGCAGCAGCCGGAGGAGTCCCCGGGCGTGCATCGGGTGGCCAACCTCCCGGTACGGGTCGGCTCACGACTGCCGGTGCACGTTCCCCGGCCGCCGGCCGATCCGTCCCGGCGGCTCGCGCCGCTGGTCGTCGCCGGGGTGGTCGTCATGCTGCTCGGCACGGGAGCGGTGATCGCCGGGGTGGCCCGGGTCGACGATCCGGACGGGCCGCCGCCACCCGCCCCCGGCACCTCGGCGAGCCCGGACGCGACGCCCGGCGGCACCGGAAAGCCGGCCAGCGCGGCACCCGGGGCCCCGCCCACCGGGGTGACGCTGCGCGACAACCGGGACACCGTCACGCTGAGCTGGACGTACCCGGCGGGGGCGGAGGGCCCGGTGGTGGTCTCCGGCGGCCGGGTGGGGCAGGCCACGCGAGCCTTCCAGGAACTACCGGCCGGGGCGACCAACTACATCGTCTACGGGCTGGACCGGGGCACCGACTACTGCTTCACGGTGGCGGTCGTCCACTCGGCGGACACCGTCGCCCGGACGAAGCCGGTCTGCACCGAACGGGGCTGACCAGCGGTCAGGCTTCCGGTTCGGGCAGGGCCGGCAGGCTCAACGAGACCCGCAGCCCCGGTCCGGCGTCGGAGAGCCGCACCGTGCCGCCGTGCAGCCGGACGAGTTCCCGGACGATGGCCAGGCCCAGGCCGGTGCCCCCAGCGTCCCGGTCCCGGGCGTCGTCGAGGCGGGTGAACCGGTCGAAGACCCGTTCCCGGTCGCCGGGCGGGATGCCCGGCCCGTCGTCGGTCACCGTGACCAGGTGCGCGCCGGCCCCGGCGTCGCCGGTGACCGTACGGCCCGGGGCACCTGCACCGGCACCGGAGCGGCCCGGCTCCGGCGGACGCCCGTCCGCGCGATCCGGGTCGGAGGTCACCTCGAGCAGCACCGTGCCCCGGCAGTGGCGGACCGCGTTGTCGATGAGGTTCGTCAGGACGCGGTGCAGCTCGTCCGGGTCCCCGACCGTCCACCGCGGCCCGGACACGGACAGCACGCGGACCGGAGGGGACGGGAACCGGGCGGCGACGGCCCGGACCAGCTCGGTCAGCTCGACCGGCCCGGTGGCCCGTCGGCCGCGCCCGGCGCGTCCCGGGGCACCGGCCCCGACGACGGTGCCCGCGCCCGCCTTCCCGACGGCGGTGCCCGCGCCCGTGTTCCCGGTGGCGGTGCCGCCGGCCTCGTCCAGGCGGGCCAGGAGCAGCAGGTCGTCGACGAGACGGCTGAGCCGCTCGGTGTCGGCGAGCAGGTCCCGGGCCACCGCCGGCCAGTCGGTCCGCTCCCCCAGCCGCCCGGCCACCTCCAGTTCGGTACGCATGTTCGTCAGCGGACTGCGCAGCTCGTGCGCGGCGTCGGCGAGGAACGCCCGTTGCCGGGCGCGGGCCGCCTCCAGCCGGGCCAGCATGTCGTTGAGGGTGACCGCCAGCCGGTGAATCTCGTCCTGGGAGGCCGGCACCGGCAGCCGCCCACCGCCGGCCCGGCCGGTGATCTCCTCGGCCCCGCTGCGCAGCGCCTCCACCGGGCGCAGGGTGGCGCCGACCACCCGCCAGGTCACCCCGGCGAGGATCACGACCAGCAACGGCACACCCACCAGCAGGACGAACCGGACCACCCTGGCGCTCTGGTTCACGTCCGCCATCGACTTGCCCACCAGCACGGTCAGCGGGTCGGCCGGCGTACCGGCGGGAACGCTCACCACCCGGACCGGACCGGGCAGGCCCAGCCGTTCGCCCCGGACGAAGGCCCGCTGCCGGGCGGAGTGGTCGATCCGGTCCACCGGCAGCATCGGCACCAGCCGGTCGGCGTCGATCGAGGCGGCGCGGACCCGCCCCTGCCCGTCGACCACCTGGACGCGTACCTGCCCGGCGGCGACCGGCAGCGGATCGGGCAGGGCGTCCTCGGCGGCGAGCAGCGCCACCGCGTCGGCGGTCTGGAACGCCTCGGCGTCGACGCTGCGTTGCAGGACGTGGCCGAGCGCGCTGAGCAGCGCCAGCCCGCCCACCGCCAGGCCGACGGTCAGCCCCAGGACGCTGACCAGGGTCAACCGGCCGCGCAGCCCGAGGGGCGGCGGCCGGCGCGGTTCGCGGCGGGCCGCCGGGTCGCGGGGCGGGGTCGACCGGGTCACGGGGTGAGGCGGTAGCCGGCGCCCCGGACGGTCTCCAGGTGGTGCCGGCCGATCTTGCGGCGGAGGTAGCCGACGTACACCTCCACCGCGTTCGGCGCGGTCTCCAGGCTGGCGTCCCAGACGTGGTCGAGCAGTTCGGTCTTGGAGACCACCTGGCCGGGGCGGCGCATCAGGTAGTCCAGCAGGGCGAACTCCCGGGCGGTCAGCGGAATCTCGGCGTCGCCCCGGCTCACCCGGCGGCCCGCCGGGTCGAGGGTGAGGTCACCGACGGTCAGCACGGTGGGGCGTTGCGGTGCGCCCCGGCGCAGCAGGGCCCGCAGTCGGGCCAGCAGCACCACGTACGAGAAGGGTTTGGTGAGGTAGTCGTCGGCCCCGCAGTCCAGCCCGTCGGCCTGGTCGTACTCGCCGTCCTTGGCGGAGAGCATCAGCACCGGCAGCCAGTGCTCCTCGGCGCGGAGCCGGCGCACCAGCTCGTAGCCGGAGAGCCCGGGGAGCATCACGTCGAGGATCATGGCGTCGTAGCCACCGTGCCGCGCGGCGTCCAGCCCGGCCGGACCGGTGCTCGCCACGTCCACCGCGAAGCCCTCCGCCTGGAGGCCCCGTTGCAGGGTCCCGGCCAGTCGGGTCTCGTCCTCCACCACCAGCAGTCGCACGGGTCAAGGGTGCCACCGTCGGGCGGTCGGCCGATCCGTTCTCCTCAGCCCTCTCACAGCATCGGTCGGGCAGGATGGCGTCAGGAGGTGCACATGTCTGTGTTGACAAGCCGTCCGGCGCTGCGCTGGATCGTGCCGACGGCCGCGACGGTCGTCCTGCTCGGGGGTGGCGTCGCGGTCGGCCAGTTCGCCGCCGAGGCCGAGCCGAGCCTGCCGCCGAGGAGCGCGGCCCAGCTCCTGGTCGATTTGCAGACGTCCCGGCTGGAAGGACTTTCCGGGACCGTGGTGCAGCGCGCCGACCTCGGCCTGCCCCCGCTGGTCGCCAAGGTCGCGGAGCGCCGCGAGGACCTGACCGCCCTGGTCGCCGGCACGCACACCATGCGGGTCTGGTATTCCGGGCCGGACAAGGCCCGGATCGCCTTCAAGGACACCATGGGCGAGCGGGACGTGATCCGCAACGGCAAGGACCTGTGGATCTGGGACAGCAAGCGGAACGAGGCGTCGCACCGGTCGCTGCCGGCCGACGCCGGGCAGCGGCCGGACGCCGGGGAGCTGCCGGTGACCCCGGCCGAGGCCGCCGACCGGGCACTGGCCGCGATCGACCCGAGCACCGAGGTCAGCGTCGGCCGCTCCGCGACGGTGGCCGGGCGGGACGCGTACGAGCTGGTGCTCAAGCCGCGGGACACCGCGTCCCTGGTCGACCAGGTACGGATCGCGCTGGACGCGAAGGAGCACGTGCCGCTGCGCTTCGAGCTCTTCGCCGACGAGGGGGACGCGCCGGCGATCGAGGTGGCCTTCACCCAGGTCGACTTCAGCCGTCCGGACGCCGACCAGTTCACCTTCAACCCGCCGCCCGGCGTGAAGGTGAACGAGGAGAAGTCGAGCGGGCCGCGTCCAGAGAAGCCGGAGCGGAGCGCCGCCCCGGGCAAGCCGGGTGAGGTGGCCGAGCCGGACACCACCGTGGTGGGTGAGGGCTGGGCCGCCGTACTGGTCGCCCGGACCGGCACCGGGTCGCCCGCCGAGCGGCCGAAGGACGCCCCGGCCAGCCAGCCGGAGAAGTCGGACGCCGCCGGGCTGGACCTGCTCAACCAGCTGCCCAAGGTCAGCGGTTCCTGGGGCAGCGGCCGGCTCTTCTCCGGCACGATCTTCAGCGTGCTGCTCACCGACGACGGGCGGGTGCTCGCCGGCCTGGTCACGCCGGAGCGGCTCTACGAGGTCGCCCGCGGCTGACCTCTCGGAACACCCACGATTCGCGTCACCGGAACTCGTTCCGGTGACGCGAATTCTTTCCCCGGACTTGGTCGGCACCGCCGGGGCAGGCTATCTTTCTCAGTTCAGACACAAAAAAGAACGACCATTAAAAATGGCCGCTCGACGCTATTTTATCGTATTGGGAGAGGGCTTGTCAACGCAGTCCGACGAGCAGCAGCACACCGACGAGATCGGCCACGAGCAGGAGTACGTCTCGCTGCTCTACCGCCGGCTGGACGGGCTGCGCGACCTGGCCGCCCGCCGACTGGCCGAGGAGTTGCGCAGCAACGGTGGCACCCAACAGGCCCGCTCCCAGCGGGACACCGCCGTGCGGATGTACGCCGAACAGGTGGAGCAGTTCTCCGCCGTGGAGCAGGGGCTCTGCTTCGGCCGGCTGGACTCCGACGACGGCTCGCGCCACTACATCGGCCGGATCGGCATCTTCGACGCCGGTGACGACTACGAGCCACTGCTGATCGACTGGCGCGCCCCGGCCGCCCGGTCGTTCTACCTGGCCACGGCGGCCAACCCGCAGGGCGTACGCCGCCGTCGGCACCTGCGGACCCGGGACCGCAAGGTGGTCGGGTTGCACGACGAGACCCTCGACCTGGCCAGCGCCTCCCCCACCGCGCACGAGGAACTGACCGGGGAGGCGTCCCTGCTGGCGGCGCTGAACGCCGGCCGGACCGGCCGGATGCGGGACATCGTCGAGACCATCCAGGCCGAGCAGGACCGGGTGATCCGGGCCGAGCTGGGCGGGGTGCTCGTCGTCCAGGGCGGGCCGGGCACCGGCAAGACCGCGGTCGCGCTGCACCGTGCCGCGTACCTGCTCTACACCCACCGTCGGGAACTCTCCAGCCGTGGTGTCCTGCTGGTCGGGCCGAACGCGACCTTCCTGCGCTACATCTCGCAGGTGCTGCCGACGCTGGCCGAGACCGGCGTGCTGCTGCGCACGCCGGGCGACCTCTTCCCCGGGGTGACCGCGCGGCGCGCCGAGTCCGCCCGGACGGCGGCGCTGAAGGGCCGGCTGGTGATGGCCGAGGTGCTCGCGGGCGCCGTCCGGGACCGGCAACAGGTGCCGGACCAGCCGCTGGAGATCGAACTGGAGCAGCGGGACGTGCTGACGCTGACCCCGCAGACCTGCCGGGAGGCGCGCGAACGGGCCCGCCGCTCCGGTCGGCCGCACAACCTGGCCCGCGCCCTGTTCGACATCGAGATCATCCACGCCCTCGCCGACCAGGAGGCCGACCGCATCGGCGCGGACCCGCTCGGCGGGGAGAACCTGCTCGACGAGGCCGACATCGCCGAGATCCGCCGGGAACTGCGCGAGGAGAGCGGGGTGCGGGCGGTGCTGGACCAGCTCTGGCCGGTGCTCACCCCGCAGCGCCTGCTCGCCGACCTGTTCGCCGACCCGGACCGGATCGCCGCCGCCGCGCCCATGCTCGACGCGGACGAACGCGCCCTGCTGCACCGCGCACCGGGCGGGTGGGCCCCCTCCGACGCGCCCCTGCTCGACGAGGCCGCCGAACTGCTCGGCGAGGACGACCGGTCGGCGGCGGCCCGCCGGGAACGGATCCGGGCGCTGGCGCGGGAGTACGCCGAGGGCGTGCTGGAGATCTGGCGGGGCTCCCGCTCCATCGACGTCGAGGACGAGGCGGACGGGGGTGAGATCCTCGGTGTCACCGACCTGCTCGACGCCGACCGGCTGCTGGAACGGCAGGAGACCGGCGACGCGCTGACCACCGCCGAACGGGCCGCCGCCGACCGGAACTGGGCGTTCGGGCACGTCATCGTGGACGAGGCGCAGGAGCTGTCGCCGATGGCCTGGCGGCTGCTGATGCGCCGGTGCCCGAGCCGGTCGATGACCATCGTCGGGGACGTCGCGCAGACCGGCGCGCTCGCCGGTACCCCGTCGTGGCGGGAGGCGTTGGCGCCGTACGTGGCCGACCGGTGGCGGTTGGCGGAGCTGACCGTCAGCTACCGCACCCCGGCCGAGATCATGGCGGTCGCCGCCGACGTGCTCGCCCGGATCGACCCGGAACTCCGCCCGCCCCGCTCGGTGCGCAGCACCGGCGTCGAGCCCGTGGAGCGTACGGTCGCACCGGACCGGCTCGCCACCGAGGTGGTCGACGTGGCCCGGCGGGAGGTGGCCGACCTCGCTGACGGCCGGCTCGGCGTGATCGTGCCGGCCGGACGCGTCGACGAGCTGGGCGCGGCGGTGACCGGCGCGCTGCCGGAGGCGGCGGTGGGCGAGCACCCGGAGCTGGAGAGCCAGGTCGTGGTGCTGACCGTCGCGCAGGCGAAGGGCCTGGAGTTCGACTCCGTCCTGCTGGTCGACCCGGCCTCGATCGTCGCCGAGTCGCCGCGCGGGGAGAGCGACCTGTACGTCGCCCTCACCCGCGCCACCCAACGCCTGACCACCCTCCTCACCCCCTGACCGGGAGCGGGTGGATCAGTCGTCGGTGAAGCCGCCGACCTGACTGGCGGCGGCGGACTGGTCACTGGTGGAACTGCCGGCCGGGGTGCTCAGGCCGCCGGTGGTGGCGTCCCCGGTGGTGGTCGGGGCGACCGTGCCGGGGTGCCGTTCGGGCTGCCGGGCGATGCGCCGCACGCTCGCCGGTCCGGCGGTGCCGCCGGTGGTGGTGACCGCTCCCTGGCCCCGGGTCGGGCCGCCGTCGCGCAGCACCTCCGGGTCGATCGGTACGTCCGCCGGGTCCCCCGGATCTTCCCGCTGGAGCTGCTGCTGCACGTCGCTCGGGGGCGAGTTGATCTCGTTCAGGGCGTCCTCGCCGTAGGTCCCGGCGAGGAGCCGCTCCTCGGTCCGGCGGGCGGAGTCGCGCATGCTGTCGGACACCTGGATCACCTCACAGACTTGTCGGTGATCCGTTGCCTGCCCGGGGGCGTCCCGGCTAAACGCCGGGGTCGGGGACGGGATCGGATCGGATGACCGGCGTTACTGCCCCGTCGGCACCGGGTAGCCAGGCGGTGCCCCGCCGAGTACCGCCCCGTGACCGGATCGCGGAGTGGGGGTGTGGGTGCAAGGACTCATCGCATCCTGAGGAGGACAAGATGAGCACGCAGGCTGCAAGCACCAGGCCGATGAACCGTCCGGCGCAGGACATGCAGAACCGGACGGGACAGGACATGCCCAACCGCGCGGTCGCGGAGGCACCGACCCGTCCGATGGCGGCCATGCACGACGGTCGGCGCGAGGCGATGCAGGCACCGGGCACGGAGACGAAGAACGCCTTCCGCACCACCGAGTTCTGGGTCTACGTCGCCGCCGTGATCGGCGTCCTGGCCGCCTCACAGCTGGTCGGCCGGAACTCGACCGGCGTGGACATCTTCCGGGCCGACAACGCCTGGTTCATGATCACGCTGCTGACCATCGGTTACCTGGGTAGCCGTGGTCTGGCCAAGGCCGGTAGCGCCTTCCGCAGCGGCGCGGAGCGCACCGCCCGGCACTGACCGGCGCGGACGGTACGCACGGTCCACGGACCGGCGTCACCGCGACGGTGGCCCCCCGGGGATTCCCCGGGGGGCCACCGTCGTCGTACGGTTCGCCACGGACGTCGTCCGACCCGCGGGTCACTCCTCGAAGTCGCCCCCGTCGTCGCCCTCGAAGGCGTCGTCGAGCATCTCGCCGGCGATCATGCCGCCGGCCACGCCGAGGGCCGCGCCGGCCACCACGCCGCCCATGCCCACCCCCCGGCCGTGACCGTGCCCGGGGCCGTAGCCGTGACCGTGCCCCTGAGGGGCGAAGCCGTGCGGACGCATGCTGCCGTACCGGTTGACGGTCTCCTGGAGCCACCCGTCGACCACCTGGGTCCAGTCGACCCGGTCGGCGTCCGCGTGGGAGACCGTGTAGCGGCCGAAGGTGTCCTGTCCGGGGGTGAAGAGCCCGCCGCGTTTGTCGCACTCCAGGATCACGTCGACGCCCTGCTGGTTGGTCACGAAGGTCAGCTCGACCTGGCTGATGGCCTGCGCGTACTGCGGCGCGGCGAAGTACTCGATCTCCTGGTAGAAGGGGAGCGTCTGCTGCACGCCGTAGATGTGCCCCCGCTCCAGGTCCGCGTTCTTGAACCGGAACCCGAGCCGCTGGAACGCCTCCAGGATCCGCTCGTGCACCGGCAGCGGGTGCACGGAGACCTGGTCCAGGTCGCTCTTGTCGACCGCGCGGGCGATCGCCACCTCGGTGCGCAGCCCCATGGTCATCCCGTGCAGGCGCTGGCCGTACACGTCGGTGATCGGGGTCTCCCACGGCACGGGCAGCTGGAAGGGGATCGACAACTGCTGCTTCGGGGCGAGCTGGAGCGGGCCGCTGACCCCCATCCGGTGAAACTCCATGACGCCCGCGTACTCGCCGTCACCGGTCTCGACCTCGACCCGGGTGACCAGCCCGACGGCGATCTGCTCGATGTTCGCCGGGGCGTCCCCGCCGACCAGGTTGACCTGGCCGTCCAGGAACAGGCCGGGGCGGGTGTTCGGGTTGGCGAGGACGGTGTCCACAGTCGGCCCGCCTACGCCGAACGCGCTCAACATCTTCTTGAAGACCATGTCGCAAACTCCCGGGAAACCGCACCGGCTCTCCACATGGAGCCGGATGCCACTTCCCGCACCCTAACCGCCCCCTCTGGGAACTACCTGGGAGGACACTTCCGGTCACACCGGACCCGCCGGCCCGGCCGGTGGGGTCGTGAGCAGCCCCCGCAGCCAGGCCCGGGTCCAGGCCGCGATGGTGAACGAGTCGGTGACGACCCCGTCCCGGATCAGCTCGCCCACCTTCTCCGGCGGGTACGTCCGGACGGCCCGGATGCCCTCCAGGGTGTCCAGCTGGCCGACCTGCGCTATCTCCACGAGGTAGAGGTGGACCTGATCGGTGGCGGTGCCGGTGTCCGGGTGCAGCAGCCCGAGGTCGACCACCCGCGTGGGTACCGTCCCCAGTTCCTCCCACAGTTCCCGGGCAGCCTGCTCCAACGGCGGCACGCCGGCCTCACCGAACCCGCGCGGGGCTTCCAGCTGCCAGCTCCGGATGGCGTGCCGGAAGTGCTCGACCAGCACCACCGAGCCGTCGAGCACCGGCAGCAGCACCACCCCGTCCGCGTCGCTGCCCGGCATCGATCGGATGTACGTCCCCAGTGACCCGTCGGAGAAGCGGACCGGGTCACGGACCAGGGTCACGTACTCGTCCCGGTACGCCACGCCGACCCGGCTCCACTCCGTCGGCAGGCCCCGCTTCCGGAGCGCCTCGGCCTTGGCCCGCTCCGCCGCTCCCACCTCGTCGGGTTCGTGGAGGATGTGCACCACGGCGTCCGGCGGGTTCGCGAAGTGACGGGGCTGCCGCTCACGCAGCTCGACGTACTGCTCCCAGCTACTGGTCACCGTCTTCTCCCTGTGCTCGGTCGATGTTCGGCTCGTCGTCGCGTGCCGCGTCCCCGTCGGTGACCGGGAAGCCCAGCTCCTGGAGCCGGCGGACGAGTTCCCGCCAATCCTCCCCGGCCCGTTGCAGACGCACCCGCATCACGTCGATGCCGGTGCTCAGTTCCCGGGCGGCGCGTCGCTCGTCCCGGCCGACCACGGCGAAGCGGAGCACGGCGGTGGCGGCCCGCGCGACCACCTCCGTCGGCACCTCCCCGACCAGTTCGAGCCTCGGATGTCCGTCGAAGACGACCGAGAGGACCGCGCCGGACACCTCGACGGTGACCCGGATCGCCGGATCCCAGACGTTCATCCGGTCCTGTCGGCGCTCGCCCACCAGGTCGGCCAGCCGCCCGGCGAGTGCGACGTACCGGTCGTACAACCGCTGGGACCGGTCGACGAAGTCGAGCGGCTCGTCGAGCAGCGCCTGGAGTGCGGTGACGTAGTCGCGCCACTCGTCGGTCTGCCGGGCCTGCCGCACGTGGTGCAACTCCAGCCCGGTCAGATCGAGCCGCAGCGGAAGCTGGGCCAGGTCGAAGACCTGTGGCCGGAGCGCGCGGACCACCTCCAGCAGGTCGTCGAGCCCGTGCTCCGACACCGCCGGCCGGCGGTACTCCTGCATCGCGGTACGGCGGAGCGAATCCGCCGGGGTCAACGCGTACCCGTCGACGGCGTCCGGGAGAGTGGTGTTGTACCGCAGGTCGACGAGTTGCTTGAGTTCGGCGACCAGCGGATCGGCGCGGAAGATCCCCTCCGCCGGGTTGGTGCCCGGCTCCACCAGGAACTCCTGGTAGAAGCCATTCCGGGTGACCTGTTCGACGTCGGCCGCCCAGTCGTTGATCGCCCGCAACCGGCGCTTGAGCACCGGCCGGTCCTCGTCGCGCAGGCCCAGGTCCCGCTCCAGTTGGGGCAGATCGAAGGTGACCATGTGGACCAGGAACCGACGGAACTCGGCGTACATGCAGCGCTGGGTGAGTTCCTCGTTCTCCTCGTCGTCCCACGACAGCCGCAGACAGCGGACGGAGTCCACCTCGTCGAGGACCCGCAGCCAGGCCGGCCAGCCGGCCGAGTCGACGCCGAACTGCGGTTCGTCGCTGGGATTGCGCTCCCGCAGCAGGAAGGGCACGATCACGCCCTCGTCCAGCAGGGCCCGGAACGCCTCCCGCTGCGGACCGGCGGAGACGAAGTCCCGGTGGACGACCGGGTTGTTGAAGAAGTACGCGCGATTGACGACCACCTGCTCCGCGTTCAGGATCGACCGGAGGTACTCGGCACGCGCGTCGCGTTCGCGTTGCCGCTCCACGTCGCGGTACGACCGCCGTCGCCTGATGATCTCGGTGAGCAGGTCCTGCGTGATCCACTGGTTGTCCAGGCACTGGGCGACGACCGCGACCCGCGCGAGGTCCCGATTGTCGATCTGGGCCCGGCGTACGCCGCTGAAGAGATCCGACATGTCACTCCCATGTGGATAGTGATTCCCCCACAAGGATGATGGCGCGTCCGTGCCAGTGGACGACACGGCGCCGGCCGGCTGGAGGCCGACCGGCGCCGTGGATGTTCTCCCGACCGGGATCGCCCGCTTCGGGCAGAGGGTCAGGTCAGGCGACGGTGCAGGTGGGCGTCGGCGCGGTGTGGCCGCCCGACGTCGAGCCGATGAAGCCGAAGGTGGTGCTGGCCCCGGCCCCGAGGTTGCCGTTGTAGGCGACGTTCCTGGCGGTGACGGACGAGCCGCTGCTGGTCACCGTGGCGTTCCAGGACTGGGTGATGCTCTGGCCGCTGGCGTAGGTCCAGGTCACCGTCCAGCCCCGGATGGCGGTGGCGCCGGCGGTCACCCGGACCTCACCCTGGAAGCCGCCCTGCCACGAGCCGACCACCGAGTACGTCGCGGTGCAGCCGCCCGGCGGCGGCGGGGTGGTGGGCGGAGGAGTCGTGGGCGGCGGGGTGGTCGGCGGCGGAGTCGTGGGCGGCGGCGTGGTCGGCGGCGGGGTGCCGCCGAAGACGGTCGCCTCCCGGGAGGTCTGCTTGATGCCGTTGACGCCGTTGAAGATCCGCTGACCCCAGCTGCTCAGGTTGGCCGGGTCGAAGTTGACGGCCATGTCGAGGTACTCGACGCCACCACCGTTACCGCTCCACGACCAGCCCAGGTAGCCGATGCCGTTGGCCTGGCTGTAGGAGAGGATGGCGTCCTCGTCCGGGTCGCCGTCGGAGTGGTTGTGGCCGAACTCGCCGACCACGATGGGCAGCCCGGCGGTCCGGAACCGACCCAGGTAGTCGCTGATCTTCGCCGCGGTGTTGAACACGCCGTACATGTGGATGGAGAAGACGGTGTTCTTCGCCGGGTCGGCGGCGAAGACCGAGGCGGCGTTGTCCCGCATGGTGTACGTCCAGTCCTGGCCCCAGTTCGGGCCGTCCACCATGATGGTGTGCGCGAACCCGGCGGTGCGCAGCCGCTTGATCGCGTTGGCGGTGTCGGTCGCCCAGCCGCTGTAGTTCTGGTTGCCGTAGGGCTCGTTGCCGATGTTGACGATGACGTACTTCTCCTGGCCGGTCAGGGCCGACTGGACGCTGATCCAGTAGTCGACCGCCTGGGCCAGGGTGGCCGCGCCGCTCTGCTCGCCGTAGCCGGTGGTGTCGTGCACCTCCAGCACACAGATCAGGCGGTTCTGCTTGCAGAGCGAGATGACGTTGGCGACGTCGGCGGTGTCGTTCTTCGCCCAGCGCTGGCCGCTGGCGAGCACCACCCGGACGCTGTTCGCGCCGAGTGCCTTGATGTTGGCGAACGAGCTGGTCTGCTGGGCGTACCAGGTGTGGGCGTGGTTGACGCCGCGCATGACGAATTCGGCACCGTTGGCGTCATACAGCTTGCCGTTGGCGACGGTGAACCCGGTGGCGGCGTGCGCCGGCTGCCCACCGAACGCCACCAGACCCACGACGAACGCGAGCAGGGTGGCGGCGACGACGGAGAGTCGTGTCTTCATGACCTTCCTCAGGGATGACCCCCGGCCCGACGGGGGTGGAGGGTGTGACGAGGGGCGGCTGCAGCCCGACAGCCGCGCCCGACTCCACGGCGCGGGATCAGCGTAGGCCGATGCGTCCCCGGAGGCAACCTGAACCGGTTAAGAAAACCGCCCATCCGGGGCCGATCCGGTCCTGAACAGCGGAGGGTTGAGCAGCGGGGCCGGGGGTAACCCGGATGGCAGCGGTGCGGCGAGAGGAGCGTGTGATGGTCAATGTCGGCTACACCCTGATGTGCGAGCAGACCGGTCCCAAGCAACTGGTGGACCACGCGGTGCGGGCGGAGGCGGCCGGCTTCGACCAGCTCGTCATCTCCGACCACTACTACCCGTGGCTCGACTCGCAGGGCCACTCGCCGTACGCCTGGTCGGTGCTGGGCGCGGTCGCGCACGCCACCAGCCGGGCCGAGCTGATGTCCTTCGTGACCTGCCCGATCCGGCGCTACCACCCGGCGGTGGTGGCGCAGAAGGCCAGCACCGTCGGCGTCCTCTCCGACGGGCGGTTCACCCTCGGCCTCGGGGCCGGGGAGAACCTCAACGAGCACGTGGTGGGCGGCTGGCCGCACGTGCAGCAGCGGCACGAGATGTTCGAGGAGGCGTTGCAGATCATCCGTCCGCTGCTCAACGGCGAGACGCTGACCTTCTCCGGCAACCACTACGACGTGCCGGACGCCTACGTGTGGGACCGGCCCGAGCGGCCGGTACCGATGGCGATCGCCGCCTCCGGCCGGCAGTCGGCGACGCTGGCCGCCGAGTACGGCAACGGCATCGTCGCCACCGAGCCGGACCGGCACATCATCCAGATGTACGACGACGCCGGTGGCGCGGGCCAGCCCCGCTACGGGCAGGTGGCGATCTGCTACGGCCCCGACGAGGCCGAGTGCCGCAAGATCGTGCACGACCAGTTCCGCTGGTTCGGTCTGGGCTGGAAGGTCAACGCCGAACTGCCGGGCCCGGAATCGTTCGAGTCGGCCAGCCAGTACGTCCGGGAGGAGGACGTCGCCGAGGGCATCTCCTGCGGCCCGGATGTCGACCGGCACGTCGAGGCGTTCAAGAGGTTCGTCGACGCCGGTTTCAGCCACGTGGCCATCGTGCAGGTGGGCGGGGAGAGCCAGCCGATGTTCCTGGACTGGGCGCGCGAGGAGCTGCTGCCCCGCCTGCGCGCCCTGTGAGCGTCCCGGCGATCCCGGCGCCGAGGGGCGTCGGGCGGACCCGGCCCACCGGTCGGGCGCCGGAGCGGTTCGGGTGGGCACACCTGCGGCTCGCGCTGGCCGCGCCCCGCCCGGCCGCCGGACTGGTCAGCGAGTGGCGGCTGGTGGACGGGATCCGCACCCACTGCCGGCGCTCCGCCGGCCCGGACCACGGCAACCTGCCGGTACTGCTGGTGCACGGCCTCGCCGTCTCGCACCGGTACCTCACCCCGCTCGCCGTCGCCCTCGCCGCCACCCACCCGGTCTACGTCCCGGACCTGCCCGGCTTCGGGTTGAGCGGCCCGCCCGCACGGCCGTACGACGCGGCCCGGCACGCGGCCCACCTGGCCGACTGGCTGACGGCGTACGGCCTGGGGCCGGTCTGCGTGCTCGGGCACTCGTTCGGCGCGGAGGTGGCCGCCGCGCTCGCCGCCCGGCATCCGGGAACGGTGCGGGCGCTGGTGCTGGCCGGACCGACCAGCGACCCGGCCGCCCGGTCCCGGTGGGGCCAGGTCCGGCGGTTCCTGGTGGACACCACCCGGGAGGCGAAGCTCCAGGCTCCGGTCCTGCTCCGCGACGTCCGCGACGCCGGACCACACCGGGTGTACGCCACCCTGACGCATTCCGTGCGCAACCCGGTGGAGACGGACCTGCCCCGGATCACCGCGCCCACCCTGGTGCTCACCGGCGCGCGGGACCCGATCGCGCCGCCCCGCTGGCGGGAGGTCGTCGCCCGGCTGGTCCCCACGGCGACCCTGGTGACCGTGCCCGGGGCCGCGCACAACGTCGCCACCACGGCACCGGCGCGGGTGGCCGACGCGGTCCGCGCCTTCCTCACCCGAACCGACCTCCCCGACGGACAGGTGGACACCCATGCGCATCGGTAACACGGAGATCCAGCCGCTCGGCGGCGGCCTGGGCTGCCTGCTGATGATCCTCTTCTCGGTCCTCGCCTCGATCGTGCTGACCGTCCTGGTGAACACGGTGCTCTGAGCGTCCAACCCTCCCCTCAAGCAGGGATGGTTTTCGATATTTACGCCGAGTAATGTGAGCCGCACCCACGGGTGTGGCGACGGGTGCGACACCGACCTCACGGCACACCGCAGCCGGATGCGGAGGTCGGAGATGCAGGATGAACAGCACCGTCGTCGGTCGGTGAGCCGTCGGGACGTGATGCGGGGCGCGGCCGTGCTCGGCGGCGCCGCCGCGACAGTCGGGCTGGTCGCACCGGGTGCCGCGACGGCGGCCCCCGACCCCGCACCGGTGAAGCCGACCCGGGCCGGGGTGGCCGGGCTCGACGACTGGCTGGGCTCCCTGGTGCAGGTGGCGAGCGTGGCGGCGAACGTCCTGCCGATGCTGGTGCTGGCGCAGCGGGGGCAGACGTCCGACCCGTACCAGACCGGTGGCGTGCAGTTCGAGGTGATCGACATCGACGGCGACCCGGCCCTCTACGCGCACAACGTCTCCGGTGACGACGTGGGACTCTCCTACACGTTGACCCAGTCGGAACCGGCCACGAACACCAGCGTGTACCAGCCGCTGCCGAAAGGCGGCGCGTACAAGTGCGAGACCGACCTCCAGGCCTTCACCGACGGCCAGGTCTTCGTGGCCCCCAACCCGGCCTCCACCGCGTCGACCGGGGGCCTCGCCCGCACGCTGAGCTTCGCGGTGCGCGGTCTGACCATCGGGGCGGTGGTGCAGGTGGTCGGTGGCGTCAAGCTCTCGGTCACCAAGGACCCGGCGACCGGGTCGTTCACCGCGGTCATCGAGGCCACCGGCACCCCGAAGACGCTGCGGGCCCAGGTCGAGGCGACCGGCCCGGACGGCAACGTGGTCCGCGCGGTGTGGGACGCCTCCGGCTCGCAGAGTCGGCCGAACAACGACACCATCAACCTTCCGCTCCCGGCGGGGGTGAACCTCGACCCGGTGGTGCAACTGCTCCAGCTCTACGTGGACCTCGACGCGCCCGGCCTGGACGCGGTCACCGAAGAACGCCGCAGCCGGGTGGTCTACCTCTGATCCTTTCGTCGCCCGGCGGGAGGCGGAGTCACCGCCGGACGACGGACTGCGGGCAGGTCGGGGTCATCGGCGCTGACAACCGGCTGCCCTGTCGGTCCGCAGATCGGGCAGCGCCCGTCGAAGTTCTCGGTGTAAACAAAGGCCAGGCTATCGCCCAACAGCGCGGCCTGCCCGTCAGTCGCGCCGCATCAGCGCGCCAGCCACAGTCGCCCGCGCAAATGCCTCCCACGCTTCCGGCGAAAAGGACAGCACCGGCCCCTGACGGTCCTTGCTGTCGCGTACGCCCACCACGTCGGGCAGGTTGGTCGCCACCTCGACACAGGTGGAACCGCCGTTACCGCTCCGGCTGGACTTCCGCCACACCGCCCCGGTCAGACCCATGACTTCGCCGCCTTCTGGATCAGCTCCCGGGAAGCCCTGCGCGGCAGCGCCTCCCCACGCATGGCCTCCCACTTGCGCTGAAGAGTATCAACGTCTTCCGATCCGTCGGTGATGTGCGCTCGGAGTTGGTTGTCGAGATGCACGACTTCACTGCCATCCGGCGTCTTGGCGAGGATGAACGGCCCGGCGAGGCCAGCGTGAGCACCTGCTCCGAACGGCATCACGTGCAGATGAACATGCGGCCACTCGGAAACCTGCGCCAAGTAGTCGAACTGTTCGACCATGAGCGCCGGCTCACCGACGGCGCGGTGCAGCACCGCCTCATCCAATAGGGCCACGAACTGCGGCGGCGTGTCGGCCGAAAGGATCGTTTGCCGCGACAGGCGAGACGTGACCCGTTGCTCGATCTCGGACTGGCGGAGCAGCCCGCCCCACGCCAGGACCGCGCGGGCGTACGCCTCGGTCTGGAGTAGGCCGGGGACGAGGGACGGCTCGAACCAGCGGATCAGAGTGGCCTCCTTCTCCACGCTGATCCACTCGCGCAGCCAGGGTGGCGCGGCGTCGGCGCGGACCAGGGTGAGCAGCCGCTCGAACAGGCCACCGGCCCGCAGCTCCGCGTCCACCCGGGCGATGAAGTCCTGCGACGGCGTACGGTGCCCGATCTCCACCATCCCCACCAACGAGGGCGAGTAGTTGATCTGCTGGGCCAGGTCCTCCCGGCTGAGCCCGGCCTCCTTGCGCGCCCGCCGCAGCTCTGCACCGAGGAACTCCAGGGTCGACAGTCGACCGTTCGTCATCACACCTCCACCACCACTGCCCCACCTGCCGTCACCGCCGCGACACACGAGGTCGACCGGAGAGCACGCCCGCCGTTGGGACACCGCGCCCCCTTCGGAACGTAGCCGATCCACCGCAGAGTGTGAACAGGCGGTGCTGTCCGCCGACGGCGGAAAGTGAGAGTGTCCGTGACGTCCCAGATCCTGTCGGTCCTGTTCGGCGGGCTGATGCCGGGGTTCCTGCTCGGCCTGCTCGCCTTCCGGCTCAAGTCCCGCTGGTGTCCGCGCTGCGGCGAGTACACCGAGCCCGTCCACCCGACGGACCGCCGATGAAGGCGCCTCGCCAGCCCGACCGCCGGGAACTGCCGATCGGCCGGCGCGTCGCCCAGCTACGCGCTCGCCGGGGCATGAGCCAGCAGGTCTTCGCCGACCGGATCGGCCGCTCGAAGAGCTGGGTCGACAAGGTCGAACGCGGCGTCCGTACCCTCGACCGGCTCCCCATGATCGAAACCGTCGCCGCCGCCCTCGGCGTCACCCCCGGCGTCCTCCTCGGCCGCAGGACCCAACAGGCACGGACCACCGACGCCACCACCGCCATCGAACACGTCCGCGAAGCCCTCGCCAGCCACCACACCCCCACCAGCCACGTCGGACCGCCGGTCGCGGACGTCGACCACCAGATCGGATACGCCCACACCGCGTATCGCCACGGCCACCACCACCAGGTGCTGCGCATGCTGCCCGGTCTGCTCGCCGCCGCCCGCCACACCCACCACCCGGCCAGCGACCCGACGACCGCCCTCCACCTCGTACGCGTCTACCGGCTCACCGCCCAGACGCTGGTCAAGCTCGGTGAGCCGTACCTCGCCTGGCTCGCCACCGACCGGGCGATGGTCACCGCCGCCGGTGACCCCCGCCGTACCGCCCTCGCCGCCGTTCCGCTGGCCCAGGCACTTCGCGCGCTCCACCGCAGCCGACTGGCGCTGACCGCTGCCACCGCCGCCGTGCGCCCGCTCGACCTGGCCCCGCACCGCGAACTCCCGCCCGACGATCTCGCCCTGGCCGGGACGCTGCTCACCGAAGCCGCCCTCGCCGCCGCCACCTGCGGCAACCCTGCCGCCGTGGACGACCTCACCGACCGCGCCGCCCACCTCGCCGCCACCCACACCGCACACCAGCAGCACGATCACAGCTTCGGGCCGATCGTGGTCGAGCTGGCCCGCGCCCTGGCCGCCGCCCACCTGGGGGACAACCACCTCGCCGTCACCCTCCACCACCACGCCACCAGCGGCGACGCCTGGCACCGGCTGCCCGCCGAACACCGCGCCGCCCACCTCATCGACATCACCCGAGCCCACCTCGACCTCGGCGACCACCACGCCGCCGGCCGCGCCCTGCTCACCGCGCACCGGATCGCCCCCGCCGAAGTACGTCTCCGACCCGCCGCCCACACCGCGCTCACCGCCGTACTCCGCGCCGGCCCCACCCCCGCCGACGTCACCCGCCTCGCCACCACCATCGGCCTGACCGGGTCACCTGACGGGCCGGCGACGCGGGAATGAGGGCTCCTTCCAGTCAGGAAGGGGCCCTCGCGGGTGCGTCCGGTCAGGGCGGCGTGAGGTCGAGGTCCACGACCACCGGGTAGTGGTCGGAGGCGTACTCCGTCTCGCCGCCCCGCACCACCCGGCAGTCGCGGGCCAGCGCGGCCAGCGCGGGCGTCCCGAACAGGTAGTCCAGGCGCATCCCGGAGAACTCCGCGCCTCCGCCGTACCGGGTCGGGGCGGTTTCCGGCTCCCCCGTGCCGGCGCGGGTGAACAGGTCGACCAGTCCGGCCCGGTGCAGTCGGGCGACCGCCCGGGTCTCCACCGTCCGGCCGTCGGAGCGCAGGTGGCGCCGGCGGTACGCGGCGGGCAGCCGGGCGATCCGCGCGGTGTGGTCGACGCCCGGTTCGAGGGTGTTCAGGTCCCCGGCGAGCAGCGCCGACTCCCCCGGTGCCCGGCGCAGCGCGGTGGCCAGCCAGCCCGCCTCCAGCAGTCGTCGCCACCCGCAGTACGGGTCCAGGTGGGCGCTGAGCACGGTGAGCGGCCCGACGGCGGTGGCCAGGGTGACCCGTGCGGCGGCGTGGTGGAACGG
The DNA here is from genome assembly GCF_040639195.1 of Micromonospora sp. NPDC023956. NCBI lineage: Bacteria > Bacillati > Actinomycetota > Actinomycetes > Micromonosporales > Micromonosporaceae > Micromonospora > Micromonospora sp. NPDC023956. The sequence goes on from NZ_JBEZZN010000005.1 coordinate 221,322, forward strand.
TCGGCGCACCGGGCCGGCGGAGAGCACCCGCCAGGGCGGGCGGACCAGCACCGCCACCGGCTGACCGAACCAGCTCCGGGCCAGGTACGCCCGCATCCCCACCGCCTCGCCGAAGCGCTCCGCCACATTCCGCGCGTCGAAGCCGCGTAACTCCTGGAGGGCCAGCACGTCCGGCCACTGGTCGGTGACGACCCGGACCAACCGGTCGCGACGGTCCGGGCCGGTACGGTCCCGGCCGCCGGTCCGGACGTTCCAGGTCATCACCCGCAGCACGACGGCGGCTCAGTCGACCCGGCCGGCCTTGACCAGCTCGTCGTCGAGGGTGTCCACGTCCTCCGACTCGATCGCCGGCCGGTTGCCCTCGTAGACGTCGGCGTTGGGGCGGATCACCCAGTAGAGGAGCCCCACCCAGCAGGCGGTGAGCAGCATCGCGCCCATGAAGTCGGTCGGGTGGTGCATGCCCCGGTACATCCGGGAGATCGCCACCCCGAGCGGCATGACCACGGCGAGCCCGACGAACACCCAGCGCCACCAGCGGTCGGTGCGCGGGAACACGACGACCGCGATGGCCACCCAGACGCAGAGGGTCGCGGCGATGTGCCCGGACGGGAAGGACGAGGTGGGCATCGGCCCGTCCAGGTTCTCGATCGGCGGGCGCGGCCGGTCCACCGCCGCCGCGCTGGCCAGGAAGAGGGTCAGCTCACCGACCATGGTCAGCGCCACGAAGAGCACCGGCCGCCAGCGCCGCCAGACGGCCAGCACCAGCGGGCAGAAGACCAGCGAGATCAACAGGATGGCGTGCGTGTCGCCGACCTTGCTCCACCAGTAGCTGAGGTCGTCCCGACCCGGGTTGCGCTGCGCGTCGAACCACTCCGGCACGGCGGTGTCCAGGGTGGCGAAGAAGGTGCCGCCGGCGTGGTAGCTGACGAAGGTGCCGAACCCGTAGAGCACGCCGAGCACCAGCACCCAGCCGATGATCAGCTCGGCCACGCCGGCCCGGGGGTGCGGCAGCAGCCGCTTCTCGTCGGGCGCGGGGGCGACGTCGTGCGCGGCCTCCGGTTCCAAGCCCTCCTCCAGCGGTACGGCGGGACGGCCGCGCTCCAACCGCCACAGCCGGAAGGCGTACGCGGTGACCGCGAGCCAGACCGCGCCGAGCAGCCAGGCCCCGAGCACGTCGGAGACGAAGTGGACGCCGAGCGCGATCCGGGTGAGGCCGATCAGCACCACCACCAGGGCGGTGAGCGCGATGGCGGGCTTGCGCCACCGGCGCGACATGGCGGGCAGGAAGACCAGCAGCAGCGCCCCGTACGCGACCATCGAGCCGAGGGCGTGCCCACTGGGGAAGCTCTCCCCGGAGTAGGTGCCGATGGGCACCTCGACCTCGGGCCGCAGCCGGCCGACCAGGGCCTTGAGCGTCGGGTCGAGGATGAGCGCCCCGGCCCCGGTGACCAGGAGGTAGACGGCGAGCCGCCCCTGCCGGCGGATCAGCAGGCCGACCACGGCGACCGACACCAGCCAGAGGATCACCGCCAGCCCACCGAGGTCGGTGACCGCGTTTAGCACGGTGACCAGCGGGCCGTGCGGTGCGACCTGCTCGTTGAGCCAGGCGGCGATGCCGTGGTCGACGTCGTAGAGGGGGGTCCACCGGCTGCGGACTCCGACGAGCAGCACCCCGAAGGCGACCCCGGCACCGAGCACCAGCGCCAGTCCGGCGAGGCTCCGTTCGGTGAAGTGTCCCAGGGGTCGACGCAGAACATCTCTGACCGCAGTCACGCCCAGCCTCCCTTTTCGCCTCTGGCGAGCCGAAGTACCCGGACGACCTGTTCGGTACACGCGGTCAGGGCGGGCAGGGGTCAGAGCGCGGTCATCTCCCCGGTGTCGTGGATCTGCTCCCGGTGGTTCTCCGGCTCCCAGAGGTCCGGCTGGGCGGGCTCCTGCACGCCGAGGCGCAACGCCTCCAACTGGGCGGCGAAGGACAGCCCACCGAAGAGCGCCATGCCGGTGAGGTTGGCCCAGAGCAGCAGCGCCATCATCCCGGTCAGCGGGCCGTACGTCTGCCCGAAGTTGTCGCCGAAGGCGACGTACGCGGCGAGCAGCAGGCTGGCCAGCCACCAGAGCACGGTGGCGATGGCCGCCCCGAAGAACAGCCAGGACAGGCCGGGCTGTTTACGGCGCGGGGCGTGCCGGAACAGCACGGAGACGGCGAGGATGGTCAGCCCGAGGCTGAGCGGCCAGCGCAGCACGCTCCACACGTCGTGCACGGCGTCGCCCCAGGCGTAGTGCCGGCGTACCGAGTCACCGATCGCGCCGCCGCCGACGAGGATGAGGAAGCCGATCAGCGCCGGCAGGCCGGCGGCGACGGCGAGCACGGCGGCCCGCAGGTACTTCCAGATGGCCGGGCGGTCCCGCTCGACGCCGTAGATCCGGTTCGCGCCCCGTTCGATCTGGGCCATGGTGGAGGTCAGCGCGACCAGGCCGGTCAACAGGCCCAGGGTCAGTGCCAGCTCGCCGACCCGCTCGGTGCGTTCCCGGTCGCTGAGCAGTTCCTTGACCATGTCGTCGCTCGCGCCGGGGCTGAGCGCCAGCACGGTGTCCGCGACGACCTCACCGCCCTCCTCCACGCCGAGTTCGCTGATCAGGCCGGTCAGCGCGATCATGAACGGCACCACGGCGAGGCAGAGTTGCAGGGCGAAGGCGCGGGAGTGGCTGAAGCCGTCGCCGTAGCGGAACCGGACGAAGGCGTCCCGCAGCAGGGACCAGCCGCCCTTGCGGCGCAGGGTGTGCCAGGCGTCGTCGGCGGAGAGTTCCTCGTCCGGCATGCACCGGGTCTCGGGGACGATCCGGGTACTACTCACCGCGTGCCTCCTCGACTCGGCGTTCACCCCGCTCCGCCACCGCGTCGGCGTCATCGGCGAGGTCGGGTGCCTGCGCCGGGCGCGGTACGCAGAGCCACAGCGCCCCGGGGCGGATCTGCACCAGCAGCGACCGGCCGGGCTCGATGAGGTCGCCGTCGAGTTCCCGGGGCTGTGCCCGGTTGCTGGTGATCTCGACGCGGCGGCCCCGGAGGACCTCCATCCGGGGCACCCGGCCGCGTCGGCGGATCACCGCCCACCCGAGTTCCAGCCAGTGCCGCAGGGTGTTGGGGGTGAGCACGGCCACGTCGAAGTAGCCGTCGTCCGGCTCCGCCTCGGTCAGCAGGGTCACCCCGCCCTGGAGCCGTCCCACGTTGGCGACCAGCACCGACCGGGCGCGGCGGCGCAGCGGGGGGCGGTCGTCGATGCGGATGCGGACCTTCATCGGCCGGTCCCGCAGGTGGCGGACGGCGCCCACCACGTACGCCGGCCAGCCGATGCGCGCCTTGGTGGTCTCGGAGGTGTCGGCGAGCATCTGGGCGTCGAAGCCCATGCCGGCCATCACCACGAAGTGGTGTTCGTCGACGGCGCCCACGTCGAGACGGCGGCGACCCTGCTCGACGGCGACCTCCAGCCCGGCGGCGAGGTCGTTGGAGAGACCGAGGTTCGCCGCGAGCAGGTTGCCCGTGCCCTGTGGCAGCACGGCCAGCGCCACGTCGGTGCCGACCAGCCCGCTCACGCAGGACATCACCGTGCCGTCGCCACCGCAGGCGAAGACGACGTCCACGCCGGCGGCGACGGCCTTCTCGGTCTGGCCGCGACCCGGGTCCTCGACGGTGGTCTCGTACCAGAGCGGCTCGGGCCAGCCCGCGGCGGTCAGCGTCTCGTCGACGACGCGCCGCAGTTCGTCGAGATCGTCGACCTTGACCGGGTTGACCACCACGGCGGAGCGCAACCCGCGTCGTCCGCCCTCTCCAGCATCCACGGCGCCAGTGTGCAGCAATGTGACGGCGGCAGCGACCCGACCGGGTCCATCGTCGAGCACACCACAAAAAGGTTTCGGCGGGCCTCGGGTGGTCCGGGGACGCGACGCCTGCGGTACCGGGGCGTCACCGGGGTGGACGGCACCCGGACCACGCCGCCGTCCGGGGCGCGCATCACCGTGTCGGCGAAATCGGGGTGTCGGTGACAGGAAAGAGCCCGATATCGCCAAAACGGCGGGAGCACCGGGCGCGGGGTGACCACCGGTTGACCAACACAGATAATTCCGGCAACGCCGGTTGGTCGGACATCGGACGGAAATGTCGGGGATCGGTGATCGACATTGCGCCGGATGGGCCACGGGGATAACCTGTTGCCCTATTCGCATGCCGAAGCGTGAGCATCGGCGAATCTCGGCGGGAGAAAACGTGTTGAAACGCGCCGCGGCAATATTTGCCGCATTTGTCATGGCCATTACGGGAATGTGGCTGACGGCCGCGCCGGCACACGCTTTCGACGTGATCTGCCCGATCGAGGGCTGCAGCGGCGAGGGCGGCGGCGGAGGTGGCGGCGGTGACCCGATCACGTACACGCTGCAGGGCGTCATCCAGAACGAGGGGTACGAGTACGAGTCCAACGGGCCCGGCAAACGGGTGAAGATCCGTGGATACTCGCGATTCGCCGATCCGAGCAATGATCGGGTCGACGCCGACTACATCAACGTGCGGTGTTACGCCTACGACCCACTCGGCGGCAACACGACCAAGTACGACTCCGAGAACGGCGGTGCGCTCGTCGACGTGAAATTCGAGTCGAACCCCGTCTACGGCGTCGGGGGCTACCGCCGGATCACGGTCACCTGCACCCACTACGCGGAAATGAACGGCGTCCAGTACAACACGACCAGCAACGCCGTGATCGACATTCCCTGAGCGAACAGGAACCGGTCCGGCGGTGGCAGCCCCGAGCTGCCACCGCCGGGCCGCCTCAGGCCGCCTCAGGCGACCGCCGGACCGCCTCAGGCCACCGCCCGGACCGCCGCCTCGACCCGGCGACGCAGGTCGGACAGGTCGACGCCGGCCTCGTGGAGGACCTGCGCGGCCGTCCCGTCGCCCTCCCGTAGCAGGCCGAGCAGGATGTGCTCGGTGCCGACGTGCCGGTGGCGCAGGTGCAGCGCCTCCCGCAGGGAGAGTTCGAGCACCTTCTTGGCGCGGGGGGTGAACGGGCCGGCGGCGTGCCGCCGCCACCAGCCCCGGCGGGGCGGCGACACCGGCCGGCGCAGCGCCCCCGGCCCGAACGACTCGTCGATCCGGGCCTCGATGGTGGCGAGGTCGATGCCGATCTGACGTAACGCGGCGGCGTCGGCCTCACCGAGGACGGCGCCCTGGTGGACGTGCCGGGCGACCCGGGCGCGCAGGTCGTCGGCGGGGACGCCGGCCGTCGCGAGCACCCGGGTCGCCAGCGCGTCGGGGTCGGCGAGGAGGGCCAGGAGCAGGTGCCGGCTGCCCACCCGGTCGGGGCCGGCCTCGTCCCGGGCCCGCCGGACCACCTCGCGGGCCCGGTTGGTGAACCGTTCGAACATCACGCCTCCCAGGAGTGCTCGACCGCCGGACGCCCGGCGTGCTTCTTGTGGACCGCCTGCCGACTCACCTCGAGCGCGTCGGCGATCTCCTGCCAGGACCAGCCCGCCCGTCGGGCGTTGTCCACCTGGACCACCTCCAACCGCTCCAGCAGCCGGCGCAGGGCGAGCACGGCCCGCAGCCCGACCCGGGGGTCGGCGCTGCCGGCCGCGGCCGCGAGTTCCGTTGCGTGACTCATGTCGTCAATCTACGTTGACACCACCCGATTGTCAACCTCGGTTGACAGCTCTGGTGCGGCCGGGCGGTGATCCGTACCATCGAGGCGCGTCAGCGGCATCCCGGCACGGATGCCGCCTGCGGAGCGGGACCACCCCCACCGGCATGCGGGCTCATGCCGGTCGACCGGCGTGCGGTCCCCCGCGTCCCCCGCGTTCTCCTCGCACCGACGCTCCCGCGCGCACCCAGCCGAACCACCGGAAGGACGACCCATGCGCGCTGCCAGGACGCGCCACCGTCGGGCGTTGCCGGGCCTGCTGGCCCTCGCCGCCCTCGCCACCGCCGCCATCGCCGCCGTGCCGCTGACCACCCCGCCCGCCCACGCCGCCGACCCCGTCGTGGTGCTCGACGCCACCTTCGAGGACGGCACCACCCAGGGCTTCCGGGCCCGGGGCGACGAAACCGTCGCGGTCAGTACCGCCACCGCCCACGGCGGCACCCACAGCCTGCTCGCCTCCGGCCGGACCGCGAGCTGGCAGGGCCCCGCCCGGGACCTGCTCGACGAGATGGTCAAGGGAACCCGCTACGAACTGTCGGTCCAGGTCCGGCTCGCCGCCGGAGCACCCCCCGACCAGGTCCGGCTCAGCGTCCAACGCGACTCCGGCGGCACCTCCGCGTACGACCAGGTGGTCGGCAACACGGCGGTCACCGCCGACGGCTGGGTACGGCTGCGCGGCAGCTACGTGCTCGCCCACGACGTCGACGGCCTGTCGGCGTACGTGGAAACCGCCAGCGGCACCGCCGACCTGCACATCGACGACTTCACCCTGTCGTACCTGCCCAGCAAGCCGGTGCAGACCGACATCCCCGCGCTGCGCGAGGTGCTCGCCGACGACTTCCCGATCGGGGCGGCGATCAGCAACCGGCAGATCATCGGCGACCAGGCCACCCTGCTGCGACGCCACTTCGACACGGTGACCCCGGGCAACGCGCTCAAGTGGGACGCCACCCAACCCACCGAGGGCACCTTCCGCTGGGCCGACGCCGACGCGCAGGTCGGCTTCGCCACCGCCAACGGGCTGGCCGTACGCGGACACACCCTGGTCTGGCACCAGCAGACGCCGGCCTGGGTGTTCACCGACACCGACGGCACCCCGCTGACCAAGGACCCGGCCGACAAGGCCCTGCTGCTGGAGCGGCTGGAGGACCACATCCGCGCGGTCGTCGGCCGGTACGGCGACACGATCGGGGTCTGGGACGTCGCCAACGAGGTGATCGACGAGAACCAGGCCGACGGCCTGCGCCGCAGCCGCTGGTACGAGATCAGCGGCCTGGACTACCTGCGCACCGCGTTCCGGGTGGCCCGCCAGGTCGCGCCGACCGCGAAGCTCTACGTCAACGACTACAACACCAACGTGCCGGCCAAGCGGGACAAACTGCGGAACCTGGTCGCCCAGCTGCGCGCCGAGGGGGTGCCGGTCGACGGGGTCGGGCACCAGATGCACGTCAACATCCAGTGGCCGTCGGTCGCCGAGACCGAGGCGATGCTCCAGGCGTTCGTCCCGCTCGGGGTGGAGCAGCAGGTCACCGAGATGGACGTCAGCATCTACACCAACACCGACGAGTCCTTCCCCACCCCGCCCGCCGACCGGCTGCTCACCCAGGCGTACCGGTACCGGGACCTGTTCGCCCTCTACCGCCGGTACGCCGACGAACTGACCTCGGTGACCCTCTGGGGGCTGGCCGACGACGACACCTGGCTGGACACCTTCCCGGTGGCCCGCAAGGACGCGCCGCTGCTCTTCGACACCGAGCTCCAGGCCAAGCCGGCCTACTGGGGCATCGTCGACCCGACCCGGATCACGCCGACCCCGTCGCCCACGGTCAGCCCCACCCCCACCGGCACGCCCACCCCGGACCCCACCGGCGGGGTGGACTCCTGCCGGGTCACCTACGCCGTCACCAACCAGTGGTCGGGTGGCTTCCAGGCGACCGTCCGGGTGGCCAACACCGGGACGCGGGCCCGCACCGGCTGGACGGTGCGCTGGAGCTTCCCGGACGGACAGCGGATCACGCAGCTCTGGAACGGCACCCACCAGCAGTCCGGTGCCGACGTGACGGTCTCCCCCGCCTCGTGGAACGGGACCCTGCCCGGCGGCGGGACGGTCGAGGTCGGCTTCCTCGGCAGCTGGTCCACGGCGAACGACCGCCCGTCCGCGTTCTCCCTCGACGGCCTGCCCTGCACCCTCGGCTGACCCGCCCGGGTGGTGGGAGGGGTCCCCGGTACCGCTTCCCGCGGCGCAGGGGACCCCGGCACACCCCCGGGCGGCGGTACCGGTTCCGCCGACTCGTCCTCCCGGCGGCGCCGGTTCCGCCGACTCGCCCTGCGGCGCCGGCCACGCCACTACTGTCGGCCATGACACGGTGACGGCCGGGAGGTGACGCGACGATGAGCGCAGCTGCCGACGCGCCCGTCGTGGTCGGGGTGAGCGGCACGGAGCAGAGCCTGCCGGTGGTCCGGCTGGCCGCCCGGGAGGCGGCCGAGCACGGCCGCCCGCTGCACGTCCTGCACGCCTTCAACTGGGAGGCGGCGCTGGCCGCGCCGAGCGTCGCCGGTGCCCGAGCGGAGGCGGAACGGGCGATCGACCGGGCCGTCGAGGTGGCCAACGAGGTGGCCCCCGGCCTGCCGGTGGACGCCCGGGTCGTGGAGGGGACGGCGGTCGGGGCGCTGCTGCGCCGGTCCGAGTCGGCCCTCCTGGTCGTCGTCGGCGACGGCGGCATGGCCACCCGGGACTGCGTCCCGCCCGACGCGGCGGCCGTGCAGGTGGCGTCGCGCGCCGGCTGCCCGACCCTGGTGGCCCGGCTCGGACCGCCTCCGGTGGGACCGGTCCTGGTCGGCTTGGACGGCTCGCCCACCTCCCGGTCCGCGCTGGACTTCGCCCTCGACTGCGCCGCCCGGCACGGCGGCCGGCTCCGGGCGGTCCGGGTGATCGACCCGGACGACGACGGCACACGACCCGGGCAGGACGTCGCCGACCTGCTCGCCGAACGGGGCGGACAGCACCCGACGGTCGCCGCCGAAGCGGAGGTGGTGCGCGGCGACCCCGGCCAGGTGCTGATCGACGAGTCCCGGACGGCCCGGCTGGTGGTGGTCGGCACCCGGGGCGACCAGCCGTGGCGTGGCCTGCTCGGCGCGGTCAGCCAGTCGCTGCTGTACCACGCGCCCGCCCCGGTGATGTTCGTCCGTCGCGTCACCGACGCTCCCCCGGAGCGCCCCTGAGGAACGGGTCGTCCCGCCCGGCGGTTCCGGGACCAACGGCCCTGCGTCCCGCGCAGCGGGTGGGTGAGGCTGGAGCCGCCGGACGAATCCGCCGTTCCGGATGCAGGATTCCCCGACCCGCGAGAGGCTTGCGCAGATGGACACCGCTCGGGATCTGCCCGCCCCGCTGACCGACGACGAGCTTCGCCGGCTGGACGCCTACTGGCGGGCGGCCAACTACCTGACGGTCGGCCAGATCTACCTGCTGGACAATCCCCTGCTGCGGGAGCCGCTACGCGTCGAGCACGTCAAGCCCCGACTGCTCGGCCACTGGGGCACCAGCCCCGGCCTGAACCTGCTCTACGCCCACCTCAACCGGTTGATCGTCGGCCGCGACCTGAGCGCCGTCTTCGTCACCGGCCCCGGTCACGGCGGCCCGGCCCTGGTGGCGAACACCTGGCTGGAGGGCACCTACAGCGACCGGTACCACTCGGTCGGGCGGGACGGGGCCGGCATGGCGACGCTGTTCCGGCAGTTCTCCTTCCCCGGCGGCATCCCCAGTCACGTGGCCCCGGAGGTGCCGGGCTCCATCCACGAGGGCGGCGAGCTGGGGTACGCCCTCAGCCACGCCTACGGTGCCGCCTTCGACAACCCCGACCTGCTGGTCGCCTGCGTGATCGGCGACGGCGAGGCGGAGACCGGCCCGCTGGCGGGCAGCTGGCTGTCCACCGTGTTCCTCAACCCGGCCCGGGACGGCGCGGTCCTGCCCATCCTGCACCTCAACGGCTACAAGATCGCCAACCCGGCGGTGCTGGACCGCATCCCCACCGACGACCTGCTCGCCATGCTGCGCGGCTTCGGTCACGAGCCGTACGTGGTCGAGGGCGACGAGCCGATGCGGGTGCACCAGCTGCTCGCCGCCACCCTGGACCGGGCGGTCGACGAGATCACCGCGATCCAGCGCCGGGCCCGGTCCGGGGAGGCGGTCGGCCGACCCCGCTGGCCGATGATCGTCCTGCGTACGCCGAAGGGCTGGACCGGCCCCGGCGTGGTCGACGGCAAGCAGGTCGAGGGGACGTACCGGGCCCACCAGGTGCCGCTGTCGGGCATCCGGGACAACCCGGAGCACCTGGCCGCGCTGGAGCGCTGGCTGCGGTCGTACCGGCCGGAGGAGCTCTTCGACGCCACCGGCGCGCCGGTGGCCGAGCTGGCCGCGCTGCCACCGACCGGGGACCGGCGGATGAGCGCCAACCCGGTGACCAACGGTGGGCAGGTGCTGCGCGACCTGATCCTGCCGGACTTCCGCAGGTACGCGGTCGACGTGCCCGAACCGGGCGCGCCGGGGGGCGGCGCGACCGGTGCCCTCGGGCCCTGGGTGCGCGACGTCATCACCGCCAACCCGCAGACGTTCCGCCTGTTCGGTCCGGACGAGGTCGCGTCGAACCGGCTCGGCGCGGTGTTCGAGGTGACCGACCGGGCGTTCGTCGCCCGGACCGGGCCCGACGACGACCACCTCTCCGCCGACGGCCGGGTGATGGAGGTCCTCTCCGAGCACCTGTGCCAGGGCTGGCTGGAGGGCTACCTGCTCACCGGACGGCACGGCATCTTCACCAGCTACGAGGCGTTCATCCACATCGTCGACTCGATGGTCAACCAGCACGCCAAGTGGCTGAAGGTGACCCGGGGCATCCCCTGGCGACAGCCGGTCGCGTCGCTGAACTACCTGCTCTCCAGCCACGTGTGGCGGCAGGACCACAACGGCTTCTCGCACCAGGACCCGGGCTTCATCGACCACGTCGCCAACAAGAAGGCCGAGGTGGTCCGGGTCTACCTCCCGCCGGACGCGAACACCCTGCTCTCCACCATGGACCACTGCCTCCGCAGCCGGCACTACATCAACGTGGTGGTCGCCGGCAAGCAGCCCGCGCCGAACTGGCTGACCATGGACGAGGCCGTCCAGCACTGCCGGCGCGGCCTGGGCATCTGGGACTGGGCCAGCACCGACCAGGGCAGCGAGCCGGACGTGGTGCTCGCCTGCGCCGGGGACGTGCCGACCCTGGAGGCCCTCGCCGCCGCCGACCTGCTCCGCCACCACCTTCCCGACCTGCGGGTACGGGTGGTGAACGTGGTGGACCTGATGCGGCTCCAGCCGACGTCGGAACACCCGCACGGGCTGCCGGACAACGAGTTCGACACCATCTTCACCCGGGACCGGCCGATCATCTTCGCCTACCACGGCTACCCGTGGCTGATCCACCGACTCACCTACCGCCGGGCCAACCACGGCAACCTGCACGTACGCGGCTACAAGGAGGAGGGCACCACCACCACGCCCTTCGACATGGTGATGCTCAACGACCTGGACCGCTTCCACCTGGTCATCGACGTGATCGACCGGGTGCCGGGGCTGGCCGCCCGCGCCGCGCACCTGCGTCAGGAGATGGTCGACGCCCGGCAGGAGTGCCGCGACCACACCCGGCGCACCGGCGAGGACGCCCCCCTGGTGGCGGAGTGGCGCTGGATCCGCGAGACCGACCCGACGAACCGGTAGCGACCGGGAACGAGAGGCAGACATCATGAGCGACGAGGAGATCCTGGTCGGCTACGACGGTTCCCCGGACGCCGCCGTCGCCCTGGCCTGGGCGCTGGACGAGGCCGGGCGCACCGGACAGCCGGTGCGGCTGGCGTACGTGTTCGAGTGGCTGACCGTGGGGGGCTGGATCGCCCCCGGGATCGCCCCCGGCGCCTGGCCGGACGCCGCCGCCCGGCAGCAGGTGGAGCAGCTCGTGCAGCAGGCCGTCACGGACGCCACCGGGGCGAACCCGGGGCTGACGGTGCACGGCGAGGTGTTCGACGGTCCGCCCGCGCTGGTACTCCAGGAACGCTCCGCCGGGGCGGCCCTGCTGGTGCTGGGCAGCCGGGGCCACGGCGGCTTCACCGGCCTGCTGACCGGCTCGACCGCCGTGTCGGTGACCGCCCACGCGCACTGCCCGGTCGTGGTGGTCCGCCGGGACACCCCGACCGCCACCGGGAGACGGATCGTGGTCGGGGTGGACGGCTCGGAGATGTCGCTGGTCGCGCTCGGGTTCGCGCTGGAACGGGCCGCCGGGCGCGACGTCCCGCTGCACCTGGTACGGGCCTGGGCCCCGGCGCAGTGGCGGGCCCAGGGCTTCGACCCGGACGAGGCCGACGCGACCGAGCAGGCCAGCCTGACGGAGTCCCTGCGACAGTGGCGGGAGAGCTTCCCGGACGTCCCGGTCACCACCGAGGTGCTGCCCGGCAACGCCGCCTCCGCGCTGGTGGAGGCGAGCCGGGACGCGCAGCTCGTGGTGGTCGGCACCCGGGGTCGCGGCGGGCTGCGCGGGGCGCTGCTCGGGTCGGTCAGCCAGCAGGTGCTCCAGCACGCGCACTGCCCGGTGGCGGTGATCCGCCAGCGCTGACCGGCGACCGCCGGTCGGATCGGCCGGCCGGGGATCCGCACCGGTTTCCGGGCCGTTGGGCCCCCGGCCCGGGGACCGGTGGCACCGTGCGGTGCCGGTCCCGGTGGCGCAGGATGGAGCCGCAAGCCCGCCCGGAGCACCGCCCGGGTGCGGCACGATGGGGTGGAGACGAAAGGTCGTTACATGAGCCACGAGACGCCGGCACGCTCGCTGACCACCGCGTACGCGGAGGCCGCCGCCACCGCCGGCTACGCCCCCTCGGTGCACAACACCCAACCCTGGAGCTGGCGGGTGCTGCCCGACGCGCTGGAACTGCGGGTGGCCCCGGAGCGGCGGCTCACCGCGACCGACCCGGAGGGGCGGCTGCTCGCCCTGAGCTGCGGCGCGGCCCTGCACCACGCCCGGGTGGCGCTCACCGCCGAGGGCTGGACTCCGGCGGTGGAGCGGCTGCCCGACCCGGCCGACCCGGAGCTGCTGGCCCGGCTCACCGGCGACCGCCGGGCGGAGCCGGACCCGGAGGCGATGCGCCTGGTGCAGTGCATGCAGATCCGGCACACCGACCGGCGTCCGGTCAGCGAGGAGCAGGTGCCCACCGTCGCCATCGGCGAGATCACCCAGGCGGTCCGCCTGGCGGGCAGCCGGCTCCAGATCCTCGACCGCGACCAGGTGCTGGAGCTGGCCGCCGCCGCGTCGCACGCCGACGCGGTCGAGGCGGAGGACCCGCAGGTACGCGAGGAGCTGACGTACTGGACCGGTCTCGCGGACAGTGGTCTGGGCCTGCCGCCGGAGGTGCTGCCCGAGCAGGCCCCGCAGACCACCGTCCCGGGCCGGGACTTCGGCCGGGCCGGCACCCTGCCCATCGGCCCCGGGCACGACCGGACCGCGGTGTACGCCCTGCTGCACGGGGACGAGGACGAGCCGGACAGCTGGCTGCGCGCCGGCGAGGCACTCTCCGCCGCGTGGCTGACCGCCACCCGGCTCGGGGTGTCCGTGGTGCCGTTGAGCGGTGTGGTGGAGGTGGCCGGCACCCGGCAGACCCTGCGGCACCTGCTGGCCGGAATGGGCTTCCCGTACCTGGTCCTGCGGCTGGGCATCGCCGACCCGGCGCACGCCGGCCCGCCGCACACCCCCCGCCTGCCCGCCGCGCAGGTGGTGGACACCTCCGCGGTCCAGGGGCAGCCCTGACCGCACAGGTCGTGCCCCGGAGCCGGGCACCGCGTCGTGGGAGCGGTCACGGGGCGCGCACGGAATCGTCCACGCCGGTCACCGGGCGGTAGCATCCCCCGGATGGCCGCACCCGACCCGAACCTGTCCGAGCCGCACCAGGGCATCCCGTCGCTGGGGCTGAGCCCGCTCTCCCGGGTCCGCCTCGACGAGCTGCTCCAGGAGATGCTCGACCGGGTCGGCGACGTGGTCACCAGCCGGGAACGGCTCCGCGCGCTGCTCGACGCGGTCGTCGGCATCAGCACCGACCTCGACCTGCACAGCACCCTGGAACGGATCGTCCGGTCGGCGTGTGAGCTGGTCGGCGCCCGTTACGGCGCGCTCGGCGTGATCGGACCGGACCGGACGCTGCACGACTTCATCGTGCACGGCATCTCCCCGGAACTGCACGCGCGCATCGGCGACCTGCCCCACGGCCGGGGCGTGCTGGGGCTGCTCATCGACGACCCGCGCCCGCTGCGGATGCCCGACATCACCGAGCACCCGAGGTCGTACGGCTTCCCGGCCGACCACCCGCCGATGCACACCTTCCTCGGCGTCCCGGTCCGCATCCGCGACCAGGTCTTCGGCAACCTCTACCTGGCCGAGAAGCAGGGCGGGGTGGAGTTCACCGAGGACGACGAGGAGATCGTGGTGGCCCTCGCCGCGGCGGCCGGCGTGGCGATCGAGAACGCCCGCCTCTACGCGCTGGCCCACCGCCGGGAACGCTGGCTCGCCGCGACCGCCGAGATCACGTCGGTGCTCCTCGGCGAGGTACGCCGGACCGACGCGCTGGCCCTGGTGGCCCGCCGGGCCCGGGAGGTCGCCGAGGCCGAGCTGGCGCTGGTGCTCCTCTACGACGACGAGGCCGACCAGTTCACCGTCGAGGTGGTGGACGGCACCGGGGACCGGGTGCGGGAGCTGCTCGGGGCGGTCCTCCCGGCCCGGGAGACCACGTTCCGCGGCTCGGTCACCGAGCACCGGCACGAGGTGGTGGAGGATCTCGCCAGGGCCGCGCCCTGGCCCGCGCCGGTGACCGCCGGACCGGCGGTGGTCTCCCCGCTGGCCGCCGGGGACACCCTGCACGGTGTGCTGGTCACGGCGCGCCTGCCGGACCGGGACGGCACCACCGACGACGACGTGGCCCTGCTGCGCAGCTTCGCGGGTCAGGCCGCGCTGGCCATGGAACGTGCCCGGGGGCAGGAGGAACGGGAGCTGCTGGTGGTCCTGGAGGACCGCGAGCGGATCGCCCGCGACCTGCACGACGTGGTGATCCAGCGGTTGTTCGCCACCGGGTTGCAGTTGCAGAGCGCCGCCCCGATGTCCTCCCGCCCCGAGGTCACCAAGCGGATCAACGCCGCCGTGGACGACCTCGACGCCACCATCCGGGACATCCGGCGCACCATCTTCGAGCTGCGGACGCCGATGAGCGCGGCGCTGCGCACCGACATCCGCGAGGCGGTCGACGCGGCCGCCGAGTCCCTCGGGTTCCGCCCCGGGCTGGACCTGGCCGGGCCGATCGACAGCGCGGTGCCCGACTCGATCCGGCCGGACCTGCTGGCCGTCCTGCGCGAGGGCCTTTCCAACGCGGTACGCCATGCGCGGGCCGGTCGGGTCACCGTACGGGTGCACGTCGACGCGGGCCGCGTGACGCTGACCGTCACCGACGACGGCGTGGGCGCGGACCCGGCCGCCGCCCGCAGCGGGCTGGTCAACCTCCGCGAGCGGGCCGAACGGCTCGGCGGCGAGTTCGCGTTCCGTCCGGTCGACCCGCACGGCATCGAGCTGTGCTGGAGTGTCCCGCTCGGCGACTGACCCCGCCCCGCCGCGCTCCTGCCGGTTCTCCCCGCCCGCCCCGCCCCCACCCGCTTCTTCCATCCGCCCGCCGTGCCCGGCGGGCACCGGGCCGCCGCCGTGGCGATCGGTGCCGTCGCGGTCAACCCCGGGCGGTACGCGGCGGCGCCGTGCGCTGCCCGGGGTCGTTCAGTGCCGTGGACCGAGCAGGCGGGTGGCCAGCACCGCCGCCTGGGTACGCCGCTCCAGGCCGAGCTTGGCCAGCACGCTGGAGACGTAGTTCTTGACGGTCTTCTCGGCGAGGAACATCCGCCCGGCGATCTCCCGGTTGGTCAGCCCCTCGGCGACGTACTCCAGGATCCGACGCTCCTGCTCGGTGAGCGACTGGAGTTCGCGGGGCTGTTCCACCCCGCTGCGGATGCGGTCCAGCACCCGGGTGGTGATCGCCGGGTCGAGCAGGGACTGACCGGCCGCAACCCGACGGACCGCGTCCACCAGGTCGGTGCCCCGGATCTGCTTGAGCACGTAGCCGGAGGCCCCCGCCATGATCGCCGCGAAGAGCGCCTCGTCGTCCTCGTACGAGGTGAGGATCAGGCCCTTGATCGACGAGTCGACGGCCCTGACGTCCCGGCAGACGTCGATGCCGTTGCCGTCGGGCAGCCGGGCGTCGAGGATCGCCACGTCCGGCCGGAGCGCGGGAATCCGGCGGGCCGCCTCCTGCGCGGAGCCGGACTCGCCGACCACCTCGATGTCACCGCTGTTGGTGAGCAGGTCGGCGAGGCCACGACGGACGACCTCATGGTCGTCGAGCAGAAAGACCCGGATCATCCCTCGTTTGTACCCCGTCCGGCGGGACACGCACACGGGCCGAAGGTCCCGACCCCGCGAGCCCGGTGGCGGGCAGCTGGTCCCGGCGGGTGGGGACGTCCGGCCCTGCCCGGTGCCGCGTCGACGGCGCACCGTGGAGACACCTGGAGGAGCCCCGCACCACCGCCCGGAGGGAACGACACCATGGACGTCGGCTACACCGTCGAGCAGCTGCGCGCCGCGGCGGCGGACGCCGTCCGGGCACCGTCGCTGCACAACACCCAGCCGTGGCGGTTCCGGCTGCACGACGGGGGCATCGAGGTCGTCGTCGACCCGGCCCGCCGGCTGCCCGTCACCGACCCCAGCGGCTGGGGGAGCCGGATCGCCTGCGGGGCGGCCCTGTACAACCTGCGCCTCGCCCTGGCCGTGGCCGGCGCCCCGGCGTCGGTGCGGCTGCGGCCGTACCCGGGCGATCCGGATGTGGTGGCCCGGTTGGTGCCGGACCTGCCCCGTCGTCCCACGCCGACCGAGCAGAGTCTGTACGCCGCCGTCCCGCACCGGTTCAGCAACCGCCGGCCGTTCCGGCCCGACCCGGTGCCGGCCGACGTCCGGTGGCGGCTCGGCGAGGCGGCCCGGATCGAGCAGTGCTGGCTGGAGCTGGTGATCGGCACCAGCGCGGTGAACGCCTTCGGCGAGCTGGCCCACAGCGCGCACCGGGTGCTCGACCGGGATCCGGCCTACCGGGCCGAACGGGTCGAGTGGACCCGCGCCGAACCGGCGCCCGACGGCGTGCCGGCCACGGCCGGCGGCCCGCAGAGCGAACCGCAGGACCTGCTCCCGCAGCGCGGCTTCGGCCTCCGCCATCGGGCACCCGGTCGGGACTTCGAGCCGGAGCCCCTGGTGGCCGTGCTCATCGCGGCCGGCAACACCGCCACCGACCAGATCGTCGCCGGGCAGGCCCTGCAACGGGTGCTGCTGACCGCCACCGACGCGGGCCTGGCCGTGTCGCTGCTCTCCCAGCCGATCGAGGTGCCCGGCGCCCGCGAACAGCTGCGCCTGTCCCTGGGCCGGTTCGGTACCCCGCAGATGGTGCTGCGGGTCGGCTACGGGCAGCCGGGCCGGCCCACCGCCCGGCGGGCCGTCGACGACGTGCTCGACCTGCCGGTGGCGCAGCTCTGACCCGCGACCCGGTCGGCCGTGCCCCGGTCAGCCGGCGACCACCCGGTGACTCAACTGACTGCGCACCCGGGCCGGCAGGTGCCCGGCGAACCGGGACACCCAGGCGTCGAAGTGCCGCGCCGACCCGGTCAGGAAGGGCAGGTCGAACACGAGCATCCGGCGGACGGCCAGCAGCGGCACCGGCGAGCGCAGCGGCCGGAAGTCCTCGTTCCACAACCCCGGGTTGGGGCAGTACGGATGGAACTGCCCGACCATCAGCCCCTCGGTGACGAACTCGTCCTTCACCCGGGCCTGGAGGGCGTCCAGCGGCCCGGGATCGGTCCGGTCGACGTCCGGCAGGACGAGCAGGTAGGTCAGCAGCTCGGCCTCGTCGTCCGGCATCGTCGCGACGGCCCGCTGGTAGCGGTCCCGCAGCGCGTCGACCGCCGCGCTGATCCGCGGCACGTCGGTCACGCCGGGCAGCTCCGCCAGGTACAGCAGGTCCCGGCGCAGCGCCGGGGCGGTGTACGGGCAGACCGCGCCGCTGCGCCCCAGCTCCGGGTGGGGCGCGACGAGGTAGCGGACACACCAGTCGAGCACCGTGCGCAGCGTGCCGGCGGTCGGGTCGTTCCGCAGCTCGGTGGCCGACCACAGCCGTGGCAGCGGATCAGGGTCGGCCACGGGGTACCCGCCACATCGGTTGCAGGGTCGGCCCGTCCGGCAGCCGGATCTCCGGACCCCGGGGGTGGAACCCGTACCGGCGGCCCAGCGCCCGACCACCGGCGGAGCTGGCCTCGGCGTGCACCGGCAGCCCCTGGTCGTCGCAGTGCCACAGGAAGTCCTCCAGCAGCCGCGCGCCCCACCCGGACCGTTGCCGCTCCGGAGCCACCCCGGCGAACGAGACGTGGTGGTGCGGGTCCGCCGGCCGGTGCGCGTCGAGCAGTCCCAGCACGGTACGCAGGGCCGCGCCATCCTCGCCCGCCACGGCGTCCAGCCGCTCGGCGAAACCGACCGGCTCCGGGGTGTCGGGGCCGGTGGTGAGCAGCACGGCCCCGAGGTCCGCGGTGGTCCAGACCCCGTCGCCGCCGAGGCTCAGGTCGTAGAGGGCCCGGAAGAAGCCGGGCAGCGCGGCCCGGCGCCGCCGCGCGTCCGGGAAGATCCACACCGCGATCGGGTCGTCCCGGAACGCCGTGGCGAGCAGCGACACCAACGGCCCGGTGTCGGCTGCGGTGCCCCGCCGGACGACCCCCGCTCCGGTGGCGAGGCCGGCGGTGGCGGTGTTCACGGTGTCCACCCGTGGTCCCCCTTCGCGGCGAGTTCCTCGATCCGGTGGTGCAACGTGTCCAGGTGGTCCTCCGCCTCCGGCTTCATCACCACGCTGCGCAGCACCCGGGCGTGCGCGGCGTCCCGGTCCAGGTCCGGGTGCCGCCGACCGAACGCCTCCGCGTCGACCCGCAGCGTGCTCAGGTAGACCGGGTCCACCGGATCGTGCATCCCCTCGTGCAGCACCCGTCGGGTCGCCTCGTCCACGCCGGAGAGCGTCGGCCGGCGCGGGTGGTAGGTGACGATGTCCAGGTCCGGCTCCTGGTAGAGGTCCAGGTGCGGCGAGTCGGCCAGCAGCCGCGCCCAGCGCAGGGCGGTCCGCCGGGGCACCTCCAGGACCCGCCCGAGCCCCTCCGGGGTGGGCGGCAGCAGCCGGAACGTCAGCCACAGCGCCGCTGCCGCCGCGCCGGCCCGGGAACACTCCAGGCTGATCTCCCCCAGGTGCAGGTCACTCGGGGTGAAGTAGGTGTACGGGGAGTCGTGCAGGTAGTACCGGGCGACCGCCGGGTCGGCGAAGAGCACCGCCCCGCACCCGTACGGCTGCAACCCGTGCTTGTGCGGGTCGACCACCACCGAGTCGCAGTGCCGGATCGCCGCCCAGGGCTCCGGCCGCACCGCCCCGCCGCCGGCGAGCAGGGTGAAGAACCCCCCGTACGCCGCGTCGACGTGCAGTCGGACGTCGTACCGCTCCTTGAGGCGTACCACCTGGTCGATCGGGTCGACGGTGCCGGTGCCGGTGGTCCCGGCGGTGAGCACGACGGTGCCGACCCGCCCGGTGCGCAGCAGGTCCTCCAGCGCGTCCAGGTCGATCCGGCCGTGACCGTCGACCCGCACCGGGTACGCCTCGACACCGAGCAGCCGGCACATCCGGGCGTGGGTGAAGTGGCTGTCGACGCTGAACGCGACGCCCCGGCCGGGTCGGGCCTGCCGGGCCACCCAGAGCGCCTCCAGGTTGGCGATCGTGCCGCTGGTGGTGAGGTGTCCCAGCGCGTCCGGCAGGCCGAACATCCCGGCGAGCTGGGTGACCACCTCCCGCTCCATGTCGGTGGTGGCCGGCCCGCCCTCCCGGGCGTGGTTGTTCGGGTTGAGCAGCATCGCCGACAGGTAGCCGACCACCGCCGCCGGGTGCGGCGGCCGGACCATCTGGCCGGCGTACCGGGGGTGGAAGAACGGATAGTTGTCCCGCAGCCGGCGGGTGAACTCGTCGAAGGCCGTCCCGAACGCGGAATCGTCGATGGTCTGGGACGGGTGCGGGGCGACGGAACCGAATTCCGCCGCCCACCCGTCGACCGCGTCGACCGCGCGGACGAGCCAGTGTCTGAGGTCCATCAGGCGGTTCTGTTCACAACCTCGAACTGCGCCATCATCCCGAGTGAGGAATGCTCCGGGAAATGGCAGTGGAACGCGTACTTCCCGGTGAATCCGGAGAAGGTGGCCTGCACCCGTACGGTCGAGCCCGGCGGGACGTGCACGGTGTCCTTCCAGCCCGCCTCGCCGGGTGCCGGCGGCACGCCGTCGCGGTCCAGCAGGCGGAACTGCACCAGGTGCAGGTGGAAGTTGTGGTCGATGCCGAAGGCGGTGTCCCGGTTGGTGACCCGCCAGATCTCCGTGGTGCCGTTGACCACCTGCGCGTCGACCCGCGTCGCGTCGTACGTCTTGCCGTTGACGGTGAAGGCGAGCTTGCTCGGGTCGAAGCTGAGCGCGATGTCCCGGGTGACCGTCGCGGCGGGCAGCGCCGGCAGCGGGATCAGCCGGTCCGGCACCCGGCTGGGGTCCGTGGCCGGGCCGGTGACGTCGAAGCCGACCACCGGCCCGGAGGTGTCCTCCAGCACCACCCGCGTGCCGGCCGGCTGGCCGGCGAAGTCGACGACCACCTCGACCCGCTCCCCCGGGGTCAGCTTGATCTCGGAGACCGCCACCGGGGCCGGCAGCAGCCCGCCGTCGCTGCCGATCTGGATCAGCTGTCCCCGGTCGAGCCGCAGCCGGAAGATACGGTGCAGCGAGCCGTTGAGCAGCCGGAACCGATACCGACGGGCGGTCACCCGCAGGTAGGGCTGGGGCTTGCCGTTGGCCAGGATGTGCGGCCGGTTGCCGCCGTCGGCCGGGTCGAAGACGAGCGAACCGTCCACGCCGATGAGCGCGTCCCGCAGCAGGATCGGGATGTCGTACTGGCCCGACGGCAGGCCCAGCGCCTTCTCCGCGTCGTCCTCGATGAGGTAGAAGCCGTGCAGTCCCCGGTAGATGTGCTCGGCCTCGGCGTGGTGGCTGTGGTCGTGGTACCAGAGGGTCGCGGCGTGCTGGAGGTTCGGGTAGGCGTAGCTGCGGGTGGCGCCCGGCGCGATGAAGTCCATCGGGTGCCCGTCGTGGACGGCCGGGGTGAAGCCGCCGTGCAGGTGCACGTTGGTCGGGTTGGTGAGCTGGTTGGTCACCTGGAGCGCCACCGCCCGGCCCTTGCGGGCCCGGATCGTCGGGCCGACGAACTGGCCGTGGTAGCCCACGATCGGGGTGGCGAGTCCGGGCAGGATCTCGACGGTGGCCGCCCGGACCGGCAGCTGGTAGAGGTCCGAGGTGGCGCCCACGTGGGTGGGTCGCAGCACCGGCGGAACCGGCATGGCCACGCTGAACGGCGCGACCGGCGGGGCCGCCGCGACCTTCGGGGCATCCGCACGGTCGCCGTGCGGCTCGCCGTGCGCGTCGCCCTGCGCGTGGCGGGCGGCGGTCCGGTCCTTCCCGCCGAAGGCGGCGTTGACCGACACCGCGGACGACAGGACCGCCACGCCGCCGGCCGCGAGCCCGCCCAGGGTGAGCATGCGTCGTCTGTCCACTTCCACTCTCCTTCACCGGTGGGTCGACCCGGAGGGACACGACGTCGCGCCGTCCCGCCGGCGGAAAGACGTCCGGAAAGGACGTCGACGCTGCGCCGGTGGTGAATTCGCGTGGTTCCCCGTGGGTCGTTCTCCTCGCGCCCTCGCCGGCCGGGACGGAAGAATCCCGGGCGACAGCGTCGACGCTTCCGGCAGTCAACCGGAAAGACCTCGAGAACGGCTGGACCAAAGTGGCGTACGCCATTGATGTAGATCGCTGAACTTCAATTCCGGAAACAAAAACGGCCCGTCACCGTGAATTAGGTGACGAGCCGATATTTGCTTCCGCAGAATTACTGGTGGGCGATACTGGGTTTGAACCAGTGACCTCTTCCGTGTCAAGGAAGCGCGCTCCCACTGCGCCAATCGCCCCTGCCCTACAGGCGGGCCGCGAGCGGACGACGGGATTCGAACCCGCGACCCTCACCTTGGCAAGGTGATGCGCTACCAGCTGCGCTACGTCCGCACGTCCCGGTGTGTCCCGGTGACGGGCTGAACTCTACCCGAACACAAGATCAGTCCGACACCGGGTATCCCCCCGCCCGGCCTCACTCCTGGCCCCACCCCGGTCCCGACGGTGGCTCCGGCTGCTGCCGCTGTCGGGGCGGCTGCGGCGGGACCGGCGGCTGCGGCCCGACACGCCCCGGCTGCGACCCGGGCTGCGGCACCGGCTGCTGGTGCGGGACCGGGCTACCCGCACCCCAGCCCGGCAGGACACCCGCGGCAGCCTGCTCCGGCGACGTCGGCTGCGCGACGATCGGCGCCGGCTGGGAGAGCGTGACCTGCCCCGGCACTCCGGACACCGGGTGCGCGGCCTCCTTCGCGGAGGGCAGCGGCACCGCCGGCAGCGGATCCATCGTCATCCGGGGCAGGGTGACGATCTCCGGGTTGCACTCCACCGCCTGCACCACCGAGCCGCGCCCCTCCCCCTTCACCAGGAGCAGGGCGTAGTCGGGCAGGTCCTGCAACACCCGGGGTTCGACGGCGTACTCGTACACCCGCTGCGCGGCGGCGGCGTCCGTCCAGTTCGTCCCGCTCGCCACCGACTGCGTCTGACTCCAGTTGCGGCTCCGGCTCCAGTTGCGGCTCCGCTGCTTGATCAGCGACTTGCCCTCGCCCCGGGACCCCTCGCTGCCCCCCTCGGTCTCCGACCCGCCCTCGGAGTTGGCCAGGGTGTGCGTCTGGTCCCCGCCCAGCGTGCGGGTCAGGCCGCTGAGCACGAACCGGTGCTGCCGGCCGATGAACTCCGCGGCCTGCTGCGCCTCCCGGTGGTTGCCCAACCGCATGAACGCCACCTCGCCGCCACCGAGCGCGTGCAACGACTGCTCCCGCAGGTGCGCGAAGAAGAGCACCAGGCGGATGCCGCGCCGCTCGCAGAGCGTGCCCAACCGCTCGATCTGCCGGTGGTGCAGGTCGTCCGCGCCGACCAGCACGATCGACCCGCCGCTGATCGCCTCCCGGCTCACCCGCCGGATCAGCCACTGCACCAGCAGGTCCTTGAGCAGGTCGTGCGGGGCGCTGCGGCCGTCCCGGTCGGCGACCAGGCAGGACAGCTCGGCGGTCAGCGGCCCGCCGGACGCCTGCCCCAACCCGGTCAGCGGACGCAGGAAGCTCTCCAGCCGACGTACGTGCTGGTGGGCCTGGCGTCGGGCCTCCTCCGGCATCAGCCCCGCCACCAGCGCGCACTCGATCTCGCTCAGCGCCGGCTGACCCGGCCGGTCGGTCAGCACCCGCAGGCCGGCGACCAGCCGCGCGATGGTCACGTCCTCGCCGAGCACCTCGCAGAGCTCGCCGAGCAGCATGGTGTCCCGGTGCCGGTCGGCACGGTCCCCCCCGGTGCCCTCGCCGTACATCGACTCGACCAACAGGTCGACCAGTTCCCGGGCGGAGAGGCCGGCGAGCAGGTCCAGATCGCGCAGGCCGGACGGGAACCCGGTGACCCGCACCGACCGACCGGTCTGCTCGGCCAGGGTCATCAGCTCGCCGCAGAGCGCCTCACCGGTGAAGTCCACCAGCGTCATCGGCCCCCGGGTGCTCAGCAACGAGCCCCCGAAGACGGTCAGCAGGGCCTCCCAGCCGTAGCTGGTGCCGCCCACCACGTCGATCCGGCGGGTACCCGGGGACGGGGTCGCCGCCCCCCACTCGTACATCTGCTCCAGCGCCTGCCGCTGCTGCTGCTCGAAGGCCGCACTGCGCGCCTCCCACCCCGCCCGCGCCTGCTCGTACGTGCTGCGGACCTGCTCCTGCGCGGTGGCCAGGTCCCGCTGGGCCTGCCGCTTGAGCAGCCAGACGACCACCGCCCCGCCGACGCCGCCGAACGCGGAGAGGATCACCAGGAACATCACCAGCGCCCCGAGGCCCTCGTTGAGGGCGTTGGCGAACCGCCCGCAGCAGCCGAGCAGCAGCGCCAGCCCGAAACCGACCCCCAGCGACACGCCCATCCGGCGCATCGCCCGCTCTCCGGCGGTGGCGGCCCGGGTGACCAGCTCCGGCGGGACGACCCCGGGCACCGGCGGCGGCTCCGGGAACCGTCGCCGGTAGAGGCTCGGATCCTGGTAGATCCAGCCGAACCGCTCACCGGGCACGGCGAGCCGGGGCAGCGGGTTGTCTCGGTGCGCGATCTCGGTCATGGGGCAGGGAGCCGCCTTCCACAGTGGCACGATCCACGATCGAATTCGCAGTTAACCAGGGAGCTGCCGAATCGAGAAGACCACCGTCCGCTACCGGTCCGTGTCGGCCCTAGAGTGGTGCCAGTCTCCGTACCCGCCCCGAGGAGCCATCGTGGTCAACGCCGTCGTGGCCGTTCTGCTGCTGCTGGCGGCGATCACGGTCGCGAACCTGTTCTCCCGCTGGCGGCGACGGCGGAACCCGGAACCGTCCACGAGCGCGAAACGGGGTCCGCGCCCGGGACGGGACAGCCCGTCGGTGCCGGAGCGGTGGCGGCTCCGGTACGCCACCTGGCTGCGCCGGCCCGGCGAGCCGCGCCGCGCGGTGGTGCCGGAGGAGGTGGTCCTCGCCTGCATCGCCTGTCAGGGAAAGGGCTGGATCGAGCGGCGGGAGCGGACGCTCACCTTCACCGGCGAGGGTTTCGCGGACGTCGAACACCCGCCGACGATGTGCGAGACGTGCGGCGGTTCCGGCCAGGTGACCCGCTGACCCGGGGCACGCCGTCGGGGCCCGGACAGCAGTCGACCCGCTGCCGGTGATCCGGTAGCGGGTCGAACGTACTCGTTCACATGGTGGGCGATACTGGGTTTGAACCAGTGACCTCTTCCGTGTCAAGGAAGCGCGCTCCCACTGCGCCAATCGCCCTCGTCTGATGCCGAGGTGGAGACGGGATTTGAACCCGTGTAGACGGCTTTGCAGGCCGTTGCCTCGCCTCTCGGCCACTCCACCGAGGTTTGCCCCCGCATGTCGTGGTGGCATCTCTCCGAGCGGACGACGGGATTCGAACCCGCGACCCTCACCTTGGCAAGGTGATGCGCTACCAGCTGCGCTACGTCCGCACGCCCCCGGCGTTTTCCGGTGACGGATGAGAACTTTAGCCGAGGCCGGGAACGCTTGCCAAATCGGGGGGACATCCGGCGCGTTCCGTCCGCTTCTCCTGACGTTCCGGCGCAGGTCGGCAGGGTTCCGAGAGTGGCAGCAGCAAGAGTCGGGGGCCATCGTCCGTAGGCTTCCTAGGAGCCTGGCCCGGATGGTCCCGGACGGCCTGCGGCCCGCCGGGCCGCACGGATCCTCCGCCACCGGCGGTCGTACCGGGGGCGACCACCACGGTTCCGCACCCGCCCACAGCTCATCGACGGCGGACCGGAGCGGTAACTCCTCGTGAGCGGGCGGATGGGCTACGGTAGCCGCGTGACGAGACGTGCCGCTGAGATCCGCCTGGATGCCCTGCTGCGCACGGCGTGTGACGTGATGGTGGAACGTGGCCTGGCCAACACCCGCACCGCCGACGTGGCGCAGGCGGCCGGGGTCAGCCAGGCGCTGGTCTTCTACCACTTCGCCACCAAGGACCGCCTCCTGGAGCAGGCGTTCGCGTACGCGGTCGAGCAGGACCTGGCCCGCCTGGACGTGGTGGTCCGCTCCTCCGCCACCCCGCTGGCCAAGCTCAAGAAGATCCTGCGGCTCTACACGCCGTCCGGGCGTTCCACCTCCTGGTCGCTCTGGATCGACGGTTGGTCCGAGTCGCTGCGCACCCCCGAACTGGAAAAGGTCTGCCGCCGGCTCGACCTGCGCTGGCGTCAGGATCTCGCCGCGGTCATCGCGGCCGGCGTCGAGGACGGCACCTTCGAGTGCGCCGACCCGGCCGGCGCGGCCTGGCGGATCAACGCGGTGATGGACGGACTCGCGGTGCAACTCGCGGTGCACCACCGGGTGATCACCCGACGTCAGTTCGCCGACTGGATCCGCCTGGTCACCGCGCGGGAGCTGGGTCTGGACCCGGCCGATCTGGACTGATCCGCCGGCGTCCGCCGCCGCCTCGGCACCGGGCCGGGGCGGAAACCGCCCCACCGGGACGGTGGAACGGGACAATCGCGGCATGGAGCTGCTGGAGACGTACCGGCGCAGTCTGGCGGAGTTCACCGACCGGGTCGGCCGGGTCGGCCCGGGGCAGTGGTCCGCGTCGACGCCCTGCCCGGAGTGGGACGTCCGCGCCCTGGTCGCGCACGTGGTCACCGAGAACCGGTGGGCGGTACCCCTGCTGGGCGGGGCCACCGTCGCGTCGGTCGGTGACCGGTTCAGCGGCGACCAGCTCGGCGACGACCCGGTCGAGGCGGCCCGGGACGCGGCCCGTCGGGCCGAACGGGCCGCCGCCGCACCGGGGGCGACGGAGCGGACGGTCCAGCTCTCGGTCGGCCCGACGCCGGCCGACGAGTACCTCCACCAGCTCGTCGCCGAGAACCTGGTCCACGGGTGGGACCTGGCCGCCTCGATCGGCGCGGACCCCCGGCTGGACCCGGACGCCGTCCGTTCCT
Source organism: Micromonospora sp. NPDC023956 (assembly GCF_040639195.1). Lineage (NCBI taxonomy): Bacteria > Bacillati > Actinomycetota > Actinomycetes > Micromonosporales > Micromonosporaceae > Micromonospora > Micromonospora sp. NPDC023956. The sequence continues at coordinate 247,778 of NZ_JBEZZN010000005.1, forward strand.
GCGCCCGGTGGTTCACCGGCCGCGTCGCCGACTACCAGGCGGGCAACCTGGTCCGCCCCGGCGTGGACGTGCCCGCCGACGCGGACGAGCAGGACCGGTTGCTCGCCCTGTTCGGGCGCGATCCGGCCTGGACACCGGAAGGCTGACCCACCGCGACCGGGGCCGAGCGGTGCGGGCCGAGCGACCGGGGCCGACCGGTGCGGGCTGGCGGCCCCGACGTGGGTGACCGGTGCGGGCTGGCCGCCCGACGTGGGTGACCGGTGCGGGCCGCCCGCCGGGCCGACGGTGGGTGACCGCCCGTGTCTCAGCCGGGCGACCGCTGCGGCGTGCCGCTTCCCGGCGGGGGTCCGGCGAGTCGGCGGCGGGCCGGCGGATGCACGTTGGCCAGCGACAGCTCGCCGCCGTAGTGGGCGAGCACCCGGTGGTCCATCACCCGTCGCCAGAGCGGCGGTACCAGGGCGGCGAGGATCATGGTGGCGTACCCGGCGGGCAGCTGCGGCGAGGAGTCGAAGCTGCGCAGCGTCTGGTAGCGGCGCAGCGGGTTGGCGTGGTGGTCGCTGTGCCGCTGGAGCTGGAAGAGGAAGACGTTGGTGACCGTCCGGTCGCTGTTCCAGCTGTGCCGCGGGTCCACCCTCTCGTAGCGGCCGGCGGGGGTGCGCTGCCGGGCCAGTCCGTAGTGCTCCAGGTAGTTGACCGCCTCCAGGAGCGAGAAGCCGACCACCGCCTGCGCCGGCAGCAGGAGGAGCACGGCCGGGCCGAGGAGGGCCACCAGGACGGCCACCAGGAGCACCGTCATGGCCCAGGCGTGCAGCACCTCGTTGCGCCACGTCCACGGGGTGCGCCCGCGCAGCCGGAACCGGCTGGTCTCCAGCCGCCAGGCGGAGCGCAGGCCGCCGACCACGGTACGCGGCCAGAACGCCCAGAAGCTCTCCCCCAGCCGGGCGCTGGCCGGGTCCTCCGGGGTGGCCACCCGGACGTGGTGTCCCCGGTTGTGCTCCACCTGGAAGTGCCCGTACCCGGTCGGGGCCAGAGCGATCTTGGCCAGCCAGCGTTCCGTCCGCTCCCGCTTGTGGCCCAGCTCGTGTGCGGTGTTGATGGCGATGCCGTTGACGATGCCGAGGGTGACGGCGAGCCCTGCCCCGACCGCCGGGCCGGGGTCGTCGTGGACCCAGACCGCGCAGCCGAGCACCAGGCCGGCGTACTGCGCGGGCAGGTAGAGGTAGGTCAGCCAGCGGTAGTAGCGCTCGCCGGCCAGCCGGGGCACCGCCTCCTCCGGCGGGTTGTCGCGGTCGTCCCCGACGAGCACGTCGACCACCGGGATGGCGCCGAAGACCAGCAGCGGGGCGAGCCACCAGGCCCACCAGCCGCCGGTGGCGTCCCACACCAGCCAGCTCAGGAAGGGCAGCCCCGGCACGAGCAGGGCCAGCGGCCAGAACGGGCGGCGCGAGTCCCGCCAGGCGACGGGCGACGGGGTCGGATCGACGTCGTCGGCCATGCCAACCTCCGATCAGCGACTAACCCCGACTGTGACAGGGGACACGTCGCTTTACAAGAGGATAAATTTTGTCAACCATCGATCTAACGATCGGCGACCCGCGACGACGCCCGACGGCAGCGCCGGGGCAGAATCACCGGGTGTCCGAGATCTCCGCGGCCTTCGTCCGACTGCACGCCCGGCTCGCCCCCGTCGCCTTCGTCCCCGAGGTCCGGCTGCACCAGGCCGACGAGCCGATCGGGCTCTGGGAGCTGACCGAGGGCGAGTTCCGCAGCGCGCAGCCACCGCCGTTCTGGGCCTTCGCCTGGGCCGGTGGTCAGGCCCTGGCCCGGTACGTGCTGGACCACCCGGAGACCGTCGCCGGGCGGCGGGTGCTCGACCTCGCCTCCGGCTCCGGCCTGGTCGCGGTCGCCGCCGCCCGCGCCGGGGCCGCCGCCGTCCGCGCGGTGGAGATCGACGAGCGGGCCGTCGCCGCCGTCGCGCTCAACGCCGAGGCCAACGGGGTACGCGTCGACGCGGAACTCGGCGACCTGCTCGACGCCCCCGACGCCGGGCCGGCCGAGGTCGTCCTCGCCGGGGACGTCTTCTACAGCGCGGCGATGGCCAACCGGATGCTGCGCTTCCTGCTCCGCGCCACCCGGGCCGGGGCACGGGTGCTGGTCGGCGACCCGGAGCGCGCCTTCCTCCCCCGGGAACGCTTCACCGAACTCGCCGGCTACGACGTGCCGGTGCCCCCGGCCCTGGAGAGCGTCCGGGTCCGGCACACCAGAGTGTGGGAACTGAAGCCCGGTCGGCCCCGTGCCGACGGGTGACCGGCCCGACGTGCTGTTCCGTGGCTGGGGCCCGGCCCTGGACGCCGACGCGCCCGACACGGTGACCGTCGCCGACCACCTCGGCGGCGCACACCTGCTGGTCACCCGGCACGCGCTGGTCCGGCAGGTGCTCGCCGACCCGGTGACCTGGCGACCCGACAACGCGTTGGACGCGGTCACCCCGATCCCGGTGGCCGCGTTGCGGGTCCTCGCCGGGCACCGGTTCCGGCTGCCGCCCACCCTGGCCAACAACTCCGGCCCGAGCCACCCCGGGATCCGGGCCCTGGTCGCCGAGGCGCTGCACCCGCGACGGGTCGCCGCCCAGCAGTCCTGGCTGGCCGGGCTGGTCGACCGGCGGGTCGCCCGGCTCGCCACCGAGCTGGCCGCCGGGACGACCGTGGACCTGCACGCCGGGCTCGCCGCCGACCTGCCGCTGCTGGTGCTGGCCCGCCTGGTCGAGCTGCCGGACGCCCCGGTCGGCGCGGTCAAGGAGTTCGCCCGCACCGCGCTGGAACTCTTCTGGGCCCCGCTCGACGCCGACCGCCAGCACGCCCTCGCCGTCGAGGTGGGCCGCTTCCACCGGGTGCTGCGGGAGTTCGCCGCCACCGGCGGTGGGCTGGCCGCCCGGCTGCGGGCCGCCGGACACCCGCCGGACGTGGTGGTCGGCGCGCTGTTCTTCCTGCTGGTGGCGGGGCAGGAGACCACCTCCCAGTTCCTCACCCTGCTGCTGCACCGGCTCACCGGCGAACCGGCGGTGCTGGCCGGGCTGCGCGCCGGCACGGTGCCGGTCGCCGACGTGGTGGAGGAGGGACTGCGGCTGGAGCCACCGATCGTCACCTGGCGGCGGGTCGCCGCGGCGGACACCACGCTGGGCGGGACGTCGGTACGGCGGGGCACGAGCGTGGTGCTCTGGCTGGCTCGGGCCGGTCGGGACCCGGCCGTGGTGGCCGAGCCGGGAGACTTCCGCCCCGGTCAACGCGGCTCCCGCCGCCACCTGGCGTTCGGCGCGGGGGCACACCGCTGCGTCGGGGCGCAGCTGGCCCGGATGGAGGCGGCCGTGGTGGTGGCCGGTGCGGCGGAACTGCTCGCCGGGGTGGCGGTGGTCCGCCCGCCGTGGTGCCCGGACAACCTCACCTTCCGGATGCCGGACGCCTTCCTGGTGCGCCGAGCCGACCGGCACCCCTGACGCACACCGACCGGCACCCTGACGAAGATCAGTGGTCGACCCGGTCCCTCGACAGTGGAGGGGGCCGGTCCGCCGCCGTTAGCGTCCGGGCATGATGACCCTACGTCACGGCGGCCGGGCGGTCGCCGTACTCCTGGCCCTGGCGGCGGTGTCCGCGCCCGGCGGCGCGGTCGCCGCCGGAACACCGTCCCCGCCCGCGCCGTCCCCGCCCGCGCTGACCCTGCCCGCGCCGACCGGTCCGCACCCGGTCGGCACCACCTGGCTGCACCTGACCGACCACGCCCGGCCCGACCCGTGGCGGCCGGAGCAGCCCCGCGAGCTGATGGTGTCGATGTGGTACCCGGCGGTGGCACCGGTCGGCAGGCCCGCGCCCTACACCACGGCGGCGGTCTCCGCGCGCGTCGTCGCCGGCACCGGACTGCCGCTCCCGCCGGACGTGCTCACCACGGTCCGCACCCACGCCCGACGGGAGGTCCCGGTGCGGCCGAACCGGCACGGCTGGCCACTGGTGCTGCTCTCCCCCGGCTTCTCGCTCAGCCGGGAGTCGCTCACCGGGCTCGCCGAGGACCTGGCCAGCCGGGGGTACGTGGTCGCCGGCATCGACCACCCCTACGAGGCGTACGGCGTCGAGTTCCCCGACGGCCGGGTCGTCGGCTGCCTGGCCTGCGACGAGTGGGGCGACGGTACGGCGCAGAAGGTGATCGCCGGACGGACCGCCGACGTGTCGTTCCTGCTGGACCGGCTCACCGCGCCGCGACCGGTCTGGCGCGGTTTCGTCGACCGGCGGCGCGTCGCCATGGTCGGCCACTCCATCGGGGGTGCGTCGGCGGTCCGGACCCTGGTCACCGACGTGCGGGTGGACGCCGCCGTCGACCTGGACGGCACGTTGTTCACCCCGGTCGGCCCCACCGTACGGCCGGTCATGCTGGTCGGCGCCGAGCGGCCGGCGGACCACAGCTGGGTGCGGGACTGGCCCGACCTGGGCGGCTGGAAGCGGTGGCTGACGGTGACCGGCAGCGGCCACATGTCCTTCACCGACCGGCCGGTGCTCGGCGCGCAGCTCGGTCAGGATCCGGGGGCGATCCCGGCGCAGCGGCAGATGCTGATCACCCGGGAGTACGTGGCGGCCTTCGTCGACCGGCACCTGCGGGCCCGCCCCGCACCGCTGCTCGACGGCCCCGACCCCGCCTACCCCGAGGTGACCTTCCGGTGAGACCGGCTCCCGCCGGGCGGGCGCACCGCCCGGCGGGAGCCGGCTCAGTCCTCCGCCCCGACCAGGCCCGCCTCGTACGCGAGGATCGCCGCCTGCACCCGGTTGCGCACCCCGAGCCGGATGAACACGCTGGACAGGTAGCCCTTGACCGTCCCCTCCACCAGGTGCAGCCGGCGGGCGATCTCGGCGTTGGACAGCCCCGCCCCGACCAGGGCGAGCACGTCGCGTTCCCGGTCGGTGAGCAGCGCCGCACGGTCCCGGGCCGCCGGCCGGCGGGCCATCCGCGCCCCGCTCAGCTCGATCACCCGGCGGGCCACCCGGGGCGACAGGTACGCCCCGCCGTCGGCCACCGCCCGGACACCGGCCAGCAGTTCCCGGGGGTCGCCCGCCTTGAGCAGGAAACCGGTGGCACCGTCACCGAGCGCGCGGGCGACGTGGTCGTCGTCGCCGAACGTGGTCAGCACGGCCACCGCGGTGTCGGGCAGCAGCCGGTGGATCTCGGCGGCGGCGGCCAGCCCGTCCAGCCGGGGCATCCGGATGTCCAGCAGCGCCACCCGGGGGCGGTGGGCGCGGGCCAGTTCCACCGCGGTCCGGCCGTCGGCGGCCTCGGCGACCACCTCGATCTCCGGGTCGGTGGTGAGGATCGCCCGGACCCCGGCCCGGATCATTCCCTCGTCGTCGGCGAGCAGCACGGAGATGGTCACGGCATCCGTTCCTTCTCGACCAGCCGGCCCTGCCGGAAGCAGAGCCGGTAGGCCGGTTGGGCCAGCGGGAAGTTCCCGTCGGTGTAGTACTCGCAGCCGGTCGGCGCGTCCGTCGGGGCCTCCACCTGCCGGCGGGGCAGTCCGGTCAACTCGGTGCGGAGCTGACCGGGTCGCATCCGCTCGTACGCCCCCGGCTCGAGCACCGCGTCGGCGGTGACGAACGGGTGGTAGACCAGCGCGAGCAGCCCGGCCAGGGCGACCGGCACCCCGACCGCGACGAGCAGGCTGCGCCGCACCCGCCGCCGGGCGTCGCCGAGCCGCCCCGGCAGCACGGCTCCCCCGCCCGCAGCGCCGACCGACCCGGACGCCGGGACACCGGGCAGCGTGCCCGCCTCCGACGGCACGCTGGACGACGTCGACGACGCGACGACCCCGTCTGGGAGGGCGGTGGCCGTCTCCGCTGACGACGCCACGGCGGCCGACGCGGTGCCGGGAAGGCGGGCCGTCACCGCGAAGCCGTCGTCGCGGGGGCCGGCGTCGAGGATCCCCCCGGCGAGCCGGACCCGTTCGCGCAGCGCCAGCAGCCCGGTGCCGGCCGACACCGAGGCCGGCGGCGGCACCGGCGGCGGGGCGTTGCGCACCGACACCTCGACGTCGTCGCCGTCGCGGTGCACCGCCACGGTGACCGGGGAGCCGGGAGCGTACCGGGCGGCGTTGGTGAGCGCCTCCCGGACCAGGCCGCGCAGCGCCACCCCGGTCAGCGCGGGCAGGTCACCGTCGGTCGGGTCGCCGCGTAACGCGACCACCATCCCCGCGGCCCGCGCCCCGGCCACCAGCGCGGCCACGTCGTCGACGGGGTCCAGCGGGGCCGGCCCCGCGTCCGTGCGGAGCACCCCGACGATCTCGCCGAGCCGCGCGGTGGCGGCGGCCACGCTGGCCCGCAGCTCGCCCACGGCCGCCCGGTGCCGGGAGTCGAGGTCGTCCGCCAGTTCCAGGGCACCGGCCCGCAGGGCGATCAGGCTCAGGTCGTGGCCGAGCGAGTCGTGCATGTCCCGGGCGATCCGGGCCCGCTCCCGCAGTCGGACCCGCTCGGCCGCGCCGCGCTGCTCCCGGCGTACCGACTCGGCGTGTTCCCAACCGGCCAGCAGCAGCGCGTGCTGCTGACGGAGGTAGCGGCCGACCAGCCACGGGAACACCCCGGCGAAGATCAGCACGGTGACGAGCAGGAACCAGGTGCGCGGTCGGGTACCGAGCAGCCCCACGTTGAGCAGGGTGCCCCCGACCGCGAGCACCGCGAAGACCACCGCGGCGGGCGCGGCCCGAGCCTCGCGCCGGCCGACCAGGTAGCTGAACACCGGCAGGGCGAAGACGAAGTTCCCGTCGACGGCCGACCCGAGCACCACCAGCACCAGCGCCGCCAGGGGTCGCCGCCAGGCCAGCACCACCGCCGTTGCGAGCAGCAGCACCCCGCCGACCAGCAGCAACGCGCTCCGACCGGAGTACGGCGGGGTCAACCGGGGGTACGTGATCGGCGCGGCGAGGAGCACGCCGAGCAGCCCGTCCCCCAGCCGCCGCCGGCCACCGTCGATCCGCCGTCCGAGTACCCGCACGCTCTCGGAGGCTACCCACCGGCGGGGCCGGTCGGCACTGCCGAAAGTGGGTAGCTCAGATCTCCTCGGCCCACGCCCGCCAGTCGTCGAGCACGCCGTACAGGGCCGGGGTGAGCCAGCCCGGGGCGGACCGACGGAACACCCCCGGGTCCATCGCCCCGGCCCCGGTCGGCAGCGCGCCGAGCAGCTTCGGCACCAGCTCGCCGAGGTTCGCCCAGTGGACCAGCTCCGGCTCGGTCGGCCAGGCACCGATCACCACCCCGGCCGGCACCGCCCGGCGCTCCAGCGCCTCCAGGGTGAGCGCGGTGTGGTTCAGGGTGCCCAACCCGGCCCGGGCCACCACCACCGCCGGCGCCCCGAGCGCCACCGCCAGGTCGGCGACCGTCCACGCCTCGCCGGAGGGACGCAACCCCATCGGCACGAGCAGCCCGCCGGCGCCCTCGACGAGCACCAGGTCGTGCTTGTCCGTCTCCTCGCGGATCGCGTCGACGACGGTGTACAGCTCCAGCGGCTCCAGCTCCGCCACCCGGGCGGCGGTCAGCGGGGCGAGCGGATCGGGGAAGCTGGCCAGCGTCCGGCCGGTCAGGGGGGCGGCCAGCCGGGTCACGCTGTCGACGTCGGAGGGCTCGCCGGTGGCCGTACCGGTCTGACCGGGCTTGACCACCGCGACCCGCAGCCCGGCAGCCTGCGCGGCGGCGGTCACGGCGGCGGTCACCACCGTCTTGCCGACCCCGGTGTCGGTGCCGGTGACCAGCACCGCACCCTGCCACGGGGCGGTCACGCGTCCACCCCGCCCCGCTGCCCCCACGCCCCCTCCAGGGCGCACTCCACGATGACGTCCAGGGCCCGCGCGAAGTCGACCCGGGCCACCCCCGCGTTCAGGGTCAGCCGGAGCCGGGACCGCGGATCGGGGGTGGAGGGCGGACGGAAGCAGCCGACCGCCACGCCCCGCTGCCGGCACTCCTCCGCCCACCTGGTCGCGGCCTCCGCACCGGGGGCGGTCACCGACACCACCCCGGCGGCGGGCGTCGAGACGGTCAGGCCGGCGGCGCGCAGCCGGCGAACCGTCAGGGCCCCCCGGTCGACCAGTTCGGCGCGCAGGTCGTCCCGGGAACGGGCGAGGTCGACGGCGACCCGCACCCCGGCGGCCACCGCCGGCGGGAGGGCCGTGTCGAAGATGAACGTCCGCCCGGTCTCCACCAGGTGCCGGACGAACGGGGCGGGACCGGCCGCCACCCCGCCCACGCCGCCGAGCGACTTCGACAGGGTCGCGGTGACCACCACGTCCGGCGCTCCCGCGAGCCCGGCGGCGACCACCGCGCCGGCACCGGCCGGGCCGGTCACGCCGAGCGCGTGCGCGTCGTCGACGAGCAGCACCGCGCCGAACCGGCGGGCCACCTCGTGCAGCCGGGCGAGCGGGGCGAGGTCCCCGTCGACGGAGAAGACCGACTCGGTGACCACCACCGCCGGCCGCCCGGGAGCAGCGGCGAGGGCGGCCTGCACGGCGGCCACGTCGGCGTGCGGCGTGACCACGGTCTCCGCGCCGGAGATGCGGCAGCCGTCGATCAGGGAGGCATGGTTGTGCGCGTCCGAGACGAGCAGGGTACGTGGCTGCACGAGGGCCCGCAGCGCGCCCAGGTTGGCCAGGTAGCCGGAGGAGAAGACCAGAGCCCGTTCCGCGCCGAGCCAGTCCGCGAGGGCGTCCTCCAGCTCGTGATGCACGTCGGTGGAGCCGCGCACCAGCCGGGAGCCGGTCGCACCCAGCCCGTACGCCCGCAGGGCGGTCGCCGCGGCGGCGGTGACCTCGGGGTGGGTGGCGAGCCCGAGGTAGTCGTTGCCGGCCAGGTCGACCATCGCGTCGTCCGCGCCCCGGGGCCGTAGCCGCCGGGTCAGGCCCGCCCTCGCCCGCAGCTCGGCACGGCGTTCGAGCGCCGCCAGCCAATCCGCCACCGTCACTCCCCTGCTCGCCGCCCGACCTCGCCGCCGCGCCCGGCGACCGTTCCGCCGGGCGAAGTTACCATCCGTACCGGAGCCACCGGCGTGGCGCGGCCCGGCCCGCCGGAGCGCTCCCGGCCCTGCCGTCGCGGGCGGCTGGGGGGCGGCTGGACCGGGGAGAAGCAGGGATACGCCCCGCTCCGGTGGCCTTGTAGGGTACGAGCCATGCCAGAGATCCTCGACCAGGCCCGGACCCAGGTGCTGGAAAACGGCGTCGGCCTCGACGAGGCCGGCGTCCTCGCCGTGCTGAACCTGCCCGACGAGCACCTGACCGCAGCACTCCAGCTCGCCCACGAGGTGCGGATGCGCTGGTGCGGCCCGGAGGTCGAGGTGGAGGGCATCGTCTCGCTCAAGACCGGGGGCTGCCCGGAGGACTGCCACTTCTGCTCCCAATCCGGTCTCTTCGCCTCCCCGGTCCGCTCGGTCTGGCTGGACATCCCGTCGCTGGTCGAGGCGGCGAAGCAGACCGCGGCGACCGGGGCGACCGAGTTCTGCATCGTGGCCGCCGTCCGGGGCCCGGACGCGAAGCTGATGAAGCAGATGCGCGAGGGTGTGGCCGCGATCCGCGCCGCGGTCGACATCCAGGTCGCCGCCTCGCTGGGCATGCTCACCCAGGACCAGGTCGACGAGCTGGTCGACATGGGCGTGCACCGGTACAACCACAACCTGGAGACCTGCCGCTCGTACTTCCCGAACGTGGTCACCACGCACTCCTGGGAGGAGCGTTGGGAGACCCTGCGGATGGTCCGCGAGTCCGGCATGGAGGTCTGCTGCGGCGGTATCCTCGGCCTCGGCGAGACGGTCGAGCAGCGGGCCGAGTTCGCCGCGCAGCTCGCTGAACTGGACCCGCACGAGGTCCCGCTGAACTTCCTCAACCCCCGCCCCGGCACGCCGCTGGGCGACCGGGCGGTGGTCGAGGGGAAGGACGCGCTGCGGGCCATCGCCGCCTTCCGGCTGGCCATGCCGCGCACCATCCTCCGGTACGCGGGCGGACGCGAGCTGACCCTCGGCGACCTCGGCACCCGGGACGGTCTGCTCGGCGGCATCAACGCGGTCATCGTCGGCAACTACCTGACCACCCTGGGACGGCCGGCGACCGACGACCTCAAGCTGCTCGAGGACCTCAAGATGCCGGTCAAGGCGCTCTCCGACACGCTGTGACAGCCAACAGCGCGCGGGGCGCGGAGAACGGCAGCCCGGCGGACGGCGGAGCGGGCGGGGTGTGGTGCGACCGGTGCGGTGAGCCGGTCGGGGCGGGGGCGCACGAGACGTGCCGGGCCGCCCGGACGCTCGAACCACCCCGGTACTGCCCGTCCTGCCGGCGCCGGATGAAGGTGCAGGTGTTGCCGACCGGCTGGCGCGCGACCTGCGTCGAACACGGCGCGCTCCAGCCCTGACGCACGACAGCCCTGACCACCCCCACCCCGCACCCCCACCACCGCCACCCCCACCCCCACCCCGCACCGCGACCCCCACCCCGCACCCCGCACCGCGACCCCACCCCGCACCCCGCACCGCGACCCCACCCCGCACCCCGCACCGCGACCCCACCCCGCACCCCGCACCCCGCACCCCCACCCCGCACCGCACCGCCACCCACCCCCACCGTCGGTCGGTCACCGAGGATCTTGGACAGTTGCCGTTGTGTCAGGACGGTAGGTGTCCAAGATCTGGCGGCGTGGTCGGCGGGAACCGGCAAGACTCGTCAGGATGTTCTTCGATGTTCCCCGCGACGGTGCCACGGCACTGGACTGGCTGGCGTTCGAGCAGTCCGGAATCCTCACCACCGCACAGGCGACCGGTCTGCTGACCGAGGGGCTGGTCCGCAGCCGGATCCGGACCGGACGTTGGCGGTCGATCTGTCGGGGCGTCCTGCTCACCGGCAACGGCCGGCTGACCCGGGACCAGCAGTTGTGGGTCGCGGTGCTGGCGGCCGGGGCGGGAGCCGTGCTGGCCGGGACCACGGCGGCCAGCGAGGCGGGCGTCCGCGGCCTGCCCCGGGAGCCCCTGCACGTGCTGGTCCCCGCCGAGCGCCGGGCCGCCCGGGCGGTGCTGCGGCGGTTGCCGATCGACATGGCACCGGTACACGTGCACCGCTCGTCGGTGCTGCCGGCGGAGCACCTCCAGCTCGGCCGGCCGTCCCGCACCACCACCGCCCGCGCCCTGGTGGACGCGGCCGGCTGGGCACCGAACGAGGCGCAGGCACAGGCGGTGCTGGCCGCCGGGTGCCAGCAGCGCCGGGTGCTGCCCGGGGAACTGCGGGACGTGCTGGCCGCCCTGGCCCGGGTGCCACGTCGACGGCTGATCGTGCAGACCGTCGAGGACATCGCGGGCGGCGCGGAGGCCCTGTCGGAGATCGACTTCGTCCGGCTCTGCCGGCGGTACGGGCTGCCCCGGCCGGATCTCCAGCGACGGCGCACCGACGCGGCGGGCCGGGCCCGATGGCTGGACGCCTACTGGCAGGCGTACCAGTTGCACGTGGAGATCGACGGCGCGCACCACATGGACGTACGCCAGTGGGCGGCGGACATGCGACGGCAGAACGACGTCTGGACGGCGGGTGACCGGATCCTGCGCTTTCCCGCCTGGCTGGTCCGGGCCCGCCCGGCGGAGGTCGCCGCCGATCTCCGCCGGGCCCTGACCGCCGCCGGCTGGCGCCCCGTCGCGCCGGCGGCGCCTCGGGGTTGACCGCTGCGGCGGATCGTGGACAGGTGCCGCTTGGATACGACGGCACCTGTCCACGATCTCCGTGCGTGCGTCAGGCCACCGTGCAGGGTGAGCCGTTGAGGGTGAACGCGGTGGGCTTCGGGTTGCTGCCCGGGTGGGTGCCGTTGAAACCGAAGCTGGTCGACGCCCCCGGCGCGAGGGTGCCGTTGTACGCGAGGTTCGTCGCGGTCACCGCCGCCCCGGACTGGGTGGCGTTCGCCGACCACGCCTGGCCGAGCTGCTGGCCGGCCGGGAAGCTGAAGCCGAGGCTCCACCCGGTCAGCGTGCCGGTGCCGGTGTTGGTGATGGTCACCGTGGCGGTGAACCCGGTGCTCCAGTCACTGGTGGTGTAGCCGACCGCGCAGGACGCCGTCGGCGTGGCCGGCGCGGTGGTCACCGTCAGGGTGGGCGACGGGGCCGACGGGTTGCCGGCGGCGTCCACCGCGACCAGGTAGAACGCGTACTCGGTCGCCGGGGTCAGCCCGGTCACCGGGTACGTGGTGCCGGGGACGGTCGCCACCAGGGTGTCCACCGGCCAGGTCTTGCGGTAGACCCGGTAGCCGGTGACCCCGACGTCGTCGGTGGACGGCCCCCAGGCCAGGGTGAGCCCGGTCGGGCCGATCGCCGAGGCGGTCGGGGTGCCGGGCGGGGTCGGCGCGCTGGTGTCCGGGCCGCCGCCGGCCGGGGTGGTCACCGCCACCACCGGGGAGGACGCCGACGTGTTGCCCGCGTTGTCCCGGGCCCGCACCCAGAACCGGTAGGTGCGGGCCGGGGCGAGCGAGGTGAGGGTCAGCGTGTTGGTGCTGGCCCGGTGCAGGACCAGCGCGTCGCTGCCGACCGTCTCCTGGGTGATCTCGTAGCCGGCCACGCCGCTGCCGGCGTCGGTGGAGGCGGGCCAGGTCAGGGTGACCCCGGTGGCGGTGAGCCCGGACGCGACCGGGGTGCCGGGCACGGTGGGCGGGGTGGTGTCCGGGGCCGTACCGGAGGGTTCCTCACCCCAGACCCGCTTGCCGCCGGAGTAGAGCGGCACCTTCGGGTTCGGGCCGGCGGTGGCCTGCCAGGACGGGTCGTTGGTCGGATCCCAGGTGCCGCCCTCCGGTACGCCGATCTTGAACTGCACCTCCATCCGGTGCTGGGACTGCCCGGCCGGGGCGATGGTGTGTCCGGTGCAGTCGACCTCGACGTACCAGAGGTCGCCCGCGACCTGACGGGCGGTGGACGGCGCCGGGCAGCCCTGGGTGTAGCCGGGGGTGACCTGCGCCGGGCTGCTGCCCTCGGTCCGGAAGTAGTACCGGAACTTGCCGTCGGTCAGCGCGCGGGCCGGGAAGGCGGACTTGTTGTAGACCATGACCTTCAGCCCCACCGAGCGGGGCTCGTTCTGCATGACCGTGGTCTCCACGCTCAGCTCGGCCAGGTCCGGCTGCTCGACACCGGGGAAGCCGGCCAGCGGCGTGCCGCCGTACTTCGCGGTCAGGGCGGCCAGCGCGGAGCTGAACCCGGCGTTGTAGTCGGTGGCGACCTCGTTCATCACGTAGTCCGACCGGCTGTCGGTGTAGGCGTCGTTGGCCGCGGACGGGCCGCCGACCAACGCGCCGTGCAGCACGTGCCGGGTCTCGGTGGGTACGGTCTGGCTGTCCCACCAGGAACCGTGCGCGGTGCGGTGGTGCGGGTTGCGCGGCGAGTTCGCCCCGAAGCCGATCTGGTAGCTGGAGTTGCGCGGGTTGTCGCCGAGCGCGTAGTTGATCTGCCGGACCCCGAAGTCGTGGTAGCGGGCCTTGCGGGCCGTGTCGGTGATCTTGTCACTGTGCAGCAGCGCGACGAACGCGGTGTTCGCGGCGTAGCGCAGCGCGCCCCAGGAGTCGAGCACCGCCATCCCGCCGGGCGAGTAGGGCACCCGCTGGCCGTTGACGCCGACGGTCCAGTAGTCGAGCCACCGGTTGGCGTCGTCGAGGTACTTCTGCTTGCCGGTCAGCGCGGCGAGCAGCACGTACGCGCCGAACTGCTTGTTGTCCCAGGCGATCGTCCACTTGTAGGACTTGGTGGTCGACTGGTTCTCGTTGCCGAGCTTGTCGTACTCGGCCTCCGCCTTGGCCAGGTAGCTCGCCTCGCCGGTGGCCCGGTGCAGCCAGATCGCGCCCCAGACCAGTTCGTCCTGGTACCCGCTCCAGGAGCGGTAGAAGCTGGTCGCGTCGGTGATGCACTCGTGATAGTTCTTCCGCACCGTGTCGGCGAAGGTGTAGAGCTGCCGGGCGTGGGTGAGCAGGGTGTTGGCGTAGGCCGGGTCGGTGGGGCGGAACACCATCGACGAGGCGGCCATCGCCGCCGCCGTCTCCCCGGCGAGGTCCGCGCCACCACAGCTCGCGTCGATCTTGTACGCCGGCCGCGCCATCGGCATCACCTCGGCCGGACCCCACCACTTGTGGTCGTCGTCGCCCTTGCCGACCTGTCCGTAGAGGACGTTCGGGGCGGGGTGCGCCTTGATGAAGTAGTCGTTGACGAAGCGCAGGTTGTTGAGCAGGTGCGGCAGCTGACCGGAGGCGGCGTAGCCGTTGCGGTACTCGACCGCGCCCCAGGCGAGCATGGTCGTGCTGAACGCCATCGGGAAGCCGAACTTCACGTGGTCGCCGGCGTCGTACCAGCCGCCGGTCAGGTCGACGCCGACGTCCGCGCCGTCGCGCAGCGCCGAGTCGCCGCGCCAGGAAACCCGGTTCCAGTCGGGCAGCTGGCCGGACTGCTGGGCCTCGTAGAAGAAGAGCGACTTCTGGAGGGCCTCGGCGTAGTTGAAGGCGGGTGCCGCCGTGGCGGGGGTCGGCGCGGTGCCGGTGACGGCGACGGCGAGTCCGGTGGTCAGCGCGGCACCGGCCGCGACGAGACGCCGGTACCAGGGCGGTCGGGACCGACCGCGGGTGGTGCGGAGACGCATACCGGTGCTCCTGTCCGGTAGGGCGCCCGGCGACGTCGGCGGAACGGGGGTGGTGGCGCGACGTCGCCGGGCGGTGGTGGTGGGTGAGCGGGGTGCGGGAGCGGCCCGTCCGAACATGCATGGAAGCGCTCCCATGGATACGCGACAATGTAACGGTCGTCTCACCTGTTTGTGAAGAGCGCCGCACCGGCGACCGCGCGGCGTGCGCCCGACACCCCGACCACCAGCCCGAACCCGCGACGCGGCGGGCGGACTCCGGCCCGCGCTGCCAGGAAAGCCCTTTCCCGTCAAGCCGGAGTGAATCACACCATCGACACGTCACGATGTAGTGTCTCCATCACAGCAGCTCAGCAAGGGAACGTGCGGAACACGGAGCCGGTTTTCCCGGCTCGCCACAGTGGACTGGCGTCCTGGCATACGAACGTACTGTTGCCGCCGACGATCCGGGCACGGGACAGTACCGCCAAGCGGTGCCGTCGATGCCGCCGCTCCACTGGAAGACCCTGAGGAGATCGCGATGGCTCTACGACTCGCCGACGGCACCGCCTGGACCGAAACGCTGGCCCGTGCCGTCCAGGCCGCCCCCGAGGCGTTCGACCCCACCGGCCCCGACGGCACCACCACCCTGCGCAACCTGATCGAGGGCGACTGGGCCTCGGCCGGCACGCCCAGCCCGGTGCGCACCCCGATCGACAACACCGTCCTGGTCAACCTGCCCCGACTGGACGCCGCCACGGCCCACGCCGCCGTGGTCTCCGCCGCCGCCGCGCACCGCGACTGGGCGCAGACCCCGCTCGCCGAGCGGAAGGCCCGGGTGAACGAGGCGCTCGACGCGCTGCGCGCCCACCGGGACCTGCTCGCCCTCCTGCTGGTCTGGGAGATCGGCAAGCCCTGGCGGCTGGCCTGCGCCGACGTGGACCGGGCGCTGGACGGCGTGCAGTGGTACGTCGAGGAGATCGACCGGATGCTCGCCGACGGGCGGGAGCCGCTGCCCGGCCCGGTCAGCAACATCGCCAGCTGGAACTACCCGATGAGCGTGCTCGTCCACGCGGAGCTGGTCCAGCTGCTCGCCGGTAACGCGGTCATCGCCAAGACGCCCTCGCAGGGCGGCGCGGTCTGCCTGACCGTCGCCCACGCGCTGATGCGCCGCGCCGGCCTGCCCACCACCCTCGTCTCCGGGGGCGGCGAGGAACTCTCGGAGGTGCTCGTCCGCGCGCCGGAGATCGGCGCGGTGGCCTTCGTCGGCGGGCGCTCCAACGGCGGGAAGGTCGCCGCCGCGCTGCTCGACTCGGACAAGCGCCACTTCATCGAGCAGGAGGGGCTCAACGCCTGGGGCATCTGGAACTTCTCCCAGTGGGACATGCTCGCCGCGCACCTGAAGAAGGGCTTCGAGTACGGCAAGCAGCGCTGCACCGCGTACCCCCGCTTCGTCGTACAGCGCGACCTGGTCGACGAGTTCCTGGACATGTACCTGCCGGTGGTCCGCTCGGTGCGGTTCGGCCACCCGCTCGCCGTCGGCGACGACTGGTCCGCCGGTGATCCCCTGCCCGAGCTGGACTTCGGCCCGCTGATCAGCGCCACCAAGGCCGACGAGTTGCGCCGCAAGGTCGACGAGGCGGTCCGCGGCGGCGCCGTCCCGCTCTACCGGGGCAGGCTCGACGGCGCACCGTTCCTGGCCGGACAGGACACCTCGGCGTACGTGGCCCCGTCGGTGCTGCTCGCCCCGCCCGGCCGGTCCCGGCTGATGCACGCCGAGCCGTTCGGCCCGGTCGACACGATCGTGGTGGTGGACACCACCGACGAACTGCTCGCCGCGATGAACGCCTCCAACGGCGCGCTGGTGGCCAGCCTCGCCTGCGACGACGAGGAGGAGGCGACGAAGCTGGCGGTGGACCTCCAGGCGTTCAAGGTCGGCATCAACAAGCCGCGCTCCCGGGGCGACCGGGACGAGGCGTTCGGCGGCCGGGGCGCCTCCTGGAAGGGCGCGTTCGTCGGCGGCGACCTGCTGGTCCAGGCGGTCACGGTCGGCGGCGACGGCCGCCTCTACGGCAACTTCCCCGACTACAACAGCTACCCGGCGACCTGACCGTCGAGCGGTGGGGCCCGGCCGCGCGTCGGCCGGGCCCCACCGGCGGTGGAGACCGTCGGGGCGCTGGCCGTACCGCGCCCGGTGCGCTCAGGTGCGGGCCGGGCTGGGTCGGGGGTCGAGCGGCAGGGTGACCGTCACCACGGGGCCGTCCCGGTCCAGGCGCATCGGCCGGCCGAGCCGGTACAGGGTCCGCAGCATCGGCGTGTTGCCGGTGTGCACGTGCAGTTCCAGCGCCGCGTACCCGGCCCGGTCGGCGCGGGCGACCAGCCGGCGCAGCAGCGCTCCCCCGAGGCCACGGCGCTGCCGGTCGTCGGCCACCAGCAGCGCCGCCTCGGCCTGGTCCCCCTCGCCGAGCAGGTTCGCCATCGCCACCACCGGCCCGGTGGCACCCGAAGGGTCGGTCTCGGTGGCGACCAGGGTCGTCCCCCGCGCCGGGTCGAGCAGCCGGCGCAACCGCTCCGGCGACGGCCGGCCCCCGCCCAGGTAACGGCGGTGCAGGCTCCGCGTCGAGCACCGCTCGTGCAACGCCAGGACGGCGGCGAGGTCGTCCGGACCGGCGGGGCGGACCCCCACCTCGGAACCGTCGGGCAGCACCAGGGTGACCTGCTCGGCGGCGCGGTGGGCGACGGTGGTGGCCACCTCGACCAGCGCCTGGGCCCGCGCGTACTCGGCCGGGGTGAAGTCCGGCGCGACCCGGGCCAGGTCGAAGGAGCCGCCGGCGCCGTCGCCGAGGCGCATCCGGGTGCCGTCGACGCCGACTGCCGCCGTACCGTCGGCACCGGCCGGGCCGGTCCCGACGGGCACCGGTCGCCAGGTCACCGTCTCCGCGCCGAGCAGGGCGCGCAGCGCCTCGCCGGTCGCGTCCGGGTCCCGGACCAGCCGGTTGGCCAGCCCGAGCACCCGGGTGGGCGGGTCGACCAGGCCGCGCGCCTCGCTGCGGGCCACCCAGCAGTCGCGGCCCCGCCCCTTCTCGACGGCGGCCAGCAGGTCGGCCTCGCCGAGGGTCTCCGGCGCGTCGACGAGGAAGTCGTCCACCGCGCCGGCCTCGGTGGTGTGCACCTGCACGGCGAGGATGTTCACCCCGCGCAGCGCGAGACTGGCGGTGAGCACCGACAGGTAACCGGGCCGGTCGTCCACCGTGGCCCGGATCCGCCAGAGGGTCACGGCCGCCCCCCGGATGTCGGGGCGGCCGGGGCGCCCACCAGGTCGAGCCGGTCGCCGAGGATCACCGCGCTGGCCCGGACGAGCTGGGCGAGCCGGTCCACCTCGGTGCGGTGGAAGGCGGCCGGCGAGAACGTGTCCGCCGCGCCCCGGGTCACCACGAGCACCAGCCCGGCCCGGCCGAACGGCGCGACCGCGTGGTGGTCACCGTCGGGTGTGGTCAGCGCGCGGGAGCGCAGCGGGGTCACCTCCGGCAGGGGCGGCCCGCTCGGGGTACGCCAGCTCGCGTACCCGACGGTGGCCGCGCCGCCGCCGGAGGAGGCCCAGTCGACGGGGACCACCGCGGCCACCGCCCAGTCCGCCGCGAGCAGGCCGGGCACCGCGTCGACCAGGGTGGCCAACCCGTCGGCCGGGTTCGCGGCCACCTGGGCGAGCAGTTCGGCGTCCTGCCCGGTGGCGGTCGGCGCGCCGATCGCCCGCCACACCCCGTCCACCTGGACGCCGGGGATGGCGGCCAGACCGGCCATCAGCCGCTCCAACCGACCGAGGCCCGGCCAGACGACGGTGAAGTCGTCGACCGCCCGGCCGCCGAGCCGTTCCAGGACCACCACCTGAACGATGTCCGCGCCGGAGACCCCCAGGGTGCGGGCCACCTGGCCGAGCGTGCCGGGCCGGTCCGGCAGGGTCACGCGAACTCTCAACAGCATCTCTGTCCCCCATCGCGCGGCGGCCGGAACGCGGTCCCGGCGGGCGGGCCGGTACACGTCCGGCAGGCTGGTCCCCAGCGTGCGCGACGGGCGTTTCGCCCCTGTTGCCGCGCGGTGTCTCCGGCGAAAAACACGTCTTGACACGAAGAGCCGAGGTGCCATCAACTATTCGGATGACCGATCCGGCCGTCGACGCCCGCCGGCCGGGGGCCGACTCGGCCTCCCCCACCGGGGCGACCCCGCGCGGGCTCGACCTGGACCGGCTCGCCGCTCACCTGGCCACCCACCGGCCCGACCTGGCCGACGGCCCGTGGCACGCCCGGCTGATCGCCGGCGGGAAGTCCAACCTGACCTACCTGCTGACCAGCGGCGACCGGCAGGTGGTGCTCCGCCGGCCCCCGCTGGGGCATGTGCTGGCCACCGCGCACGACATGGCCCGGGAGCACCGGGTGATCAGCGCGCTCGCCCCGACCGGCGTGCCGGTGCCGACCCCGCTGCTGCTCTGCACCGACCCGGCGGTGATCGGCGCGCCGTTCTACCTGATGGAGCGGGTCGACGGGGTGGTCTACCGCAGCCGGGTCCAGACCGACCGGCTCACCGCCGGGCAGCGGCGGGAACTGGCCATCGCGATGATGGACACCCTCGCCACCCTGCACTCGGTGCCGCCGGCCGAGGTGGGGCTCGCCGACTTCGGCCGTCCGGAGGGCTACCTGGCCCGCCAGGTACGCCGCTGGTCCGGTCAGCTCGACAAGTCCCGCAGCCGGCCGCTGCCCGGCATCGACGAGCTGCGCGACCGGCTCGCCGCGACCGCGCCGGAGGGGGCGAACGACGGCCGGATCGTGCACGGCGACTACCGGCTGGACAACCTCCTCGCCACCGTCGAACCGGTCGGCGTCCGCGCGGTGCTCGACTGGGAGATGGCCACCGTCGGTGACCCGCTGGCCGACCTGGGCCTGCTGCTGACCTACTGGGACGTGCTCGGTGACTCCGACCTCGCCGCCGGCAACCCGGTGGCCGACGGGCTGGGTCCCCGCGCCGGCTTCCCCACCGGCACCGAGCTGATCGAGCGGTACGCCGGCCGGGCCGACGTGGACGTCGGCCCACTGCACTGGCACGTGGCCCTGGGCTGTTTCAAGCTCGCCGTGATCTGCGAGGGGATCCACTACCGGCATACCCTGGGGCAGACCCTCGGCGAGGGATTCGACCAGATCGGGGCCCTGGTGGCGCCGCTGGTCGCGCACGGACTGGCCGCCACCGGCGGTCGCGGCTGACCGCGGATGGCCTCCGGGGCACGGCCGGGCCGGGGCGCGGGGGCGGCCGGTGCCGTCCGATGACCGCCGGTGACCTCCGGGCGGCCGGTGCCGTCCGAGCCGGCGCAGCGGCGGCGGATCGACACGGAGGGCGGCCACCCGTCGCCCGGGGAGGGACACATGGACTTCGGCTTCGACGCCCGCACCACCGAGCTGCGCGAGACGCTGCTGCGCTTCCTGGAGGAGAAGGTCTATCCGGCCGAGGCGGTGCACGCGGAGCAGGTCGCGGCGGCCGGTGACCCGTGGGCGCGCCCACCGGTGCTGGCCGACCTGAAGGCCGAGGCGCGGGCCCGTGGCCTGTGGAACCTCTTCCTCCCCGACCCGCGGCACGGGGCCGGCCTCACCAACCTCCAGTACGCCCCGCTGGCCGAGCTGACCGGCCGCAGCCCGCACCTGGCTCCCGAAGCGCTCAACTGCGCCGCGCCGGACACCGGCAACATGGAGCTGCTCGCCGCGTTCGGCACCGGGGACCAGCAGGACCGCTGGCTGCGTCCGCTGCTGGCCGGGGAGATCCGGTCCGCGTTCTGCATGACCGAACCGGCGGTCGCCTCGTCGGACGCCACCAACATCGCCACCCGGATCGTCCGCGACGGCGACGAGTACGTCGTCAACGGACGCAAGTGGTGGTCGTCCGGGGCGATGGACCCGCGCTGCGAACTGCTGATCGTGATGGGCAAGACCGACCCGGACGGTGAACGGTACCGGCAGCAGAGCATGATCCTGGTGCCCCGGGACACCCCGGGCGTGACGGTCCGCCGGGGCATGACCGTGTTCGGGTACACCGACGCGGCGCACGGCGGGCACGCCGAGATCGACTTCACCGACGTCCGGGTGCCGGCGGCGAACCTGGTCGGCGTGGAGGGGGGCGGCTTCGGCATGGCCCAGGCCCGGCTCGGACCGGGCCGTATCCACCACTGCATGCGGCTGGTGGGGATGGCCGAGCGGGCCCTGGAGCTGATGTGCCGGCGGGTGGTCGACCGGGTGGCGTTCGGCCGGCCGCTGGCCGAGCAGGGCGTGGTCCAGGAGTGGATCGCCGAGTCCCGGGTCCGGATCGAGCAGGCCCGCCTGCTGGTGCTCAAGACCGCCTGGCTGATGGACACCGTCGGCAACAAGGGCGCGCACACCGAGATCCAGGCCATCAAGATCGCGGCACCGGCGATGGCGGAGTGGGTGATCGACCGGGCCGTCCAGGCGCACGGCGGAGCCGGGGTCAGCCAGGACACCCCGCTGGCCGCGCTCTGGGCGCAGGCCCGCACCCTCCGCCTCGCCGACGGTCCGGACGAGGTCCACCGCGCCTCCCTCGCCCGCCGCGAACTGCGCCGCTACTCCACCCCCTGAGCCGTTCTCCTCCCCGCCCCCGACGCCGCGGCCGGCAGTCGCGGCGTGAACAGAGACGTGACGCCTACCGACCTCCGCGCTAGGCGGAGGCGCGCGGCACCATGTGCGTGTCGAGCAGGACGTAGGGGGCCGGGAGCTCATCGCCACGGATGCGGGAGACCAGCAGGTGGGCCATCTGCCGACCCATCTCCTCCACCGGCTGGAAGACCGTGGTCAGCGGCGGGTCCGCCTGCCGGGCCAGGGGCGAGTCCTCGTAGCCGACGACCGCCACGTCGTCGGGCACCCGGCGGCCCGCCTCGCGCAACGCGCGCAGCGCGCCGTACGCCATCAGGTCGCTGGCCGCGAAGACGGCGTCCAGGTCCGGGCAGGACTCCAGCAGCCGGCGCATGCAGGCCGTCCCGCTGCCCTCGCTGAAGTCGCCGTAGGCGATCATCGCCGGGTTGACCTGGCTCCCGGTCGCGGCGACGGCCTCCCGGTAACCGGTCAACCGGGCCAGGCCGGCGCCCATGTCCTGCGGGCCGGCGATGGTGGCGATGCGCCGCCGGCCCTTGGTCGTGAGGTACTCCACCGCCTGCCGGGCGCCGCCGACGTTGTCCACGTCCACGAAGTAGGCGGGCTGGGCCCCGGGGCGCAGCATCCGCGCCGGACGCCCGCCGAGGACGGTGGGTAGGCCGCGTTCCTCCAACAGCGTGGGCAACGGGTCCGCGTCGTGCAGGGAGAGCAGCAGGACGCCGTCGACGTGCTGGTTGGTCAGGTGGTGCTCGACCCGCTCCCGCTCGACCGGCGACTGGGCCATGGCGAGCCAGAGCTGCATCGGGGTCTCCAGCAACCCGGAGCTGATCCCCCGGACGATGCCGGCGAAGAACGGCTCGGTGAAGACCCGCTCACCGGACTCGGAGACCACCAGGGCCACCGAGTCGGTACGCTGGGTGACCAGGGCGCGGGCGGCCCGGTTCGGCACGTAGCCCAACTCGGCGATGGCCTGCTGCACCGCGGCCCGTGCCTCCGGGCTCACCTGCGGCGAGCCGTTGACCACGCGGGAGACCGTACCGCGGCCGACGCCGGCGCGGGCCGCCACCGCGTCGAGGGTCGGGCGCCCGAGGGACCGGGTGCGCTGGGTTGTCATGGTTCTGCTCCTCCGACGTCGGGCGGACCGGCGGGAACCCGGGATCGGGAACCCGCCGGAGCCGCCCGTTACTGGCTGGCCCTGCGGCCTATTGTGCGGCCAGACCGTTGCGTCGGATCACCTCGGCGTACCACCTGGCGCTGGACTTCGGGATGCGGAGCTGGCTGTCGTAGTCGACATACACCATGCCGAAGCGTTTGGTGTAGCCCCACGCCCACTCGAAATTATCCATCAGCGACCAGGCGAAGTACCCGCGCAGCGGCACCCCGGCGTCGATCGCCTCGTGCGCGGCCCGCAGGTGGGCGTCGAAGTACGCCAGCCGGTCGGCGTCGTCGACCCGCCCGTCGTGCACGGTGTCGACGAAGGCCGACCCGTTCTCGGTGACGTACAACGGCAGGTCGGTGTACTCCTCGTGCACCCGACGCAGCGTCTCGACCAGACCGGGGGCGTCGATCTCCCAGTCCATGTCGGTGACCGGGACCCCCCGGGTGACGAAGCGCACCGACTCGCTGCCCGGCCAGCAGGACGGTGCCCGCCAGTACTTCTCCGGGGCCGCGCCCTCGACCGGCGCGGCGACCACGTGCCGGCTGTAGTAGTTGACGCCGACCAGGTCCAGCGGGCTGGAGATGATCTCCAGGTCCTCGGTGCGGACGTGCCCGAAGTCGCTGACCGGGCGCAGGTCGGCGATCAGGTCGGCCGGGTACCGCCCGCGCAGGATCGGGTCGAGGAAGAACCGGTTGGCGATCCCGTCGATCCGCCGGGCGGCGTCCGCGTCGCCGGGTGCGTCACTGGCCGGGGTGACCGGGTAGAGGTTGAGGGTCACCCCCACCTCGGCGGCGTGCCGACCGGCACGCAGCGCCTGCGTGGCCAGGCCGTGTCCGAGCATCAGGTGGTGCCCGGCCCGGACCGCCTCGAGGCCGGCGGAGCGGCCCGGGGCGTGCGCCCCGGAGCCGTACCCGAGGAACGCCGAGCACCAGGGCTCGTTGAGCGTCGTCCAGTACCGCACCCGGTCGCCGAGCGCGTCGTGCACGAGCGCGGCGTAGTCGGCGAACCGGCCGGCGGTGTCCCGGGCCGGCCAGCCCCCGGCGTCCTCCAGTTCCTGCGGCAGGTCCCAGTGGTAGAGGGTCACCCAGGGCTCGATGTCGTGGGCGCGCAGTTCGTCGACCAGCCGGCGGTAGAAGTCGAGACCCTCCGCGTTGGCCGGACCGGAACCGCCCGGCTGCACCCGGGGCCAGGAGACCGAGAACCGGTACGACCGCAGCCCCAGCTCCGCCATCAGCTTCACGTCGGCGGGCATCCGGTGGTAGTGGTCGCAGGCCACGTCGCCGGTGTGCCCGGCGACGGTGCGCCCCTCGGTGTGGCTGAACGTGTCCCAGATCGAGGCGGTCCGACCGCCCTCGGTGGCGGCCCCCTCGATCTGGTACGCGGCGGTGGCCGCGCCCCAGAGGAAGCCGGGCGGGAAGACCAGCTCCGGCCCCTGGTCCAGGAGGTCGACGCCGGGCGGGGTGGCGGGGTTGCTCACGACTTGACCGCACCTTCCATGATCCCGCCGATGATCTGGCGGCCGAACAGGATGAACATGACGAACAACGGCAGGGTGGCGATCAACGTTCCCGCGAAGATCTGCGAGTTGTCGGCGAAGTATGCCGTGTTCAGGCTCCGCAGCGAGATCTGCACGGTCGGGTTCGACGGGTCGGCGAGGACCACGAACGGCCAGAAGAACTGGTTCCACTGCTCCATGAAGGTGAGCAGCCCGAGCACCGCGGCGGCCGGGCGCAGCGCCGGGGCGACCACGTGCCAGTAGATCCGCCAGGTGGAGCAGCCGTCCACCCGGGCCGCCTCGATCAGTTCGTTCGGCACGGCCTGCTCGGCGTACTGCCGCATCATGAAGATGCCGAAGCCGCCGATCAGGAACGGCACCGTCACCGACGGCATCGTGTTCAGCCACTCCAGCTTCGCCATCAGGATGTAGAGCGGCAGCACACCGAGCTGGATGGGCACCATCATCGAGGCGAGGATGACCAGCAGCAACGCGTTCTTGCCCCGGAACTTCAGCTTGGCGAAGGCGAAGCCGGCGAGCGAGCCGAAGAAGACCGTGGCGACGGTGATCGTCCCGGAGACCAGGAACGAGTTCATCAGGCCCTTGAGCACGTTGGCGTCACCGTTGGCGAGCACCCGCTCGATGTTCTCGCCGAGCTTCCCGCCGGGCAGGAACGGCGGCGGCCAGGAGTTCGCCGCGTCGTTGGTGCGGGACGCGATGACGATCATCCAGTAGAAGGGGAAGAGGGAGAGGATCACCCCGAGGACCAGGCCGACCCAGGTGAGCGGGCTGGCCTTCCAGAGCTGCGCGGCCCGGTGCCCGCTGCGCGCCGGGCGGGGCGAGGGCTGACGTACGGGGGGACGGAGCGTCGTGGTCGTCATCTGCGCAACCCTCACTTGTCCGAGCTGATCCGACGGGCCAGCAGGTAGTTCACGACCGACATGAGCGCGATCAGCAGGAAGAGCACGAGCGCGACCGCGCCGGCGTACCCCCAGCGGAAGCGGGTGTTCATCACGTCGAGCAGGTACATGGTGATGGTCTGGAACTGGCCCTCCGAGCCACCCGAGATGCCGCCGGAGCCGCTGGTGAACAGCAGCGGCTCGGTGAAGAGCTGCAACCCGCCGATGGTCGAGATGATCAGCGTGAAGATGATCGTCGGGCGGAGCTGCGGGACGGTGATCGACCAGAACTGCCGCCGCCGGGACGCGCCGTCGAGCGACGCCGCCTCGTACATGTCCTTGCTGATCGACTGCATCGCGGCGAGGTAGATCAGGGCGTTGTACCCGATCCACCGCCAGTCGACCATCGTGGAGATGGCGAACCAGGAGGCGTACCGGTTGGCCCGCCAGTCGATCGGCTCGATGCCCACCAGGTCGAGCGCCCAGTTGACCAGGCCGAACTCGCGCGCGTAGAGCATCGAGAAGATGAGCGCGACCACGGCGGTCGAGGTGATGATCGGCATGGCGATGGCCATCCGGAAGAACGTCTGCGCCGGCAGCCGCCGGTTGAGCGCGTTCGCCAGCATCAGGGCGATCAGCAGCTGCGGCACCGTGGAGAGGAGGAACATCCCGAAGGTGTTGTAGACCGCGTTCCAGAACTGCGGGTCGTTCGTGAACAGCTCGACGAAGTTGTCCAGCCCGACGAAGCTGATCGTGGCGTTCAGCGGGGAGCGGTCGGTCAGCGCGATCCAGACGGTGTAGCCGATCGGGTACGCGCTGAACACGGCGAAGATGGCGAAGAACGGCAGGACGTAGAGGTAGGGCGAGTACTTCAGGTCCAGCCGGGTGAGGGCGGCGAAGCGGCCCCGTTCGGGCGGGGCGGGGCGGGGCGGGCGGGCGTCGGGGGGAGCTTCGGCGTGCAGGTCGAGACTCATCAGCGGTCCTTCACGTCAGGCGACGCCGCCCGGTGGCGGGCGGCGTCGGGCCGCACCGCGGGTGGCGCCGGGGCGTTTGCCGCCGTCGACGCCACCCGTGTGCTGCTCGGCCAGGGTCACTTGCCGGCAGCCGCGCCGTTCTTCAGCGCTGCCTGCCACTGCTCACCAGCGGGCTTGCCCTGCTCGACCGCGCGCAGGGTGTTCTCCACGGCGGTCCGGACCGCGTTGTTCTTCGGGCCGAGGTACACCGGCTTCAGCTCGGCGGCGCCGGCGGCGAAGATCTTGCCGACCGGGGCGTTGCTGAAGTACGCGTTGGTGGAGTCGGCGACCGCCGGGTCGGCCAGACCCTGCGGGGACGACGGCAGGTTGCCGACCTTCTTGAAGGCCTCGACGTGCCCCTTCGCGTCGGTCAGGAACTTGACCAGCTTGGCCGCCTCGGCAGCGTTCTTGCTGGACTTCGGCACGGCGAGGAAGGCACCGCCCCAGTTCCCGCCGCTGCCCGGGGCCTTGGCGATGTCCCACTTGCCGGCCGCCGCGTCGCCGGCCTGCCCCTTGATCACACCGGTCATCCAGGCCGGGCAGGCGATGGTGGCGAAGGTGCCGTTCTTGAACCCGGCGTTCCACTCGTTCGAGAACGACTGGAGGTTGTTCGACAGCTTGGCGTCGATCATCTTGGTGGTGAGGTCGTACGCCGTCCGGACGTCCGGGTTCTCGCCGATGACCAGCTTGTTGCTCTTGTCGTAGTAGGTGTAGCCGGTGCCGGCGCCGGCGACCTGCATCAGCACCACGTTGAAGAAGTTGGTCGCCGAGTCGACGAACTTGTGCTTGGGGTCGGCGGCGGCGAACTTCTTGCCGGTCTCGATGAAGGCGTCCCAGGTCGGCCAGAGCTGCGCGACCTGCTCCCGGTCGGTGGGCAGGTTGGCGGCCTTGAAGAGGTCGCTGCGGTAGCACAGCGCCATCGAGCCGACGTCGGTGCCGAGGCCGAGCACCTTGCCGTCGGGGGTGGTGCCCTGCTCCCACTTCCAGGGCAGGAAGTTGCCCTTCAGGTCGTTGGCGCCGTGGTCGGCCAGGTTCACGAACTTGTCGGCCTGGGCGTAGAACTGGACGATGGTGCCCTCCTCGAGGGCGACCACGTCGCCGGCACCCGACCCGGCGGTGACCTGCTGGGTCAGTCGGGTGTTGTAGTCACCCAGGCCGAGCCCCTTGCCCCGCTCCTGGATCTTCACGTTCGGGTTCGCGGCTTCGTACTGCTTGTAGAGCTCGTCGTAGCCGAACCCCTGGTCGCCGAAGACGTCGACCACCAGGGTGATCTTCTCGCCGGAGCTGCCGGTGTCCGAGTCGTCGCTGCCACAGGCCGCGACGCTGGCGATCGCCGCGACGGACGCGAGCGCGATGGCCGCGAACCGCCGGCGGCGGAAGGTGAGGCTCATCCTGACCCCTCTTTCGGTGGTGAGGCATTCGAGTGTGGTGGGGGCGCCACGGGAGCGCTCCCATGAGATTGCCGGCGGGTAACGGGCGTGTCAATAGATCGTGGGAGCGTTCCCATATCGTTACCGCGAAAGCGTTTCACCACGGGGCGATTGACCCGTGGGCGGAGGAATGGTCAGATGCGACCCGTTATCGGGGCGGGCCGGCGGCCGACGGTCCTCGCACGCACCGGCGCCCGCCCCACCGGTCGGCGGAACGGGCGCGGGCGGCGGCGGTCAGCAGAACCGGCGCAGCAGGGTGCCGGTCCGGCCGGCGTCGAAGGCCGACGGGTCGAAGGTCCCACCCAGCCAGTCGCGCATCGCGTCGTGCTCGGGATGCGCCGGGTCGGCCAGCGCGTCGAGCAGGAGCCGGTAGCCCGCCGGTCCGCCGACGTTCTCCGGCGGGCAGGCCCGCTCCCCGTCCAGACAGGCCGGGTACCACCCGTCCGGATCGGCGATCAGCATGTCCTCCACGACCAGCTCGTGCTCCCACCAGTCCCCGAAGTCGTAGGTGTAGTGGAACCGGCCCCCCTTGCCCACCACCGTGTCCAGCCGGGTGTCCAGCTCGTCGCGCACCGCCAGCCCGTCGTCCGGGTCGGGAGCGCCGTACTGCACCCCGTCGATCTCGAAACTGTGCAGGTGACAGTCGCGCCACCCCATGGCGTGCTGCACCACGCGGTGCAGCCGGTCCAGGGTGTAGCCGCCGGGCACCAGCACCCGCCGCCAGACCGGCGGACGGACCCCGTTCAGGGAGACCCGCAACTGGAAGACCTGACGCGGCATGCTGTCCATCCTCCCTCGGCATAGGCTGCCAGCATGATCTGCCGAGCGTGCCGGGCGAAGCGGCACGGTGACTGCCCGGGCCGGAACTGGTGCGACTGTCAGCACCGTACCCCCGCGCCGACCCCTCCGGTCACCGGTCCGGCGAGCGAATGAGCGTCGGGATCCCGATCCACCGGGCCTGGCCGGGACCGGTCACCGGGCCGCTGGACGACGCGGCGCTGACCGCCCTCTACGGTCGCGGCGACCGCCCCCGGCTCCGGGTCAACTTCGTGACCAGCATCGACGGCGCGGTCGCCCTGGACGACTACTCCGCCGGCCTCTCCGGCGAGCCGGACAAGCGGGTGTTCGGACTGCTCCGGATGCTCTGCGACGCGCTCGTGGTGGCCGCCGGCACGCTACGGCACGAGGGCTACCGGGCGGTACGCCTCGACGGGACCCGACGGGCCTGGCGGCGGGCGCACGGACTGGCCGCGTACCCGACGCTGGTGGTGGTCTCCGGCTCGCTCCGCCTCGACCCGGCGCAGGCCGCCTTCGCCGACGCCCCGGTCCGGCCGGTCGTGCTGACCACCGACGGCGCCACCGCCCCCGCCGGACTGACCGAGGTGGCCGACCTGGTGCGCTGCGGGACCGACCGGGTCGACCTCGGTGCCGGTCTGGCCGAACTGCGCCGACGCGGTCTCGACCACCTGCTCTGCGAGGGCGGACCGCAGCTGTTCGGCGCGCTCACCGCCGCCGACCTGGTCGACGAGGTCTGCCTGACGGTCGCGCCGCTGCTCGCCGGACCGGGAGCCGGCCGGATCACCGCCGGGCCCGGCGGCCCGGCCCGCGACCTGCCGCTGCGGCACGTCCTCGCCACCGACGACGGCGTGCTGATGCTGCGCCACGCCCGGGACTGACCGGTCGTAACTGGCAACCTGTCGTACCGCTGGGGCAGGATGCAGCACGTGTGCCCTGAGCGAATGCGACTGACCAGCGGAGCCCGGCGATGACCGACGACAGCCCGGTGACGGCCGACGACGCGTTCGACGTCTCCGGCGAGGCGGTGGGCCGGGTCCTCGGCACCGCCGACGCCACCCCGCTCCAGTTCTGGACGGCGGTCGCCGACGGCAGTTACCTCCAGCTCGACGACGTGGTGGTGACCCGGCGCGAGCTGCCCGACCGCGAGCCGGTGACGATCGCCGGGGTGGTCACCCAGGTCCGCGCCCGGCACGAGGGCGCCCAGTTCGACTCGGACGTCTTCGCCATCGCCGACGGCACCCTCCCCGCCCAGGTGCAGGAGGCCGCCGAGATCACCACCACCCGGGTCGACCCGGAGCTGTACGTCCCACCCACCCCGGGCGCGGTGGTCCGCCGCGCCGAGGGCGACGCCCGGGCGCGGGCCCTGCACTTCGACCGGATGGAACGGCGCATCCCGATGGGGACGGGGCGCGACGGGGTGCCGGTCTACCTGAACGCCGACTTCCTCGACGGCAGCCGGGGCGCCCACGTCTCGATCTCCGGCATCTCCGGGGTGGCCACCAAGACCAGCTTCGCCACCTTCCTGCTCTACTCGGTGTTCCGCTCCGGCGTGCTCGGCGGCGACGCGGTCAACGCCAAGGCGCTGATCTTCAACGTCAAGGGCGAGGACCTGCTCTTCCTCGACCATCCGAACACCCGGCTCGACGATCCCACCCGGGCGGCGTACGCGAAGCTCGGGCTGGCCGCCGGAGCCTTCCCCGACGTGCGCGTGCACGCCCCGCCCCGGGTCGGCGACTCCGCCGGCACGCCGGACGTCAGCAGCCGGCTCACCGGCGTGGACAGCTTCTACTGGACGCTGAGCGAGTTCTGCGCCGACCGGCTCCTGCCGTACGTCTTCGCCGACGCCGACGACGAACGCCAGCAGTACACGATGGTGGTGCACGCGGTCACCGCCCACCTGGCCCGGTACGCCCAGCCCGCCGACGGCGGGGTGAGCATCGACGGCACCCGGCTGGGCTCCTACGGCGACTTGGTCGACCACATCGTCGAGCAGCTCAACGACGACGAGACGCGCAGCGACTGGACGGGCAGCGCGGTCGGCATCGGCACCGTGAACGCCTTCGCCCGGCGGTTGATCGGCAGCAAGAAGGACCTCGGCCGGCTGATCCGGGGCGACCTCGCCACCCGCCGACCGCACTCCATCAACACCGCGGAGAGCGCCCAGGTCACCGTGGTCGACCTGCACAACCTGCCGGACCGGGCGCAACGGTTCGTGGTCGGGGTGACGCTGCGCGGCGAGTTCGAGCGCAAGGAGAAGGCCGGCACCGCCCGGCCGCTGCTCTTCGTCGTCCTCGACGAGCTGAACAAGTACGCCCCCCGGGAGGGCTCCTCACCGATCAAGGAGGTGCTGCTCGACATCGCCGAGCGGGGCCGCTCGCTCGGGGTGATCCTGGTCGGCGCGCAGCAGACCGCCAGCGAGGTGGAGCGGCGGATCGTCACCAACTCGGCGATCCGGGTGGTCGGCCGGCTCGACCCGGCCGAGGCGTCCCGCCCGGAGTACGGCTTCCTCCCGCCGGCCCAGCGGCAGCGGGCGCTGCTGGCCAAGCCGGGCACCATGTTCGTCAACCAGCCGGACATCCCGGTGCCGCTCTGCCTGGAGTTCCCCTTCCCGGCCTGGGCCACCCGGGTCTCCGAGGCCGGTCACGCCCCGTCGGAGACGCTCCGGTCCATCACCCAGGCCGCCGACCCGTTCGCCGTGGTCGGCTCGGGCGGCACCGACGACGACATCCCGTTCTGAGGGGGACCACCCGTGAAGATCCTGCACACCTCCGACTGGCACGTCGGCAAGGTCCTCAAGGGCCAGTCCCGCGCCGAGGAGCACAAGCAGGTCCTCGCCCAGGTCATCGAGATCGCCCGGCAGGAGCGGCCCGACCTGGTCGTGGTCGCCGGTGACCTCTACGACACCGGCTCCCCCGCCCCGGAGGCCACCCGGCTGGTCACCCGGGCGCTGACCGCGCTGCGGCGTACCGGCGCGGACGTGGTCGTCATCGGGGGCAACCACGACAACGGCCCGGCCCTGGACGCGCTGCGCCCCTGGGCCGAGGCCGCCGGCATCGTGCTGCGCGGCAGCGTCCGGGACACCAGCCCCGCCGACCTGGTCGTCGACGGCACGACCGCCGGTGGCGAGCGCTGGCGGATCGCCGCGCTGCCCTTCCTCTCCCACCGGTACGCCGTCCGCGCGGTGGAGATGTACGAGCTGACCGCCGCCGAGGCCACCCAGACGTACGCCGACCACCTGGGGCGGGTGCTCGCCCGGCTCACCGAGGGCTTCGACGAGCCCGACCGGGTGCACCTGGTCACCGCGCACCTGACCGTGGTCGGCGCGAGCACCGGCGGCGGCGAACGGGACGCACACACCGTCATGGGGTACGCCGTCCCCGCCACCGTCTTCCCGGGCACCGCCCACTACGTCGCACTCGGACACCTGCACCGGGCCCAGCGGGTCGACGGTCCCTGCCCGGTGCGGTACAGCGGCAGCCCGATCGCGATCGACTTCGGCGAGCAGGAGAACGTCTGCTCGGTGACGCTGGTCGAGGTGACCGCGCGCACGGCGGCACAGGTCCGCGAGGTGCCGGTCTCCGCCGCGGTGCCGCTGCGCACCGTCCGGGGCACGCTGGCCCAGCTCGCCGAGTCGGAGCCGCCCGAGGGGTGGCTGCGGGTCTTCGTCCGGGAGCAGCCCCGGGCCGGGCTGCGCGAGGAGGTGCAGGAGCTGCTCCCCCGCGCGCTGGAGATCCGGATCGACCCGGAGCTGCTGCCCGCTCCCGGCGGTGGCGCCCGCGCGGCCCAGCGCGCCGGCCGCTCCCCGCAGCAGCTCTTCGCCGACTACCTGGCCGGGCGCGGGCACGACGACGACGGGGTGCGGGAGCTCTTCGACGAACTCTTCGAGGAGGTCGACCGCTGATGCGCCCGATGCGGCTGGACATGGCGGGCTTCACGGTCTTCCGCGAGGAGACGTGCGTCGACTTCACCGACGCCGACTTCTTCGCGTTGGTCGGGCCGACCGGCTCGGGCAAGTCGACGGTGCTGGACGCGATCTGCTTCGCCCTCTACGGCACGGTCCCCCGCTGGGGCGGCACGCGGGGACTGGCCAACGCCCTCGCCCCGTCCGCCGTCGAGGCCCGGGTCCGGCTGGTGTTCGAGTCCGCCGGGGACCGCTACGTCGCCACCCGGGTGGTCCGCCGGGACGGCCGGGGCACGGTCAAGACCACCAACGCCGGGTTGCAGCTCATGCCACCCGGCTTCGACGTCACCAAGCTGGACACCGGGCTCAGCCCGGAGGATCTCGGCGAGGTGCTGGCCGGCACCCCGGCCGAGATGGAGCAGGCGGTCCTGGACGCGGTCGGCCTGCCGTACGAGCAGTTCACCAGCTGCGTGGTGCTGCCCCAGGGGCAGTTCGCGGACTTCCTGCACGCCAAGCCGGCCACCCGGCAGCAGATCCTGGTCAACCTGCTCGGCCTCGGCGTGTACGAGAAGGTGCAGAAGCACGCCACCGAGCGGGCCGGGAAGGCCGAGGCGCGGCTGGAGGAGGTCGCCCGGATGCTCGGCGGCCTGACCGACGTCGACGACGCGGCGCTGGCCGAGGCGGAGTCCGCCGTGACCCGGGCACACGAGCTGGCCGGCGCGGTCGCGGAAGCCGTACCGGAGCGGGACCGGGCCCGGACGGCGGCGCGGGAGGCGCATGCGGCGCTGGCCGCCCTCGACACCGAACTGGCGGTGCTCGACGCGGTGCGCCCGCCGGGCGGGGTGGCCGAGGTGGCCCGGGCGGTGGCGGGCGCGCGGGCCGGCGTCGACCAGGCGGCCAAGGCGGTGGCGCTGGCCGAGGAGCGGGAGGAGAAGCTCCGTGGCGAGCTGGCCGGGGCGGGTGACGAGAGCGCCCTGCGGCTGCTGCTGAAGGCGCACGCCGACCGGGACCGGCTCACCGGTGAGGCGACGGCGGTGGCCGCCACGGTGGCCGGGGCCGAGGCGGAGCACGAGGCGGCGGTGGCCGCCCTCGCCGAGGCGCGGGCGGCGGCCGAACGGGCCGGGACCGAGCTGGAGGCGGCGTTCCGGGCGCACGAGGACGCGAAGGCCACCGACCAGGCGGTGTCGCTGCGGACGCAGCTCACCGACGGGGCGTGCTGCCCGGTGTGCGAGCAGGTGGTGCCCCGGGTGCCGGCGGTCCCGGCCGGCTCGGCGGTGGCGCGGGCGGTCGCCGCCGGGAAGGCCGCGCGGGCCGCCAGCGAGACGGCCAGGCAGCGGGTGCAGGAGTGCGACACCACCGCCCGGGACCGGGAGCGGGAGCTGCTGCGCGCCCGCGCCCAGCACGACCAGCTGCGGGGCCGGCTGGCCGAGGTCGACGAGCAGCTCGCCGGGGCCGCCACCGCCGAGGCGCTGCGGCACGACCTGGCCGAGCACGCCCGGCTGCGCACGGCGCTCGACGAGGCGGCGGGCGCGGTGCGCGCGGGGCGGGACGCCGCCCGGCACGCCCGGGGGGCGGTCGGGGCGGCGGAGGAGGGGCTGCGGGCCGCGTGGCGGGAGTTCGACCGGGTACGGGACGGGCTGGCCCGGTTCGGTCCGCCGGCCGCCGACCGGGACGACGTCGCCGCCGCCTGGGCCGGTCTGGCCGGCTGGGCCGGCGGGGAGGCGGCCAGCCGGCGCGCGGACCGGGCGGGCCTGGTCGAGGCGGTGACGGCGGCGGAGTCCGTCGTCGACGCGGTGGAGGAACGGATCGCCGGCATCTTCGCGACCGCCGGGTTGCCCCCCGACGACGACCCGGTCCGGGCGGCCACCGTCGCGGTCGAA
Organism: Micromonospora sp. NPDC023956; assembly: GCF_040639195.1. Taxonomy (NCBI): domain Bacteria; kingdom Bacillati; phylum Actinomycetota; class Actinomycetes; order Micromonosporales; family Micromonosporaceae; genus Micromonospora; species Micromonospora sp. NPDC023956. Next base: position 281,614 of record NZ_JBEZZN010000005.1, read on the forward strand.
CGCGCCGAGGCGGCCCACCGGCGGCTGCTGGAACGCCGCGAACAGGCCGCCGGGTTACGGGAGCAGCGGGCCGGACACGAGCGGGAGTCCCGGGTGGCCCGCGCGCTCGCCGGTCACCTCCGGGCCAACAACTTCGAGCGGTGGCTGCTCGCGGAGGCGCTGGACGTGCTGGTCGACGGAGCCTCCCGGATCCTGCGGGAACTCTCCGGCGGGCAGTACGACCTGGTCCACGACAAGGGTGAGTTCTTCGTGGTCGACCACCACGACGCCGGCCTGCGACGCGGGGTGCGCACGCTCTCGGGTGGGGAGACGTTCCAGGCATCGCTGGCGCTGGCGCTGGCGTTGTCCGAGCAGTTGGCCGGCCTCTCCACCACGGCGGCGAGCCTGGAGTCGATCGTGCTGGACGAAGGCTTCGGCACCCTCGACGCGGCCACCCTGGACACGGTGGCCGCCACGCTGGAGAGCCTGGCCGCCCGGGGCGACCGGATGGTCGGGGTGGTCACCCACGTGCCGGCGCTCGCCGAGCGAATCCCGGTGCGCTTCGAGGTCCGCAAGGACGCCCGCAGCGCCCGCGTCGAGCGGAGCGGCCTTTGAGCACCTTCTTCGTGGACGCGTGGGATCCGGCGTACGGGGCGTCGTTCGAGGCGTCCCCCGGCGGCCCGGCCGCACCGAGCAGCGCCCAGGTCGACCCGGACGTGGAGCTGCCGGCGGCGGACTGGCGGGCGCTCGGTCTCCGGCCGGGGGTGCGGGCCCCCGAGGTGGTGCTCCTGGTCGACGGGGTGCGCCGGATCGACGCCAGCGTCTGGACGGCCGAGTCGGACGGGGTCTCCTACCCGGGTGTGGCGGCGTCGTACGCGGCCGGCGTGGTCCGCTGCGACCTGGGGCGGGGCGTGGCGGAGATGGCCGGTGCCCGGGTGGCCCGGGGGCTGTTCACGGCCAGCCCGTCGGCGCAGGAGATGGTCGCCGGTTCGGTGCGGTACCCGGTGCACCGGGTCGGTGGCAGTGGTGAGCTGAGCAAGCTGCCGGCCGCCGTACAGGGTCCGCTGACCGCGCTGGAGGTGGCGGTCTCCGACGCCGCCCGGACCGACGGTGACCTGCTGGTGGTGGACGGTCCGCTGCGCGCCCGACGGCAGCTGCCGCGCACCCTCGGGTACGTCAAGACGCAGCACAGCCAGTACCTCGACGCCCGGCTGACGGCGGTGGTGACCGGGCTGGCGCCGGGGCAGCGGTGTCCGGTGTTCCGGCTCCGGGTGGGCACCGGCTGGGGCGGCTGGTCGTGGTATCTGCGGCTGCCGGTGGCGCGGGGTGCGCCGTGGGCCGGCATCGTGCGGGTGGAGTGCTCCCCCGACCTCGATCCGGCCGACGCGATCGCGCTCGCCGACCTCTCCCTGGTCACGCTGCCGCGCTTCGCCTCCACCCCGTACAAGGATCCGCGCGCCCCGCAGAACCTGGTCCCGATCGCCGGCCTGGAACGCCGGTTGCGCGCCCTGCTCGGTGACGCCCGCCTGCTGCACCGGGCGCTCTCCGCCGCCGCGCGCCGCCGCCGCTGACCGTCGGTGCGCGGCCGACCGGGATACTGGGCCCCATGGGGCGCAGGCGGGGCGGGGACCGGATGGTCGAACGGGTCGACACCGGCGAGGCCGAGCTGCTGCCGGACGCCGACCGCCCCGGGTCGTGGACCCTGCTGCTCGACGGGGCACCGCAGTCGCACGTCGACCTGACCGACCCGACCCACCTGGAGTTCGAGTACGTGCGCCGGCTCGCCGCCGCGCTGGACCTTCTCGCCCCGGACGGCGTACCGCTGCGGGTGCTGCACCTCGGCGGGGGCGCGCTGACCCTGCCGCGCTACCTGGCGGCCACCCGGCCCGGTTCGGCCTCGCGGGTGGTCGAGGTGGACGGCGCGCTGGTGGAGCTGGTCCGCCGGGTCCTGCCCTGGCCGGCGCAGGCCCGGATCCGGGTCCGGGTCGCCGACGCCCGCGAGGTGGTGGCCACCACCCCCGACGCCGCGTACGACGTGGTCGTCGCCGACGTCTTCGCCGGTGCCCGCACCCCGGCCCACCTGACCTCGGTGGAGTACGCCGCCGAGGTGGCCCGGGTGCTGCGTCCGGGCGGCTGGTACCTGGTCAACCTGGCCGACGGCCCGCCGCTGCGGTACGCCCGCGCCCAGGTGGCGACGGTCCGGACGGTGCTGCCCCGGGCCTGCGTGGTCGCCGACGCGGCGGTACTGCGCGGCCGGCGGTACGGCAACCTGGTGCTGGTCGCCGGTCGGGACGAGCCGCCGGTCGCGGCGCTGACCCGGCGGGCCGCCGGGGACTGGTTCCCCGGACGGGTGGTCGCCGGGGCGGAGCTGGACCGCTTCGTCGGCGGCGCGACGGTGGTCCGGGACGCCGGGGCGACCCCGTCCACGCCACCCCCGCCCGGACTCTTCTCCGTCCGCCGGTGACCTCGACCGGCGTCGGGGCGGTGCCGCGCAGCGGGCCGTGCGCCAGCTCCCCGGGGCCGGTGCCGACGTCCGGCCGCCCGCTGGCAGCCGGGGCCGGCGCCGGCCGTGGCAGAGTGTCCCGGTGACCGCCACCCGGATCCTGCGCCCGCCGCCGGAGCACCGGATCGCCGAGACGGTACGGGCGCTGACCTTCAGCCCGTACGACCCGTGCGCCCGGATCGCCGCCGGGGCGTTCTGGTGGGCGACCCGCACGCCGGAGGGGCCGGCCACGCTGTGCCTGCGCCGCCACGACGGCGACCTGCTCGCCGAGGGGTACGGGCCGGGCGCCGACTGGGTGCTGGCGCACGCCGGGGCGATCGCCGGCCTGCGCGACGACCTGACCGGCTTCGCCGACCTGGCCGCCCGGCACCCGGTGGTGTCCCGGCTGGCCGCCCGGCACCGTGGGCTGCGGATGCCGGCCACCGGCCGGGTCTTCCGGCAGGTGCTGCGCACGGTCCTCGAGCAGAAGGTCACCGGCAAGGAGGCGTACCGGGCCTACGCGGCGACGGTGCGGCACTTCGCCGAACCCGCGCCGGGTCCGTTCCCGCTGCTGCTGCCGCCCGACCCGGCGGCGGTGGCCGCCGCGCCGTACTGGCTGTTCCACCCGTTCGGGGTGGAACAGCGGCGGGCCGAGACGCTGCGTCGGGTCGCGGCGCTCGCCGACCGGCTGGAGGCGTGCGCGGACGCCGGCGAGGCGACCCGACGGTTGACCGCGATCCCCGGCATCGGTCCGTGGAGCGTCGCCGAGGTGGTCCGGATCGCGTACGGCGACCCGGACGCGGTCAGCGTCGGCGACTACCACGTCCCGAACACGGTGAGCTGGGCGCTGGCCGGCGAGGCGCGTGGTGACGACGCCCGGATGCTGGCGCTGCTGGAGCCGTTCCGGGGGCACCGGGGGCGGGTCTGCCTGCTGCTGGCCGCCGGGGGCGTGCACGCGCCCCGGCACGGCCCGAAGATGCCGCTGCGCTCGTTCGCGACCTACTGACCGCCGGCCCGGGTCCACCCGGCCGGCGTCGGGGCGTCGGCTGCCGCGCGGTGGGTCAGGCGGCGCGGGCGCAGAGCCGACGCAGGGTGGCCGCCAGCCAGCGGGCGTACCCGTGCTGGAAGAGCCGAGCGGCGGGGCCGGCGGCGCGCATGATCCAGCGCTGCGGGCGGCTGAACGCGCGGATCTCGAACCAGACCCGGCCCGCGTCGTCCCGTTCCACCACGAACGCCTCCTCGCCGGAGGCCGGGTGACCGGGCAGCGTGCCGTACCCGAAACCGGCCCGGCGGTCGTCGTCGGCGACCCAGACCACCTCGCACGGGGCGTCGAGCCGCAGCGGGCCGACGCCCAGCCCGGAGGTCACGGCGACGCCGGGCGCGGCGCGCGGCGCGTCGGCGGTGATCCGGACCCCGGCGGCGCGGTGCAGCCGCCAGCTGAGCACGGCTTCGCCCGCGACGGCGAAGGAGCCGTCGGGAAGCCGCACCCGGTGCCGCACGTGCCGCCAGCCCGCTGGCAGGCTGCCGGTCCGGGTCGCTCCCACGTGCGGATAGGTCAGCGGCACGGGCACCTCCGGACTGGACGCGGACCCGGCAAGCGTACGACCGGCGCGGGCCGGGCCGGCGGCTCAGGCCGCCTCGCGCAGGTCGGCCAGGGTCAGCGGGGTACGCCGGGCCAGCAGGTCCGCCAGTTCGGTGACCGATCCGGCCTCGCCGAGGACGTCCTTGCCGCCGCCGAACTCCGGGCGGTACCGACGCACCAGCCGGTACCGGTACCGGCCCCCGATCAGCTCCACACTGACCCGCCAGCGCCCGCAGCAGCCGCAGACGAACTCGCGCACCCGGCGACGGTAGCTCTGACCTGCGCTTTCCTGGATCGGCCACGGGTGACGGAGGGCCCCGGGGCGGGACAGACGCCACCGGACGCGCGGCGTGATCTGCCTCACCGGTGTCGGTCCCGTCTGGTTGACTGGTCGCCGTGGAGCTGCCGTTGAACCCGCCGGTCGAGCCGATGCTGGCCAAGAGCGTCGCCCGGATCCCCACCGACGGGGGGATGACGTACGAACCGAAGTGGGACGGGTTCCGCTGCATCGTCTTCCGGGACGGCGACGAGGTCGAGCTGGCCAGCCGGGGCGGCAAGACCATGACCCGCTACTTCCCCGAGGTGGTCGAGCAGGCCCGCCGGCAGCTGCCGGAGCGCTGCGCGGTCGACGGGGAGTTGGTGGTGATCCGGCGCGACGGCCCCGACGGGCAGCCCCGGCTCGACTTCGAGCTGCTCGCCCAGCGGATCCACCCGGCCGCGTCCCGGGTGCGGATGCTCGCCGAGACCACCCCCGCCGACTTCGTCGCCTTCGACCTGCTGGCGATCGACGACGAGGCCCTGCTCGACCTGCCCTACCCGCAGCGCCGGGCCCGGCTGGAGGCCGCGCTGGCCGGGGTACGCCCACCGGTGCACGTCACCCCGGTCACCACCGACGCGGACACCGCGCGCCGCTGGTTCGACATCTTCGAGGGCGCCGGGCTGGACGGGTTGATCGCCAAGCCGGCGGACCTGCCGTACGAGCCGGGCAAGCGGCTCATGTTCAAGGTCAAGCACGCCCGTACCGCCGACGTGGTGGTGGCCGGCTTCCGCTGGCACAAGTCCGGACCGGTGGTCGGCTCGCTGCTGCTCGGCCTCTACGACACGCAGGGCACGCTGCACCACGTCGGGGTCTCCGCCTCGTTCACCATGGCCCGCCGCCAGGAGCTGCTGACGGAGCTGGAACCGTACCGGGACGTCGGCGACGACCACCCGTGGGCGCACGGCGACCACGAGCGGGGCCAGCGGATCCCGGGCGGGGTGAGCCGCTGGACCGGCGGCAAGAACCTGGAGTGGGAACCGCTGCGCCCGGAGCTGGTGGTCGAGGTCGGCTACGACGCCATGGAGGGCGACCGGTTCCGGCACACCGCCCGGTTCGTCCGGTGGCGGCCCGACCGCGACCCACGTTCCTGCGGGTACGACCAACTGGAACGCCCGGTCCGCTTCGACGTCGACCAGGTGCTGCGCGGCGATCCGGTGCCGACGACCGAGCCGAACTGACGCCGACACGATCCTGGAGGGCAGGCCGTGAGCCGCATCCCCGACCCGTCCCGGTTCCGCCGGGGCCGCTTCGCGCTGGCCGGGTTCGTCGCGGCGGCCCTGGTCGCCACCGGCTGCACCCTGCCGGCGTTCGCCCCCCGCGCCGAGGTGGAGGGGGAGGCCTCGGTGGCCCCACTGGGCGCGCCTCCCCAGTGGCGCGCCTGCCCCGAGACCGCCGAGCAGGTGGCCGGACGCACCGCGCCGGGCATGCGGTACGAGTGCGCCCGGATCGCCGTACCGCGGCGGTGGAACACCACGGGCGAGTCGGCCAGCGCCACTCCCGGCGGCGACGGGACCTTCGAGATCGCGCTGCTGCGGGCGCGCTCCACCAAGCAGCGGGACCGGATCGGGTCGCTGCTGGTCAACCCGGGTGGACCGGGTGGCTCCGGGGTCGACACGGCGGTCTACCTCTCCTTCGGCGAGCAGCTCGGCGGGCTGCCGGCCGCGGTGACCGAGCGGTTCGACATCGTCGGCTTCGACCCGCGCGGAGTTTCCCGGTCCAGCCCGGTCGAGTGCATCTCCGACGCCGACCTCGAGGCCAGCTTCGGCTACGACCCCGACCCGGAGTCCACCGCCGCCTTCGACCGGCTGGTCGCCCTCAACCAGCGGATCGGCCAGGCCTGCGGGGCGAGGTACGGCGACCAGCTGTCGCTGTACGGCACCGAGCAGGCCGCCCTGGACATGGACGTGGTACGCGCCGCCGTCGGCGACGAGAAGCTGACCTACCTGGGGTACTCCTACGGCACCCTGCTCGGCGCGGTCTACGCGCAGCGCTTCCCGGAGCGGGTCCGCGCGCTGGTGCTCGACGGCGCCATCGACCCCCGCCAGGGGGCGGTCGCCGCCTCGGAGAGCCAGGCGAAGGGCTTCGAGCGGGCCTTCGACAACTTCGTCCGCTGGTGTTCCGCCAACGCCGACCGCTGCCCGCTCGCTCCGGACGCGCGGGCCGCGGTGACCTCGGCCATCGACAAGGCCCGGGTCTCCCCGGTCCGGGGCGCGGACGGGCGGGAGGCCACCGCCGGCTGGGTCTTCTACGCGGTCATCTCCTCCCTCTACACCGAGCAGGGCTGGCAGGAACTGGCCCGCGCGATCGACCAGGTGACCGACGGCGACCCGGCCGGGGTGTTCCGCCTCGCCGACGCGTACGCCGGACGGAACCCGGACGGCACCTACAGCAACCTGTTCGACGCCAACCTGGCGGTCAACTGCGTGGACGACGAGGAGCGGCCGAGCCTCGAACGGATCCGCCAGCTCCAGGGGCAGTGGCGCAGGGCGTACCCGCTCTTCGGGCCGGCACTGGCAGTGGGGTTGCTGACCTGCGCGAAGTGGCCCGCCCGGCCCGACCCGTACCCGACCGGGAAGGCCGACGGCGCGCCACCGATCCTGGTGGTGGGCACCACCGGCGACCCGGCCACCCCCTACGAGCAGACACCGGCGTTGGCCGCGATGCTCGGGGTGGGGCGGGTGCTCACCTGGGAGGGCGAGGGGCACACCGCCTACCCGCAGACCACCTGCGTCACCGAGGCCGTCGACGCCTACCTGATCGACCTGACCGTCCCCCGGGACGGGTTGCGCTGCCCGGCGCGCTGACCGTCGCCGGCCCCGCCACGGCCCGGCCCGCCGGCTGTGCCATCCTCGACGGCATGCCTGACCTGGTGTTCCGGACAGCGGTCCGGGCCGACCTGCCCGCGGTGGTCGCCCTGCTCGCCGACGATCTCCTCGGCCGCGACCGGGAGGCCGCCGTGGTCGACGGGGCGTACGAGCGGGCCTTCGCGGACATCGCCGCCGACCCCCGTAACGAACTCGTCGTCGCCGAGCAGGGCGGCGAGGTGGTCGGCTGCCTCCAGGTCACCTACATCCCCGGACTGGGCCGGCACGGCGCGGAACGCGCCCTGGTCGAGTCCGTCCGGGTACGCACGGACCGCCGGGGATCGGGGATCGGGCGGGCCCTGATGACCTGGGTGATCGACCGCGCCCGGGAGCGGGGCTGCGCGCTGGTGCAGCTCACCACGGACAAGCGCCGGGCCGACGCGCACCGGTTCTACCTCGGCCTCGGGTTCGCCGCCAGCCACGAGGGGATGAAACTGCCGCTCTGACGGCTCCCGGCTCCCGGCTCCCGGCTCCCGGCTCCCGGCTCCCGGCTCCCGGCTCCCGGCTCCCGGCGAGATTGTGCCTCCACCGACGCTGTGGAGCTGCCCGCACAGACGGGCAGCCGGTCTTCTCTCCCACCCCGGACGGGAGCAGGCGCACCCCACTAGCCCGAAGGGGGCACCGCACACCCAACGGACGCCCGCACCCGCACCGGACGCCGGGCACACCGGGCACCGCGCCGGGCACACCGGCGGAGGAGGCGCGACCGGTCGGTGCTGCACTAGATTCACCGCCATGGCACGGCGGGCTCGGCTGACACCGGCGACGTGGACGGCGCGGCTGCCTCCCGCGGCCTGGCTGGTGTTCGCCGCCGCGCTGCTGGTCACCGCCGCGTTCACCCGCTGGCGTACGGTCACCGGCGACCCGGTCGTCGCCGCCACGCTCGAGCAGAAGGTGGCGGCGGTGGGCGCGGTGGCCGGGCCCTGGCTGGTCGGGGCGACCACGCTGCTGGTGGTGACCCGGGCGGTGACGGTGGCGACCGGACGGCCGCAGCGCTTGCTCCGGCTGGTCGGCACCGCCCTGGCGGTGGTCCTCGTGGTGCTGCTCGCGGTGATCGCCGTGTCGCTGGTACGGACCCTCGACCCCCCGTTCGACACCGGCCGGGGCCCGGTGTTCACCCAACCCGGGCCGGCGCTGCTCCCCGCCGCCGGGGCACTGCTGGCCTGTCTGGTGGGCATCTGGTCGGCGCCCACTCGTCCGGCCGTCGCGGGGCCGCCCCGGGCACGCTGGCGAGGCCTGGGGGTGCTGCTCCTGGCCGCCGGCTGGGCGACGGTCGCGGTCGCGGTCCTGCTGCCGTCCTGGCGGCGGGAGTACCCGGACCGGGTCGAGGTGGACACCAGCCTCGACCTGGTCTTCGTCGCGCTGCCCTTCGCGCTGGTCGGAGCCCTGCTGGCGGTGCCGTCGCTGCTGCGTACCGGCACGGCCCGGCGGCCCTGGCGGGAGGCGAGTCGGGGCTGGTCGATCGCCACGACGCTCGGCTGTGGCAGCTCGATCGGGGCGATCTGGTACTTCGTGGCGAACGACCCGTACCGGCAGGAGGCCGGGATGTCCTCGGCCCGGCCGGGTGCGGGCACCGCCCTGGCGCTGCTCGGCTGCGTGCTGATCGCGGTCTCCGGGGCGCTTCCCGACGACCGCTGAGGCCCGTCACCGCCGGCGGCGCCCGCCCGCGTTCAGTCGGTCTCCGGTCGGGCCCGGGACGGCTGCACCCGCCGGGGCTCGCCGGGCATCTTCGGGTGGTCCGGCGGGTACGGCAGGTCCCCCGAGCCGGCGGCGTCGTCCCGGTCGGCCCACTCCAGCAGCGGGGTGATGTCCCACGGGCGGTCGTCGATGCCGGCGTGCGGGTCGCCCCGCTCGGCCAGCCGGGCCGGCACACTGCCGAGGTGGAAGTCGTCCGGGTCGACGTCGGGCAGCTCGGCCCAGTCGACCGGGGTGGAGACGGTGGCCCGGCCGTTGGCCCGCAGCGAGTACGCGCAGGCGATCGTCCGGTCCCGGGCCATCTGGTTGTAGTCGACGAAGACGTGCGCCCCGCGTTCCTCCTTCCACCAGGCCGTAGTGATCAGGTCGGGACGCCGGCGCTCCAGTTCCCGGGCCAGGGCGATGGTGGCCCGGCGCACCTCGGTGAACGTCCAGCGCGGCTCGATGCGCAGGTAGACGTGGACGCCCCGGCCGCCGGAGGTCTTCGGCCAGCCCGTCGCGCCGAGTTCGTCGAGGAGGGCCCGCAGCTCGCCGGCCGCCGTCACCGCGTCGGCGAAGTCGGTGCCCGGCTGCGGATCCAGGTCGACGCGGAGTTCGTCGGGCCGGTCCACGTCGGCGGCGCGCACCGGCCAGGGGTGGAAGACGATGGTGCCCATCTGCGCCGCCCAGGCGACGTGGGCCAGGTCGGCCGGGCAGAGTTCGTCGGCGCTCCGGCCGCTGGGGAAGCTGATCCGCGTCGTCTCGACCCACGGCGGCACGCCCCGGGCCGGCACCCGCTTCTGGAAGAACATCTCCCCCTCGACGCCCTCGGGGAAGCGTTGCAGGGTGGTGGGGCGGTGCCGCAGCGCCCGCATGATCCCGTCGCCCACGGCGAGGTAGTAGTGGAAGACGTCGGCCTTGGTGAACCCCCGGGCCGGGTAGATCACCCGGTCCGGGCTGCTCAGCCGTACGGTGTGCCCGGCCACCTCGATCTCGACGGCCGCTGGCTTCGTGCCACCCATGCCGCGACCATATGTCACACCTGTGACAGCCGGCCTATTCTTGACGGGTGAGTCTTTCCGAGAGCGAACTGCCCCGCACCGACGACGAGTGGCGGGTCCGACTCAGTCCGGAGGAGTTCCGGGTGCTGCGTCAGGCCGGCACCGAGCGCCCGTGGACCGGTGAGTACGTCGAGACCAAGACCCCCGGCGTCTACCACTGCCGCGCCTGTGGCGTGGAACTCTTCTCCAGCGACACCAAGTTCGACTCGCACTGCGGCTGGCCGAGCTTCGACGACGCGCTGCCCGGCGCGGTCAAGGAGATCCCGGACAACACCCTCGGCATGCGACGTGTCGAGATCCGCTGCGCGCGCTGCGACAGCCACCTGGGGCACGTCTTCCACGGCGAGGGCTTCACCCCGAAGGACACCCGGCACTGCGTCAACTCGGTCTCCATCCGGCTGGAGCCGCGCCAGGGCTGAGCCGCCCCGCACGACACGTCACCCGAGAGGGCGCACTTCGGGCGGTTCCGTCACCACGAGTCGTCCGATGCCGCACCCTCAGGGCATGACTGTCGGTGGGGGGTACCGCGATGGCGACCTGTGAGGTCTGCGGCAACGACTACTGGATGGCGTTCGAGGTCCGGACGGTCAGCGGCGACTCGCACACCTTCGACTCGTTCGAGTGTGCGGTGCACAAGCTGGCGCCGGTCTGCGAGCACTGCCGACTGAAGGTCGTCGGGCACGGCGTCGAGGTGTCCGGCCGGTTCTTCTGCTCGGCGCACTGTGCCCGTACCGTCGAGGGCGAGCGGGCCGCCGCGATCAGCGACGCGGTCGGTGCCCGCCCGGCCTGACGGACAGTGGCCACGGCACACCGGCGGTGCCGGGGTCCGGGGTGGTTTCGCCTCCACCGTCGGGCCGGTCACCGCCGGTCGCGCCCGTGCCCGACCACCACGGGACCGTCGTGCCGCACCGACTGCCGCCGGTCACGCGGTGGTCACGTCCGGCGCGGCCCGTCAGGGCGTGGTCGACGCCCGCGAGCCGTACCCGTACTCGGAGACCACCTCGCCGCCGGGTCCGCGCAGTTCCGCGCGGTCGCCCTTGTCGTTCCAGATCGGCCGTCCGCTGCCGTAGGAGAAGCCGCCCCACTCGGGGTGCTGCTGGTTGGTGTAGATCCTGATCCGCTGCCCCGGCTGCAACACGGTGCCGGGCGGGAACGTGAAGTCCTGGCCGGCGTCGTCGGCGCCGAGCGTCCAACCGCTGATGTTCGCGGCCACGGTGCCCCGGTTCACGATCTCGACGTACTCGTCCGCCTGGGTGTACTTCACGTCGCCCCGGTTGCGCACGGTGGTGATGACCACGTCCGGGAGACCGGCACGGGCGAAGATCGCGACGATGTCCGCGCTGTTCACGCCGTTCTCCGGGCTGACGAAGGTCCGGACGACCTGACCGCCCCGTTTGAAGCCGCTGATCACCACGCCGTACTCGACCCCGTCGATCGTCACGGTCTCCGGCGAGACGAACGTCGGCAGGTCGACCACGTCGTCCGGCGTCGGCCCGTCGTTCGGCGTCTCGTTGTGGTGGAAGCGGAAGCTGAAGTTCGCCTCGGTGCCGTCCTCGAAGGCCACCCGCACGACCAGGCCCACGTCGAACTGACGATCCGCCATGGCGATGACGGGGAAGTTCTCGTGCGTGTACGTGCCGAGGGTGAACTCGGTGCCGTCGGTCCGCACCTCGACGGAGCCGCCGCGGAAGACGTATCCGCTCTGGCCGGCGCCGGCCGGGATGCCCCACCGGACGTGCTCGGTACCCAGTCCGTTCAGATTCGGCGGGCTCACGCTCAGGGTCGACCAGCTACCGGTGGTCAGGGCAGTGCTCATGGAACCTCCTTCGACGCCACGAATTCGGACTTTCCTACGCACAATGCTGGTTGTCGATTGTTGCCGGACTGCGAAGGCGTCCGCTTGGCGACATTCGCTGGTGTCCGAGTCGAGCCGTCGGCTAGGTGACGGCGGCCCGCTCAGCGGCGGTTCCGACCCCACGACCACTCCCGGGTACGTCCGCTCACCTCCCCCGGGGCCAGGCACTAGCCTGGCGGGATGTTGCCGCGCAGCACCGTCGTCCGGGTCGCCTCCTTCGCTGACCTGGACGCCCGTACCTTCCACGACCTGCTGAGACTGCGCATCGACGTGTTCGTGGTCGAGCAGGCGTGCGCCTACCCGGAACTGGACGGGCGGGACGTCGAGCCGGGCACCCGGCACCTCTGGCTGGCCGAGGAGGGCGTGCCGGTGGCGTACCTGCGGATCCTGGCCGACCCCGGCGGCGTGGAGCGGATCGGCCGGGTCGTGGTGGCCCCGGCGGCGCGCGGCGGCGGGCACGCCGGGCGGCTGATGAGCGAGGCGCTGGTGGTGGTCGGGCACCGGCCGTGCGTGCTGGAGGCGCAGTCGCACCTGGTCGGGTTCTACGCCCGGTACGGCTTCACCGTCAGCGGACCCGGGTACGTCGAGGACGGCATCCCGCACACCCCGATGCGCCGCGAACCCACGCCCTGACCGTACCCCGGGCGGCCGGCGCAGCCGGATGCCCGCAGGCCGGCACCGGCCCTGACCGGTCGAGCCGGCCGGTCAGGGCTGGGCGGTCCGGCCGGTCAGGGCTGGGCGGTCCGGCCGGTCAGGGCAGGGCGGGCCCGTCAGGGCAGGGCGGCCACGATGTCCGCGAGCGAGCGGCGGCGGCCGGTGTAGAAGGGGACCTCCTCGCGGACGTGCCGGCGGGCCCGGGAGGCGCGCAGGTCCCGCATCAGGTCCACGATCCGGTGCAGCTCGTCCGCCTCGAAGGCGAGCATCCACTCGTAGTCGCCGAGGGCGAACGAGGCGACGGTGTTGGCCCGCACGTCCGGGTAGCCACGGGCCATCCGGCCGTGCTCGGCGAGCAGCTCCCGCCGCTCGGCGTCCGGCAGCAGGTACCACTCGTAGGAGCGGACGAACGGGTAGACGCAGATGTACGCCCGCGCCTGTTCGCCGGCCAGGAAGGCCGGGATGTGGCTCTTGTTGAACTCCGCCGGCCGGTGCAGGGCCATCTGCGACCAGACCGGGGTCATCGTCCGCCCCAGCGCGGTGCGCCGGAACCGGCCGTACGCGTCCTGGAGGTCGTCGCTGGAGGTGGAGTGCCACCAGAGCATCAGGTCGGCGTCGGCGCGCAGCCCGGAGACGTCGTAGGTGCCCCGGACCACGACGTCCTTACCGGCCAGCTCCTCGACGAGGGCCTCGGCCTCGGCGACGACGTTGTCCCGCAGGGCCGGCAGCGGGCTGGTGGCCCGGAACACCGACCACATGGTGTAGCGGATGCTGTCGTTCAGCTCCCGCAGCCGGGCCGCGTTGGTCTGCTCGGTCTGCTCGGTCATGTCGCCGGTCCTCCCAGTGCACTGATGATCTCTTCGGCCGCCGTTTCGCCGGACCGCACGCAGACCGGGATGCCGACCCCGTCGTACCCGGCCCCGGCCAGGGTCAACGTCGGGTGGGCCGCCCGGAGCGCCGTCCGGGCCGCCGCGACCCGGTCGGCGTGCCCGGGGGTGTACTGCGGCAGCGCCCCACCCCACCGTTGCACGTGGCTGGCCAGCGACGTGGGCAGCGTCGTGCCGAGCACCCCGGACAGCTCCCGGTGCACGGTGGCGACCAGGTCGGCGTCGGCGAGCTGCACCTGCCGTTCCTCGCCGTACCGGCCGACCGAGGCGCGCACCAGCGCCACCCCGTCCGGCCGGCGCAGGTGCCCCCACTTGGTGGTGAAGAAGGTGGCCGCCTTGATCAGCAGTCCCTCGGTGCCGGGCACCAGGAATCCGGAGAGGGCGGGCAGCGCCGGCTCGGACAGGGCCAGGGTGACCAGGGCGACGCTGGCGTAGTCCAGTCCGCCGACTCCGGTGGCCACCGCCGGAGCCGTACCGGCGAGCAGTCGCGCCGCCGGACGGGCCGGCACGGCCAGCACCACCGCGTCGACCTCCACGGACTCCGGATCCCGGGTGGGGCCCACGGTCAGCCGCCACCCCCCGCCCAGCGGGGTGACGTCCCGGACCGTCGCGCCGAGCCGCAGCGTCGCCCCGCTGGCCGTCGCCGCCGCCTCGACCAGCCGGCTCATCCCGCCGGCCAGCGCGCCGAAGACCGGTGCGCCGGGCGCGCGGGGCGCGGCGGCCTGCGCCGCCCGGACCGCCCCGGTGAGCGTGTGTTCCACCCGGGCCGCGCGGGCCAGCGCCGGCATGGTGGTGACCAGCGACAGGTCGTCGGCGCGGCCGGCGTAGACGCCGCCGAGCATCGGGTCGACCAGTCGGTCCACCACCTGATCGCCGAGGCGGGCGCGGACCAGCGCGCCGACCGCCACGTCCTCGTTCGGGCCGAGCAGCGGCTTGCCGCCGTCGGCGTCGGCCGCCGCGGTCGGTTCGGCCACCGCCGCCACCGTGTCCAGATTTCCCGGTACGCCGACCAGCGTGCCGGCCGGGATCGGGCGCAGCCCCCCGTCGACGGCGAGCGCGGCCTGCCCGACGGTCGGGTGCACGATCTCGGCGGCGAGTCCGAGCCGGCGGACCAGGGTCACCGCGGCGGACTCACCGCCGGCCGGGTCGCGCATCAGGAACGACTCCGCACCGAACTCCACCGGCCCGCCGGCCAGGCTGCCGGTGCGCAGCTTGCCACCGGGTGCGCCGGACTGCTCGTACACGGTGACCTCGGTGCCGGCGGGGGCGCGGTCGCGCAACCGGACGGCGGCGGCCAGCCCGGTGATCCCACCGCCGATGACCGCGATCCGCCACGGTCGTCGCATCGTCGCCTCCGGTCAGTCCACGGGCCGCGCGGACACCTCGTGCACCAGCGCGACCACCCGGGTCAGCACGTCGGGATCGGTCTCCGGCAGGACGCCGTGACCGAGGTTGAAGACGTGACCGGGGGCGGCCCGGCCCTCGTCGAGGATGCGCCGCACCTCGGCCTCGACCACCGGCCAGGGGGCGAAGAGCAGGCACGGGTCGAGGTTGCCCTGGACCGCGCGGTCCGGTCCGATCCGCTTCGTGGCGACGTCCAGCGGGGTACGCCAGTCCACGCCGACCACGTCGGCGCCGGCCTCCCCCATCGCGGTCAGCAGCTCGGCGGTGCCGACTCCGAAGTGGATCCGGGGCACCCCGGCGTCGGCCAGCCCGGCCAGCACCATCGCCGAGTGCGGCTGTACGTAGCGGCGGTAGTCGGCTTCCGACAGCGCGCCGGCCCACGAGTCGAAGAGCTGTACCGCGGAGACCCCGGCGGCGATCTGGACGCGCAGGAACGCAAGCGTCACCTCGGCGAGCCGCCCGCAGAGCGCGTGCCACAGGTCGGGATCGCCGTACATCAGCGCCTTGGTCCTGGCGTGGGTCCGCGACGGGCCCCCCTCGACCAGGTAGCTGGCCAGGGTGAACGGGGCACCGGCGAATCCGATCAACGGGGTGTCGCCGAGTTCGCCGACGAGCAGCCGGACCGCCTCGTCGACGTACCGGACGTCCTCGACGGTGATCGGACGGATCCGGTCGATGTCGGCGCGGTCACGCACCGGCTCGGCGACCACCGGGCCGGTACCGGGGACGATGTCCAGGTCGACGCCGGCCGCCGCGACCGGCACCACGATGTCGCTGAACAGGATCGCCGCGTCCACCCCGTGCCGGCGGACCGGCTGAAGGGTGATCTCGGCGACCAGTTCGGGACGGCGGCAGGACTCCAGCATCGCCACGTTGGCCCGGATCTCGCGGTACTCCGGCAGCGAGCGCCCGGCCTGGCGCATGAACCAGACCGGCGTGTGCGGGCCGGGTCGCCGGCGACAGGCCCGGACGAAGGGCGAGTCGGCGGTACGGGATGCTCCGCCCGCGCTCGGGCGGGTGTCTCCGTCTCGGGCAGCGCCGCCCGTGGTGGTGGTGGTCATCGCCGCAATCGTGCCACGTCCGCCGGCGCCGCCGGTCGCCCGGGTTGCGAAGGACACGTCCACCCGCGCCACCGGATGATCACGCTACGCGTTCACGGTGGCCGGGGTGGTGCCGGCGGCGGCGACGAGCGACGCGGTGCCGGCGCGCCGTCCGCCGGGCGGGTGCGGCGGCGGCTTAGGCTGCCCGCATGTCCCCTCCGATCGCGCTCCCGGAGACCTTCGCCCGCGCGGTCGCCGGGTTGCGGTCGGTGGCGACCCGGCCCGAGATCGTGATGGAGGAGGTGGGCGCCCCGAAGCGGCTCGCCCCGTTCGCCTTCGCCCTCTCCGCCACCGTGCTGCGCGACGACGACGAGGTTGCCACCGGGCGGCTGATCCTGCTGCACGACCCGGCCGGGCACGAGGCGTGGCAGGGCACGCTACGGCTGGTCAGCTACGTCACCGCGGACCTGGAGGCCGACCTCGCCGCCGATCCGCTGCTGCCCGGGGTGGGCTGGACCTGGCTGACCGACGCGCTGGACGCCCAGGAGGCCGGTCACCGGGCGCTCGGCGGCACGGTCACCCAGACCATGTCCACCCGGTTCGGCGATCTGGCCGGTCCACCGGCCACCGGGGACGTCGAGATCCGGGCCTCGTGGACCCCGCTCGACGACGACCTCGCCCCGCACCTGCGTGCCTGGTGCACGCTGCTCGCCTCGACCGCCGGCCTGCCCCCGCCCGGAGTGACCGCGCTGGCCGACCGCCGGCCCGCCACCACCGGCTGACCTCCGCCACCACCGGCCCGCATCCAGCCTCCACCGGCCCGCATCCGCCACGACCGGCTGGCGTCCCCGCCGGGCAGGACGGCCGGTGGCCTCCGCCCGGTCGTCACCGGCTCCGGATGACCCCGTCGGCGTGTCCGGTCGCCCCGCACGCGTCGGTCCGCGGGCCGGTCGCCGTGATCGGACGACCGGCCCGCGGACCGACGGGGACGCGATGGTGGGTCAGAGGTACTTCTCGGCCTCGTCGCAGACCGCGTCGAGACCCTTGACGGCCTGGTCGTAGGCGGTCTTGTTGTTGGCCGCGGCGGCGGCCAGCGCGGTGGTCAGCTTCTCCAGGCAGTTCGCGATGACCTTCTTCTGCCGGGCCTGCTCGTCACGGTCGTTCTTGGTGCCGGTGAGGTCCTGCTGGGTGTCGGTCAGCTTGTCCTTGGCGGTCTGGAGTTCGCCCTTGAGCTTCTCGATCTCCTTCACCCGGGTGTCCCGGTCGGTGGTGCGGGCGACCAGGTTCTTCTCGGTGCGCTCGAGGTCACCGCTGGTGTTGAGGTAGAGCCCGGTCATCACGCCGCCGAGAACGAAGAGCAGCCCGGCCACGATCGCCAGCACGAGCACCGCCCGGCCGCGGCCGCCGCCCCCGCCGGAGGTGGCCGCCGGGGGCGGGTACCCGGGCGGGCCGGACATCGGCGGGCCGAACGGCTGGCCGGAGGTGGGGGTGTACTGGCCGGGCACCGGGCCGCCGGAGGTCGGGCCGTAGCCGGCCGGGGCCGCCGTCTCGGCCGGTGGCGCGGACTGCGGGTAGCCGCCGGGGTAGCCGGGCTGCTGCGGGTACCCCGCAGCCGGCGGCGCGGACTGCGGATATCCGGCGGCCGGCGGCGCGGACTGCGGGTACCCGGCCGGCGGCTGGGCCGACAGCGTCGGGTCGATCCCGAACTGCTGGGTCGGCTCGTGCCCGTGCGGTTCGTGCTGGGATCCGTACAGCCCGCCGCCGTGGCCGGCCGGCGGTTGCTGCGGGTACCCCGGCGGGGGGTATCCGCCGGTGGGTGGCTGGGTCATGGCTACTTCCTCCGAATGAGGCTGGTCCGGCTCCGGCTGGGCGGGCGAACCGGGCGGGTACGGACGCGTCGGTGGACGGTCAGCAGATGTCGAAGCCGTCGCACGCGGTCTTGATCGGCACGGCCAGGCCGATGCCCTCGGCGTTGCGGGCCTTGGCGGTGGCGATGCCGACGACCTGCTTGGCGCTGTTGATGACCGGGCCCCCGGAGTTGCCGGGGTTGATCGGAGCGTCGAACTGGATCACGTCACCGCCGCCGTTCTCCGCCTTCCGGAAGGCGCTCACCACCCCCGTGGTGACACTGTCGGTCAGGCCGAGCGGCGCGCCGACCACGACGATCTGCTGCCCGGACTTCACCGGGGTGGCGGCGGTGACCAGGCCGGTGAACTTGGCGGACGTCCGCAGGTGTGCGACGTCGTTCTGCTCGTCGACCTTGACGATGGTGGCCGGGAAGCGCTGGTCGGTGCGCTCCAGGAACACCTGGCGCTCGCCGCTGGTCCAGAGCGACTCGACCACGTGGTAGTTGGTGAACAGGTTCGCCCCGCCCTCGGAGTTGGGCTTGCCGACGGCGAACGCGGTGCCGGTCGAGGTGCCGGCCCGGACCCGGAAGACGCTGCGCAGCACCGTGTCGGCGATGTCCTCCGGGTTGAACACCGTGCCGGCCTGCTTCTCCAGTTCCTCCGCCCGCTGCTCCAGACCGTCGAGGCGGACGCCGTCGCGGTCCTGCGCGGTGCTCAGGTCCTGTCGGGTGTCGCCGAGCCGGTCGTTGAGCACGTGGATCTGGTACGCCTGGACGCCGGAGACCAGGACCAGCAGCAACGCCAGCAGCAGGGCGGCCCGGGGCAGCCAGCCGGAGCGCTGCCGGCCGGTGGTCACGTCGCCCGGCTGGGTGCTGCCCGGGAAGGCCGGACCGGAGGCGGCCGGCGGCTGGCCGGGCGACCAGGGGCCCGGGGCGGGTGCCGGCTGCTGTCCGGTGGCCGGGTGCGGCGGGGCCGGCGCCGGGCCGGGATCACCGGTGGTCGGCCAGGTGCCCCGGGGAGTGGGCACCGGGGGTGGCGCGGACGCGTAGCCGGACGGCGGGGCACCCGGATGTCCACCCGCCGGTGGTTGGCCGGGGACCGGGGCACCGGACGCGGGCCAACCGCCCACCGCCGTGCGGGGCGGCTCCATCCGTGGTGGCAACGGACCCGGTCGACCTCCGTGGTCACCGGATCCGGGTGCCGGCCCGACCGGTCCACCGTCCTGCGGCCCGTACCCAGCCGTCATGATTGCCACGTCCTCCCCGCTGAGCGCCTGCCCGCGACCCTGCCGCCGGCACATCGCCGGCGGTGGGCCCGATGGACCGTACCGGCCCGGAACGACATTGTCTCCCCTGCTGTCCACCCCTGGCCCGGCGGTACCGTACCGGCCGCCGACACGCACCGGAGGAGGCTGCGCGGCGGATCGCCGCGCGCACTAGGGTTGTCAGGTGACCGACGAACCACCCCTGCGCCGTCGGGCCGCCGAACGCCGACCGGGAAACGAACCGCAGCACCCGCCACCGGCCGCGCCGGAGCCGACGGACGCGGGGACCGAAGCGACCGACGAGCAGCCCGTACCCCTGACCGCGCCCCGGGAGGGCACCCCCCCACCGGTGGCCACATCTGCCGCGCTGGCCGAGGTGGTGGCCCGGTTCGCGGCGGGCACCGGACCGGTGGCCATCGACGCGGAACGTGCCTCCGGATACCGCTACAGCCAGCGGGCGTACCTGGTCCAGCTGCGCCGCGGCGGCGCCGGCACCGTCCTGATCGATCCGTTGCCCCTGCCCGACCTGTCCGCCCTCGACGCGGTGATCGGCCCGGCCGAGTGGGTGCTCCACGCGGCGAGCCAGGATCTGCCCTGCCTGGCCGAGTTGGGGCTGCGCCCGCGCCGGCTGTTCGACACCGAACTGGCCGCGCGGCTGGCCGGTTTCGAGCGGGTCGGCCTGGCCGCGCTGACCGAACATCTGCTGGGCTACACCCTGGAGAAGCACCACTCGGCGGCGGACTGGTCGAGCCGGCCGCTGCCGGAGTCCTGGTTGACCTACGCCGCCCTGGACGTGGAACTCCTCGTGGATCTCCGCGACGCGCTCGCCGCGGAGCTGGCGCGGCAGGGCAAGCAGGAGTGGGCGGCGGAGGAGTTCGCGGCGCTGGTGGCCGCCGGGGCACGGCCGCCCCGGGTGCGGGCCGAGCCCTGGCGGCGTACCTCCGGCATCCACCGGCTGCGCGGCGCACGGGCCCAGGCGCGGGTCCGGTCGATGTGGTACGCCCGGGACCAGATCGCCGCCCGCCGGGACGCCGCCCCCGGGCGGGTGCTCCCCGACTCGGCGATCATCGCCGCCGCCGAGCTGGATCCGAAGGACGAGAAGACGCTGCTGACCCTGCCCGGCTTCGGTGGCCGGTCGGTACGCCGGCTGGCCCGCACCTGGCTGACGGCGTTGGAGGACGCCCGGCAGCTGCCCGAGGACGCCCTCCCGGTCAGCGCCGTGGTGGAGGGTCCGCCGCCGCCGCACCGGTGGGCGGAACGGGACCCGGTGGCCGCGGCCCGACTGGCCCGGTGCCGCGAGGTGGTGGTCCGGATCGCCGGGGAGCACCGCCTGCCGCCGGAGAACCTGATCACCCCGGACTCGGTCCGCCGGTTGGCCTGGACCC
Source organism: Micromonospora sp. NPDC023956 (assembly GCF_040639195.1). NCBI lineage: Bacteria > Bacillati > Actinomycetota > Actinomycetes > Micromonosporales > Micromonosporaceae > Micromonospora > Micromonospora sp. NPDC023956. The sequence continues at coordinate 301,911 of NZ_JBEZZN010000005.1, forward strand.
CGCCGGACGAGATCACCGAGGAGACGGTGACCGAAACCCTGCGCGGGTTCGGCGCCCGGGACTGGCAGGTCGGCCTGCTGGTGCCGGAGCTGACCGCCGTCCTGCCCACGCCCTGACGGCGCACACCCACCCCGGGGCACCGGGGTGGGTGTGGTGTGGGACACACGGAGGGCACGGGCACGTCTGGTTACCGGTGAGTAGCATGCGAAGCACCACGCCCGTGCCGGCGACCTTCGTTCGGTCCGGCGTGCCGCCGGTCGGCGCGCAGGCCGAAGCATGGTCGAAAAGGAGGCTCCAGTGCCCCGTGAAGTCAGGGAAGTCGTCTTCGTCGACGGCGTCCGCACCCCGTTCGGCAAGGCGGGTGGCATGTACGCCAACACCCGCGCCGACGACCTGGTCATCCGCTGTATCCGGGAACTGCTGCGGCGCAACCCGCAGCTACCGCCGGAGCGGGTCGAGGAGGTGGCCATCGCCGCCACCACCCAGATCGGCGACCAGGGCCTGACCATCGGCCGGACCGCCGCCCTGCTGTCCGGTCTGCCGAAGACCGTGCCCGGCTACGCCATCGACCGGATGTGCGCGGGTGCGATGACCGCGGTGACCACCGTCGCCGGGGGCATCGCGATGGGCGCGTACGACGTCGCCATCGCCGGGGGCGTGGAGCACATGGGCCGGCACCCGATGGGCGAGGGCGTCGACCCGAACCCGCGCATCCTCGCCGAGAAGCTGGTCGACCCGTCCGCCCTGGTGATGGGGGCCACCGCGGAGAACCTGCACGACCGGGTCCCGCAGGTCAGCAAGGAGCGCGCCGACGCGTTCGCGTTGGCCTCGCAGCAGAAGACCGCCAAGGCGTACGCCAACGGCCGGCTCCAGCCCGACCTGGTCCCGGTCGCGATCCGCGACGAGGCGGGTGGCTGGGGTCTGGCCACGGTGGACGAGGCGCCCCGGGACACCTCGCTGGAGAAGCTCGCCACCCTGAAGACCCCGTTCCGTCCGCACGGCCGGGTCACCGCGGGCAACGCCGCCGGCCTGAACGACGGCGCCACCGCCAGCCTGATCGCGGCCGAGTCCACCGCCCGCGAGCTGGGGCTGCCGGTCGCCATGCGGCTGGTGTCGTACGGCTTCGTCGGCGTCGAGCCGGAGGTGATGGGCGTCGGCCCGATCCCCTCGACGGAGAAGGCCCTGCGCATCGCCGGGCTGAGCATCGACGACATCGGGCTGTTCGAGCTGAACGAGGCGTTCGCCGTGCAGGTGCTCGCCTTCCTCGACCACTTCGGCATCGCCGACGACGACCCCCGGGTCAACCCGTGGGGCGGCGCGATCGCCATCGGTCACCCGCTCGCCTCGTCGGGCGTACGGCTGATGACCCAGCTCGCCCGGCAGTTCGCCGAGCACCCCGAGGTCCGCTACGGCGTCACCGCGATGTGCATCGGCATCGGCATGGGCGGCACGGTCATCTGGGAGAACCCACACTGGACGGGGTCCAGCCAGCAGGCTCAGCGGGAGGGTGGAGACAAGTGAGCACGCTCGCCGCGGCGAACGAGGTGGTCACGAAGGCGCTGCTGCGTCAGGTGAACGTGCCCGGTCTGGACCGGCCGGCCGCCCTGATCACGCTCGACAACGGCTTCGACCACACCAAGCCGAACACCCTCGGACCGGGCGGTCTGACCAGCCTGGACGAGGCGATCACCGCCGCGCTGGCCGCGAACCCGGCGTTCGTCGCGGTCACCGGCAAGCCGTACGTCTTCTGCGTGGGCGCGGACCTGGTCAGCCTGCCGCAGATCGCCGACCGGGAGCAGGCGCTGGAGATCGGCCGGCTCGGCCACCGGGTCTTCGCCCGGCTGAAGGACAGCGACGTCCCGACCTTCGCCTTCGTCAACGGCGCGGCCATGGGGGGCGGTCTGGAGCTGGCCCTGCACTGCCACTACCGGACGCTCTCCGGCGGCGCGGCGGCCCTGGCCCTGCCCGAGGTGTCGCTGGGCCTGGTCCCCGGGTGGGGCGGCACCCAACTCCTGCCCAACCTGATCGGCATCCCGGCCGCCACCCAGGTGGTCCTCCAGAACCCGCTGATGCAGAACAAGATGCTCAAGCCGAAGCAGGCCGCGCAGATGGGCATCGCGGACGTGCTGCTGGAGCCGGCCGACTTCCTCGAGCGCTCCCTGGAGTGGGCCGCCAGCGTGGTGCGGGGTGAGCTCACCGTGTCCCGGCCGGACGTCGACCGGGAGATGTGGGACGGCGTGCTCTTCTTCGCCCGGCAGATGCTCGACCAGCGGCTGCACGGTGCGGTCCCGGCCGCGAACAAGGCCCTGGAGCTGCTGGCGCTGGCCAAGGAGGCCGACTTCGCCGCCGGCACCGCCGCCGAGGACGAGGCCCTGGCCGACCTGGTCTTCTCCGAGGAACTGCGCAGCGGCCTGTACGCCTTCGACCTGGTGCAGCGGCGGGCCAAGCGGCCGGTCGGCGCGCCGGACAAGGGGCTGGCCCGCGAGGTCACCAAGGTCGGCATCGTCGGTGCCGGCCTGATGGCCAGCCAGCTCGCGCTGTTGTTCGCCCGCCGTCTCCAGGTGCCCGTGGTGATGACGGACCTGGACCAGTCCCGGGTGGACAAGGGCGTCGGCTACGTGCACGCTCAGATCGAGAAGCAGGTGTCCAAGGGCCGGATGGACGCCGGCACGGCCGCCAAGCTGTACGGCCTGGTCTCCGGTTCGGTCGACAAGGGCGTCTTCGCCGACGCCGACGTCGTCATCGAGGCGGTCTTCGAGGACCTGGGCGTCAAGAAGCAGGTGTGGGCCGAGCTGGAGAAGATCGTCTCGCCGGAGACGGTGCTGGCCACCAACACCTCCTCGCTCTCGGTGACCGCGATGGCCGCCGACCTGGAGCACCCCGAGCGGGTGGTGGGCTTCCACTTCTTCAACCCGGTCGCGGTGCTGCCGCTGCTGGAGATCGTCCGGGGCGAGCGCACCGACGACGCCACCCTGGCCACCGCGTTCGCCGTCGGCAAGCAGCTGCGCAAGTCCTGCGTACTGGTCGCCGACGCCCCGGCGTTCGTGGTCAACCGGCTGCTCACCCGCTTCCTCGGGGAGATCTTCTCGGCCGTGGACGCGGGTACCCCGCTGGAGGTGGCCGACAGCGCGCTGGACCCGCTGGGCCTGCCGATGCGTCCGCTGGCCCTGCTCCAGCTGGTCGGCCCGGCGGTCGCCCACCACGTCGGTGGCACCCTGCACGCGGCCTTCCCGGACCGGTTCGGGCTCAGCGACAACCTCAAGCGGATCGCCGAGTCGGGCCAGCCGGTGATGGTGGACGACGAGGTGAACCCCGAGGTGGCGAAGCTGCTGGTGGTCGGGGACGCTCCGCTGACCGCCGAGCAGGTCCGCCAGAACGCGCTGGACGCGCTGGCCCAGGAGATCCGGCTGATGCTCGACGAGGGTGTGGTGGCCGAGGCGCAGGACATCGACCTGTGCATGATCCTCGGCGCCGGCTGGCCGTTCCACCTGGGCGGCGTGACGCCGTACCTGGACCGGACCGGCACCTCGGAGCGGGTCACCGGGCGGCGCTTCCTGCCGCGCGGGGCGGCGAGCCTGCCCGGCTGATCCGGCCCGACCACCGGGGGTCGACACGTCGTCACGGCGTGTCGACCCCCGTTTCGTTCGGGTGGGCGCGCCGGCCGCCGGACGGTGGAGCAGCCCATCGGGGCAACGGTCATGTCGGTGCGGCTGGTTAGGATCACGCGTCCATTCCTGAGATCTGGAGCACCGATGTCCCAGCCGCACCACCCCTCGCAGCCGGAGTACGGCTCTGCCACCCCCCAGCCGTCCGACTCGCCCGGCTACGGCAGCCAGCCGCACGGGGCCGACCCGATGGCGGCCGGGTTCGCGCCCCCGCCGAAGAAGAAGTCCGGCGTCGGCAAGATCCTGCTGATCGTCCTTGCCGTGGTGCTGGTGCTCTGCGTCGGTGGTGGCATCGCCATCTGGGCCACCGTCAAGGACGACGTCGGCGAGGTCGTGGAGGCCACCAAGACCCGGGTGGTCGCCCCGGAGACGCTCAACGGCCGGGCCAAGGTCACCGAGCCGACGCTGGTGACCGCGTCGGAGCAGATGGCCGCCGAGATCAAGAAGGACGTGCCGGAGGCGACCAGCACGGTCGGCGCGTTCTACGGCGACCCGGCCAAGAACGACCTGGTCATGATCGTCGGGGTGTCCGGCCTGATCGCCGACCCGCAGAAGGAGCTGAACGACGCGATCAGCGCCGTTTCCGGCAACCTCGGCGCCAGCAACATGGTCGCCGTGGAGGCGGGACCGCTCGGCGGCGACGCCAAGTGCGGCGACGGTTCCTCCGAGGGCGTCAAGCTCGGCATCTGCGTCTGGGCCGACCGGGGCAGCCTCGGCATGGTGGTCATCTACTTCAAGACCGGCAAGGAGGCCGAGAAGGAGTTCGGCACCATCCGCGCCGCCATCGAGCAGCGCGACTGAGTCGGGTGGCAGGGGCCCCTCCCGTGCGGGAGGGGCCCCTGCCACGTCCGGGTCAGGCCGTGGCGGCCCGCTCGGCGGTGCTGCGCAGCACGCAGAACTCGTTGCCCTCCGGGTCGGCCAGGACGACCCAGCCGGTGCCGTCCGGCTGCCGCCGGTCGTCCACCTGGCTGGCGCCGAGGGCGAGCAGTCGGGCCACCTCGGCGTCCCGGTTCCGGTCGGCCGGCTCCAGGCACAGGTGCACCCGGTTCTTCACCGTCTTGCCCTCCGGCACCTGGACGAAGATCACCATCGGACTGCCCGGCGGCAGCAGCATCGCCTCCGGGTCCCCGGGGAAGTCGTCCGGCTGACGGGAACAGCCGTAGACCTCCGCCCAGAACCCGGCGAGGGCGTACGTGTCGTGGCAGTCGATGGTGACGCTGCGAACTTTAGAACTCACGGTTTCCTCCGTACGAGGATGGAACGCGCCCCGCGTGAGTCGACTGTCAGCGGTGCCGGCGGCGAGGCGCGGGAATGACAATGATGGACATCGACCGCACCTCCCTTCCCTGCTCGGGCTGACCGGGCGATCATGCCAGGCCCTCGCTGGCCGGCGCAAACGTATTACCGCCGCCGTCAGTCAGTCGGTCGTCGCGGCGACTCCGGTGCCCGGCAGGGCGGCGGTGGTGACCACGGCGGTGGCGCTGACCACCGGGGTGGCGTCCGCCGCCGGCAGGGTCACCGTGACCTCCAGGCCACCGCCCGGCTGGGCGACCACCCGGACGCTGCCGCGGTGCGCGTCGCAGACCGCCCGGACGATGGAGAGTCCCAGCCCGGAGCCGCGCGCCCCGGTCCGTTCCCGCCCGCCGCGCCGGAACGGCTCGAACAGCCCCGGCACGTCGGCCTGGTCCACCTCGAAACCGGTGTTGCCGACCACCAGCCAGGACTCCTGCCCGTCGGAGCCGGTCCGCACCCAGAGCCGGCCGTGCAGGTGGTTGTAGCGCACCGCGTTCTCGATCAGGTTGCCGGCGAGCCGACCGAGCAGGCCGGGGTCGCCGACCACCGGGGCGGGCTCCAACGCGGTCTCCACCCGCAGCTTGATCCGCTCCACCTCCCGACGGACCGCCGACAGCGCGGCGGCGGTGCCGTCGGCCAGGTCGCACTCGGTCTTGCGACCGAGCCGCCGCCCCGCCTGGGCCTCGCTGCGCGCCAGCACCAGCAGCGCGTCGACCAGGCCGTTGGCCCGCTCGGACGCGTCCCGCACGACGGTGGCCATCCGGCGGAACTCGGCCACGTCCGCCTCGTCGTCGGTGAGCGTCACGTCGATCTCGGTCCGCATCACCGCCAGCGGTGTGCGCAGCTCGTGCGAGGCGTTGGCGACGAACCGCTTCTGCGCCTCGAACGCCTCGGCGATGCGGTCCAGCATCGCGTCGAAGGTCTTGGCCAGCTCGGCCACCTCGTCGTCCGCCCCGGAGTACCCGATCCGCTGGTCGAGGGTGGCCTCGCCGAGCCGCCGGGCGGTGGAGGTGACCTGGTGCAGCGGGCGCAGCGCCCGGCCGGCCACGGCGTACGCGCCGGCCACCGCGACCACGCTGATCGCCAGCAGGGCGACCAGGCCCTTGGCGAGCAGTTCCCGGGACGCGGCGTCGACCAGTTGCCGCTGCCACTGCCCGGCGTCCAGGGTGCGGCCGTCGGCGAGCACCACGGTGGTGCCGGGGAGCAGCTCGTCGGTGGGCCGCAGCGCGTCGCGCACCAGCAACCAGGCCAGCAGGACGAGGATCGCCCCGGCCCCGACCAGCAGGATGCCGTTGAGCAGGGTCAGCCGTAGTCGCAGGGTGGGCCGCAACCGGGGGCGGCGGGTGAGGTAGAGGGTCACGACAGGTCTCCGGCGGTCCGGTAGCCGGCCCCGACCACCGTCTCGATCAGCGGCGGGTCACCGAGCTTCTTGCGCAGGGTCATCACGGTGACCCGGACGATGGTGGTGAACGGGTCGGTGTTGGCGTCCCAGACCCGTTCCAGCAGCTCCTCGCTGGAGACCACCGCGCCCCGGGCCTTGAGCAGCTCGCAGAGGACGCCGAACTCCTTGTTGGTCAGGTCGACCGACGTGCCGCCCCGGGTGACCACCCGTCGGGCCGGGTCGAGGACCAGGTCGGCCAGTTCCAGCACCGGCGGGGCGGGCGGGGTGGCCCGCCGGCCGAGCGCCTGGACCCGGGCGACCAGCTCGTCGAAGGCGAACGGTTTGGGCAGGTAGTCGTCGGCCCCAAGCTGGAGCCCCTCCACCCGGTCGGAGACGGTGCCGCTGGCGGTGAGCATCAGCACCCGGGTGAGGGTGCCGGAGGCGGCCAGCTCGGCGCAGATCTGGTCGCCGTGCACGCCGGGCAGGTCACGGTCGAGGATGACCACGTCGTACCGGGTGACGAAGGCCATCTCGTGACCGGCGTCCCCGTCGTACGCGACGTCGACGGCCATGCCCCGACGCCGTAGTCCCCGCGCGATCGCGTCGGCGAGGTTGCGCTCGTCCTCGACCACCAGTACCCGCATTCCCGGCCTCCTCGCTGCTGCCCACCACAACCTAGTGTCGGCCGCCAAACGCGAGGTCGTCGCGGCTGCCCCGGGCGGTCCCGTCGCCCCCACCGGGAGGCATTGCAAAGAATCTTCGGGTACGCGATGCTGCACGAAACATCTCTACGGATCGGACGGTGATGACCGCAGCGACGCAGGATCGGGACGTCCGCTACCGCGTCTTCCGGTTCCCGGCGGACGTCGACGACGGCACGGCGCTCGGCGTCCGCCCCGACGACGGCGGGCTGGTCCTGGGCGGACCGCCCTCCCGGCTGGAGTACACCGATCCGCACACCGGCGTGCACACCCGGTACGACGTGGGCCACTGGGTATCCCCGCCGGTACCGGTCGGCTTCCGTGTTCACCAGGTGGTGCCCTCCTGGACGGCTGACACCCCGCCGGGCTGCTGGATCCAGGTGGAGGTGTGCGGCTGGGCCGACGACACCCCGGTCACCGACTGGTACGTCCTGGCCCGGTGGGCCGCCGACGACGAGGCGGTCCGTCGCACCTCCGTACCCGGACAGCGGGACGGGCGGGCCGAGGTGGACACCGACACGCTGACCGTGACCGGCGCGGAGGCCACCGGCTGGCAGGTGCGGGTGACCCTGGCCCGCCCGGCGGGCAGCACCCCCGGGCCGACCCTGCGGACGATCGGCGCGGTCGCCTCGGGCCCCCGACCGACCGGGCCCGGCGGGACGGAACGGGACGCGGCGGCGGGTGACCCGGCGGCGCGCGGTCGGGTGCTGGCGGTGCCGATGTTCTCCCAGCGGCTGCACGCCGGGCACTACCCGCACTGGGGCGGCGGCGGGGACTCCTGGTGCAGCCCGACCTGCGTCTCCATGGTGCTGGCCTACTGGGGCGCCGGCCCCGCGCCGGGCGAGTACGCGTGGGTGGACCCGACCGACCCCCGCCCGCAGGTCGACCACGCCGCCCGGCACTGCTACGACCACGCCTACCGGGGCGCGGGCAACTGGCCCTTCAACACCGCCTACGCCGGCCGCTACGGGATGGACGCCTTCGTCACCCGGCTGCGGTCACTGGCCGAGGCGGAACGGTTCGTCACCGCCGGGGTGCCGCTGGTGGTCTCCGCCGCGTTCCGCATCGGGGACGTGCCCGGCCTCGACTACGACACCAAGGGGCACCTGATCGTGCTGGTCGGTTTCACCCCCGACGGCGACCCGGTGCTCAACGACCCGTACGCCTCGGACGACGCCGGGGTGCGCCGTACCGTCGACCGCCACCGGTTCACGGCGGCCTGGCAGGGAGGCAGCGGCGGGGTGACGTACGTCATCCGCCCGCCCTCGGTGCCGCTGCCGCCGCCACCCGACCAACCGAACTGGTGACCGACCGGCCCGGTCGGCCCGCCCGGCCCGGTCGCGGGCTCCGCCGGCCGGTCGGGCACCGGGTCAGTCCGGCAGCCACCAGAGGCGGAACGAGCCGTCCAACTGCTGGCACAGCAGCAGCTCCGGATAGAAGCGGCAGTCACCGTAGGTGCCGGGCAGCACGTCCAGGACCCTGGGGCGGCCGAGCACCACGTCGAACTGGGCCACCAGCAGTCTCCGGTCCCGGGTCTCCCGGGAGGCGATCGGCGGCCCGCCCTCGACCGGCGTCTGCATCCCGTTCCAGCTGCCCAGGTCGGCGAGTTCCCGGCCGGTCGCGGTCTCCAGCAGGACGACCCCGTCCCGGAACGAACTGACCGACCTGGTCGCCACCATCCGGTCCCCGACCGGGAATCCCGACACCCAGCGGCGGTCGTGCCAGCGGGTCCGGCCGGTCGCCCGGTCCAGCATCCGCACCCCACCGGCCTGTTCCCAGGCGCACAGCAACGTGCCGCACGAGCTGAGGTACGCCACCGAGGGCAGGTCGACCGTCCAGCGGCGCTCCAGCCGGTCCAGCCCGTAGGCGGTCACCGCGGGAGGGTCGACCCGGACGGCCAGCAGCAGGTCGTCGACCACCTGGCTGCCCAGGTCGGCGGTCGGGAAGTCCGAAGGGACGGAGGCGGCGGCCAGCACCTGACCGGAATCGGCGTCCCGCACCTCGATCCGCCCCGACGGGAAGGTCCACACCAGCCGGTCGATCCCCTCCGCGGCGAAGCGGTAGTCGGTCCGCTCCGGAGCCCTCGGCACCGACCAGTGGACCGCCCCGGTCGCCGGGTCGACCACCCGGACCGAGTGCCCGTCCTCCCCGGCCGGGACGGTCAACAGCACCCGGCCGCCCTCGGTCAGCATCGGCGAGCCGGGCTGGCGCCAGCGTTCCCGGCCGGTCGCGGTCTCCAGGGCGACGGTGAGTTGGCCGTCCCGTCCGCCCCTGTTGCTGGTCACCAGGAGGATCCCCGCGGCGGCGCTCGCCGGCCAGATCCTCGGCCCGCCCGGCACCGTCCGCCGCCAGCGGGCCCGCAGCGTCGACGACGCCGCCCGGCCCTCCTCGGGCAGGTCGTAGGCGGCCAGGTCCCGGTCACCCCGCAGGTCCGGCGAGGGGGGACCGACCACCACCAGCTGGTCGCCGGCGAGGAACGCCTCGGCCCCGGCCCGGCCGGGCACCGTCACCGAGAGCCGCCGGGGTGCCGGTGCCGCGCCGGCCAGGGTGGCCAGGACGAGGCCGAGCACCAGCGCGAACCGCCAGCGCGGTCGCAGCCCGAGGCCCCGTCGCACCGCCGGTTCCGGGTCGTCCCGCACCTCACCCAGATCGATCAGCGCCATCCGTTCCTCCCCGCGCCCCTTGCGCCACCGCCGGGGCCGAGACGCGCCGGCCGCCCGCCCGCGATCGGCCCCGGCCCGGCAAAAGCGACAAGCCCTCTCGCGTACGATGGCGCGTCGTGGCTGTGCCGGTGGTAGACCCCTCGTTGAAGTCCGCGTCCGTGTCCGCGGCGGCCGACCCGTCGGCGGACAGCCGACCGGCGACCGGCCGGTTCGTCCGTGCCGACGTGTTGGCCATCGGAGCCTATGTGCTCCTCGGTGTTCTCGTGTGCCTGAACTACTGGGGGGACATCGAGAACCGGGTCTCCTCGCACCTGCCCACCGACCACAGCTGGTTCGAGTGGCTCTTCTCGCACGGCGCGTACTCCGTGCGCCACCTGGAGAACCCGCTCTTCTCCGAACGGCAGAACGCCCCGGACGGGGTGAACATGATGGCGAACACCTCGCTGCTCGGGGTGACCCTGCCGTTGGCGCCGCTGACCCTCCTGCTCGGCCCGCAGGTGGTGTACGCCCTCTACCTGGGCGGGGCACTGGCCGCCACCGCCGCCACCTCGTACTGGGTGCTCTCGCGTCGGCTGGTCCGCTCCCGGGCGGCGGCGTTCGTCGGCGGCGCCTTCCTCGGCTTCGCGCCGGGCATCGTGCACCACGCCAACGGGCAGCCCAACTTCGTCTCGAACTTCCTGCTGCCGCTGATCGTGGCCCGGGTGCTGCGCCTCGGCGAGCCGGGCCGGTGGCGGCGCAATGGCGTGGCCCTGGGGCTGCTGGTCGCGTACCAGATCTTCGTCAACGAGGAGATGCTGCTGCTCACCGCGCTGGCCTGCCTGGTGATCGTGGCCGGGTACGCGGTGGCGCGCTGGCGGTCCGCGCGGGCCCAGGCCGGCACCTTCCTCGCCGCCCTCGGCCTCGGCGGCGGGCTGGCGCTGGCGCTGACGGCGTACCCGATCTGGTTCCAGTTCAACGGCCCGCAGTCCTACCGTGGTCTCCAGGGCGGCGTCTTCCACAGCTGGGGTGAGGACCTGGCCGCCTTCGTCACCTTCGCCCGGGACACCGTGGCCGGGGACCCGGCGGTGGAGAAGACCATCGGGCTGACCGAGCAGAACACCTGGTTCGGCTGGCCGGTGGTGCTCGTGACGCTGGCGGCGATCGTGCTGCTCTGGCGGCGTTCGCTGGCAGCGCGGATCGCGGCGGTGCTGGTGGCGGTCTTCACGGTGGCGTCACTCGGCCCCCGGATCCGGCTGAACGGCGTGGAGACCGAGGTCTACGGCCCCTGGCACTACGTCCCGGACGACCTGCCGCTGGTCGAGATGATGATGCCCACCCGGCTCACCCTGGTGGTGACCGGTGCGGTCGGCGTCCTGCTCGCGCTGGCCTGGGACGCGGCCGACCGCAGCGGCCGGCCGGTCCCCGCCGGTGCCGACGACCGGCCGGCGGACACCGCCACCGCCGCCGGGGCGGCTCCTCCCGGGCCCCGCCGCCGCTGGGTCCGCCCGGTCGGCTGCGCCGCCGTCGCGCTGGCGGTGCTGCCGCTGGTCCCCCGGCCGCTGCCGGCCCAGCAGATCGACCCGCCGCCGGCGTTCATCACCTCCGGCGCCTGGCGGCCGTACGTGCCGGAGGGCCGGACCCTGGTGCCGGTGCCCATCCCGAGCAACGTGCACGGCCTCTCCACGCTGCGCTGGAGCGCGCTCACCCGGCACGAGTTCCCCGTTCCGGGCGGCTACTTCATCGGCCCCGGCCCGAACGACGAGGGCATCTTCGGCGCACCGAACCGGCCGACCAGCACGCTCGTTTACTCCACCATGGACAAGGGCGCGGCCCCGGAGCTGACCGCCGAGGACCGCCGCCGGGCCGTCGAGGACCTGCGCTACTGGCGGGCCTCGGTGGTGGTGCTCGGCGCGCATCCCCGGGAGGCGGCGCTGCGCGAGCTGATGACCGGCCTGCTCGGCGAACCGCGCCGGGTGGACGACGTGTGGCTCTGGGACGTCCGCCCGCTGGTCTGAGCAACCCAGGCCCGCCGGGCCCCGCGTAGCCGCCGGGGGCCCGGCCGGTCGGTCAGTCGGCGCGGGTGGTGATCGGACGGACGTCCCAGAGCCAGACGTCCCGTTCCCGCCGGGCCGGGCCGACGAGCTGCTCGACGGTCTGCCGCAGCGGCTCGACGTTCTTCTGGTCGACCGGCAACACCATGATCGCCGCCCGCCAGTACCGCAGCTCGTCCAGGGACCGACGACGCTCCCGGTCGGTCAGCTTCGCGGTGCGCCCGGTGGTCGCCACCTGTTGGAGGATCTCCCCCACGCCGCTGGGCCGTCCCCCGAACCGGCCCGGGTCACCGGTGTTGCCGTTGCGCGGCGCGAGGAAGTACCCGCCCGGGATCTTGAAGTCCAGGTTGGTCGAGGCGGCCCAGCGCATGCCGTGGGTGTTGCCCATGCTCGGGATCGGCACCGGCACCAGGGTCTGCTCCGTGGCGACGTACCGGCGCCAATGGTCGGAGGTGATGAAGTCCGGCACCGGCGGGCGGCTGGTCACCTTCAGCGGCATCGGGGCGATCGGCAGCAGCGCCATGACCAGTCCGGCCCCGACCAGGGTGCGGGTGTGCTGGGCCAGCGGCATGGTCGTCCAGGCCCGCTCGACGGCGATGGCGAGCAGCACGCCGATCACCACCGTCGTGATCATGCCGAACCGGGTGGGCACCACCGCGTCCAGCAGCGGCAGGCGGACCAGCCATTCCCACGGCCCGGTGAAGAGGTCCCGGTCCCACCAGGAGACCCGCTCCCCGAGCGAGAGCACGGCGTAGAAGACGCCGGTGACCGCGAGCGCCCGGACGACCAGTTCCCGACGCAGCCAGAGCACGATGCCGACGGTGATCAGCGCCAGGCTCCAGCCGAAGAAGGCGTTCTCCTCCGAGTAGTTCGGAGCCAGGTTGGCGTTGGCCCGCTCGTTGCCGCCGAGGGTCGGCGAGCCCGGCGTGACGAACGCCGCGATGTCGTTGCCGTAGTCGCGGACCGCGTCGCTGAGCCCGTGGTACGCCATCGGGCCGCCGAACTGGACGTAGAGCGGGTACGCCAGCAACGACCCGGCGACCAGGGTGCAGACCCCGAGCGCCACCGCCATCGGCCGCCAGGCGGCCGACCAGAGGTCCCGCCGTTGGGCGACCACGGCGATCAGGAAGATGCCACAGGCCATCGCGGTGAAGAGCAGGATCTCCTCGTTGATGAACGCCTGCCAGGTGACCAGCAGCGCCAGGATCACCCCGTCCCGGACGGGACGCCGCGAGCGGGTGATGACCAGCACCCGCCAGACGATGAACGGCAGCAGCCACTGGGAGATGATGTTGGGGTGCCAGTTGGCGTGCGAGAGCATGGCCGGGGAGAACCCGCAGAACCAGCCGCCCACCACGGCGGCCAGCGGCGTCCGCACCACGTGCCGGGAGAGCACGTGGTACCACGTCCAGGCGGTGCCGGCCAGGGCGAGGGTGACCAGCACCACGAAGGTCACCGCCGGGCCGAAGAGCAGCGTGATCGGCACCATCGGGATGCCGAGCGCCAGGATGGCCGTGTTGGCCATCAGGTTGACCCCGTCGGGGTAGTTGAACTGCTCGGTGTAGAACGGGAACTCGCCGTGCAGCACCACCCGGACCGAGTGGGCGAGAAAGAACTGCACCTGGGCCGGGTCGCTGCTGTAGAGCGAGGCCACCCGGCCGGCCGGGTCGACCCAGATCTGGCTGGTCACCCAGATCGCGGCGAGCAGGAAGAGGCCGAAGACGCCGACGTCGCGCCGCCAGGTGGGCCAGCGTCGCCGCCGGGCGGTGGCGGTCCCCGCCAGGGCGCCCGGGGCGTCCGTGTCGTCCGTGTCGTCCGCGTCCGTCCGGATGGCCGTCGGGTCGCCGTCGCCCGTGGTCCCGTCGAGCCGCCCCTCGTCGCGCGTCCGTTCGTCGACCGACCGGGCGGTGGCCTGCCCGGTCGCCGCTGTCGGGCCGTTCTCCGGGCCGGCGGTGGCGGATTCCAGCGTGGATACCCCACGGGGCACGGCAGGCGTCACAGTCGGCGGAGTCTACCGGAGCTGAGAAAAGCCACGAAAACGGCGGCGACGCCCGGGGCGGGCGCCGCACGGCCGCCGTCCGGCGCCCGTGGCCGGTGAGTCGAGGCGCCGGCCGGGGGCGATCGGACATCTCGTACCATGTGGCTTCCGGAGCGGGCGGAACGATCGGGGGCGTACACGTGGCTTCAGTCCGCTGGCGCGGCAGGACGGCCACGGCGCTGCTGGCGCTGGCCCTGGTGACGACCGGCTGCGGACCGGTGGCCCAGCGGCAGCAGACGCGGCTCCCGGTCGGCTACGACTCCCTCGACGGCGGCCTGGCGGTCTGGCCGGCACGGGGCGGTCTGGCCGCCGACGCCGACGCGACGGCGGCGGTGACCGGGGCGGTCCGCGACTGGCGCTCACCGGTCGACGACCGGGTCCACCTGCCCACCTCGGGCATCCTCTGGTCGGGCGAGGTCGGCGGGACGCGGCTGGCGCTGGTCGCCGCCGACGTCCCCGGGGAGAGCGCCTCCTGGCTGCTCCAACTCACCGGCGACGGTTCGCGGTACGCGGTCACCCGTGCCGTCGAGTACACCGACCCGGGCTACCTGGTCTACGCCGACGTCCTGCCGGTGCAGCTCGGTGACGAGCGCCGCTACCTCACCTCCGCCCGGGTGGAACGCCTGCGCGGACCGGACGGGCGGGCACTGGCCGTCACCGACGGTCTGACCGGGCCGGTCGCCGTGCCGGCCTGCGCGGCCGTCCCGCTGACCGCCACGCTGCGGGCCACCGAGTCGGTGCCGCGCGGCCGGGCCGCGGACCGCCTGCTCGACCTGGGTACGGCCACCGCGCCGCCCCGCTACCCGCTGGTGCGTGACGAGTCCGGCGCCGGGCAGCGGGCCCTGCTCGGGTTGGACACCTGCCAGCTCGCCGGTGAGGACGGCCCCTTCGCCAGCGTCCCCCGTCGGCTGCGGGACCGGGAGGCACCGCAGTCGGTGCCGCGCTCCTGGCCGATGGAACAGGTCACCACCCGGGTGCTCGGCGAGATCACCCTCGACGGCGGCGCGCCGGCCGAGTTGAAGCAGCTCAGCTGGTTGAGCGAGGCCGGGCCGATGACCGCCCTGGTGCACCGCTCCCCCGGCGGGGGTCCGACCGTGGTCTCCTCCGCCGACCGGACCAGCACTCTCCAGACGTACGTGCTGCCGGTGCCGGGACAGCCGCTGGTGGTGCTGAGCTGGCGGGCCAGCCGGACGACCTCGCTCTCCACCCCGCCGGGCACCCGACGGCTGGTGGACCGTCCCGGGCTGGTGGTCGTGCCGCAACCGGAGTCCACCAGGACCTTCAGCCTGACCAACGCCGAGCGCACGTACTACCGCTCGGTCAGCGGTCGCTGACCCCTCCCGCCGCAGACGCGGCGGCCGGCATCCCGGGTGGGGATGCCGGCCGGCCGGGTGTCAGTTCTGTGCGGCGGGCTTGCCGGCGGCGAGCCGGACCGGCTCGACCGGCTCGGAGTCGATGCCGGAGATCCAACCGGTGACGTCGCGGGCCACGTCCTGCGCGGTCAGGCCCAGGTCGGCGAGGATCTGCGCCCGGGTGCCGTGCGGGTGCCAGTCGGCCGGTACGCCGAGGTCCCGCAGCGGGACCCGGACGTCGGCGTCGCGCAGCGCCTGGGCCAGCGCGTTGCCGACCCCGCCGGTGCGGACGCCGTCCTCCACGGTGACCACGAGCCGGTGCGCGGCGGCCAGCTCGACCAGTTCCGCCGGAACCGGCCGCACCCAGCGCGGGTCGACCACGGTCACCCCGTAGCCCTGCTCGGCGACCCGGGTGGCGACCTCCATGCCGAGCTGGCCGAAGGAGCCGACCGCGACCAGCAGCACGTCGGTACGGGCCGACTCGGCCAGCACGTCCACCGGGCCGACCCGGCGCACGGCGGGCAGGTCGGCGGCGACCGTGCCGGTCGGGAAGCGGACGATGGTCGGGCCGTCGTCCACGGCGACCGCCTCGCGCAGCTCCTCGCGGAGCGTGGCGGCGTCCCGGGGTGCGGCGATCCGCAGGCCCGGCACCACCCCGAAGACCGACATGTCCCACAGGCCGTAGTGGCTGGGACCGTCCGGACCGGTGACGCCGGCCCGGTCCAGCACGAAGGTGACCGGGAGCTTGTGCATCGCCACGTCGAGGAGGACCTGGTCGAAGGCCCGGTTGAGGAAGGTCGCGTAGACCGCCACCACCGGGTGCAGGCCACCGAGCGCCAGCCCGGCCGCCGAGGTGGCCGCGTGCTGCTCGGCGATGCCGACGTCGTACACCCGGTGGGGGTGCTTGCGGGCGAGCTTGGCGATGCCGGTCGGCTCGGCCATGGCGGCGGTGATGCCCACCACGTCAGGCCGCTCGTCGGCGATCGCGACCAGCTCGTCGGCGAAGACGTGGGTCCACTTCACCGACGGCGCGGCGACCAGCTTGCCGGTCGCCACGTCGAACGCACCGGGGCCGTGGAAACAGTCCGCCTCGTCCTCCTCGGCGGGGCGGTAGCCGTAGCCCTTGCGGGTCACCGCGTGCACGATCACCGGACCGCCGAAGTTCTTCGCCGCCCGCAGCGCGGACTCGACCGCGTCCCGGTCGTGCCCGTCGACCGGGCCGACGTACTTGATGCCGAGGTCCTCGAACATCGCCTGCGGGGCGACCGCGTCCTTGATGCCCTTCTTGACCGCGTGCAGCACCTCGTACATCGGCCGGCCGACCAGCGGGGTCGAGCCGAGGGCGTCCTTGACGGTGTCCAGGATCTTCTCGTAGCCGGGGTTGAGCCGCAGCGACGAGAGGTGGTCGGCGAGCCCGCCGATGGTCGGCGCGTACGACCGGCCGTTGTCGTTGACCACGATCACCAGCGGGTTGCCGGCGGTGGCGATGTTGTTCAGCGCCTCCCAGCACATGCCGCCGGTCAGCGCCCCGTCGCCGACCACGGCGACCACACTGCGCTGCTCGCCCCGGAGCTTGTACGCCTTGGCCAGGCCGTCGGCGTAGGAGAGGGCGGTGGAGGCGTGCGAGTTCTCGATCAGGTCGTGCTCGCTCTCCGCCTGGCTCGGGTACCCGGAGAGGCCGCCGCGCTGGCGGAGCCGGTCGAAGCCCGCCTGCCGGCCGGTGAGGATCTTGTGCACGTACGCCTGGTGGCCGGTGTCGAACAGGAGCCGGTCCCGGGGGGAGTCGAAGACCCGGTGCATGGCGATGGTCAGCTCCACCACGCCGAGGTTGGGGCCGACGTGCCCGCCGGTGCGGGAGACCTTGGCGATCAGGAAGTCCCGGATCTCGGCGGCGAGGATGTCCAGTTCCTCGGCGGACATCCGCTTGACGTCCTGCGGACCGTGCACCGTGGCCAGTAGCCGGCCGTGGTTGGCCGTGTCCTCTTCAACACTCATGGGAGACGAGTCTATCGGCCGTCGCCCAGTCCGCAGTCCGGGCCGCATCGGGGCCGGACCGGTGCTCGACCACCCGCAGCCGACGCGGGGCCGGGGTGGCGACGGTGGCGCGGGGCGGCCCGGACGGGGTCCACGACCCCAGCACCGCGGCCCGCCGCGCCCCGGTGACCGAGGGCACCGCCCCGGGCAGGCCGTGCCAGGAGAGCCAGCCCAGCAGGGCGAACGCGTACGCCTCCTTGGCCTGCGCGGGCACCCCCAGCTCGTCGGTGGTGCGCAGCCGCCAGCGCCCCTCGCCGAGGGCGGCCAGCCGGCCCAGGAGGGTGGGGTTGCGCACCCCGCCCCCGGCGGCGACCACCTCCTCCACCCGGTGCCGGTCGCACTCGGCGGCCACGGTCCGGGCGGTCAGTTCGGTCAGCGTGGCGAACAGGTCGTCGACGGGCACCGGCCCGCCCAGCGCGGCGAGCCGGTCGTCCAGGTAACCGGCGTGGAAGAGCTCCTTTCCGGTCGACTTCGGCGGCGCGGCGGCGTAGTAGGGCTCGGCGAGCAGCGACGCCAGCAGGTCGGGGTGCACCCGACCGGCGGCGGCCCGCGCGCCGCCCGCGTCGCAGGGCGCGTCGAGGAACCGGCGGGCCGCCGCGTCGAGCAGCGCGTTGGCCGGCCCGATGTCGTACCCGACCGGGGGCGTGCCGGGGGCGACCACCGTGAGGTTGGCGATGCCGCCCAGGTTCAGCGCGGCCCGGGGCCCGGTGGCCGCCGCGTCGGCGAGCAGCAGCGCGTCGAACGCCGGCACCAGGGGCGCGCCCTGCCCGCCGGCGACGACGTCCGCGCTGCGCAGGTCGCTGAGCACCGGTACGCCCACCCGGGCGGCCACCCGCGCCGGGCTGCCCAGTTGCAGGGTGCCGAGGGCCCGCCCCTCCTGCACCCAGTGGAAGACCGTCTGGCCCGGCGAGACGACCAGGTCGGCCCGGCCACCGGCCAGCTCCACCCCGACCGCCGCCGCCTCGGCGAACACCTCGCCGAGCCGGTTGTCCAGCCGGCAGACCGCCTCGACGGTGGTCGCGTTCGGTGGCAGCGCCGCCCCGACGGCGGCACGCAGCTCGTCGTCGTAGTCGATCCCCCGGTGGCCGAGCGGGCGCAGCAGCAGCGTCTCCCCCTCCACCGCGAACTCGGCGGCGGCCACGTCCACCCCGTCGTACGAGGTACCGGACATCAGTCCCACGATCCGTAGCACGGCTCAGCCCTCCCCGGCCGGCGGCAGCAGCAACCCGACCAGCTCGACGTGCTGGGTCATCGGGAAGAGGTCGAACCCGCGCAGGTCGGCCAGCCGCCACCCGGCGGCGGCGAAGGTGCGCACGTCGCGGGCGAAGGCGGCCGGGTCGCAGGCCACGTACGCCACCGCGCGCGGGCCGGCGGCGACCAGGTCGCGGACCACCCGCGCGCCCGCGCCGGAGCGCGGCGGGTCGAGGACCACCACGTCGACCGGGCCGGTGATCCGGCGGCGGGCCAGGGCGGTCTCCACCCGGGCCGGCACCACCTCGACCCGGTCGGTGTCGGCCAGGTTCTCCCGGGCCGCCCGGACGCCGTCGGCGGCCGCCTCGACCAGGGTGACCCGGCCGCGCGGCCCGACCCGACCGGCGAGCGCGGCGGCGAAGAGCCCGGCCCCGCCGTAGAGGTCCCAGGCGGTCTCGCCGGGGCGGGGCCCGAGCAGCTCCAGCACGGTCGTGACCAGGGTGTCCGCCGCAGCCGGGTGAACCTGCCAGAAGGCGGCGACCGGCAGGGTCCAGTCCCGGCCGGCGGCCACCTCGTGAACCGGGTCCGGGCCGCGTACCGGGGTGGTGACCCCCTCGGCGACCGCGGTGACGGTGACGTCCCCGCCGGTGGAGGCGACCACCTCCACCGTCTCGGCCGCCGGCCAGCCGGTCGCCAGCACCGGCAGCTCCTGGACGGCCGGGTGGGCGATCAGGCAGCGGTCGATCGGGACGACCTCGTGCGAACGGTGCTTGAGCAGCCCGGCCCGACCGGCTGCGTCCACCGTGTAGCGGACCCGGGAACGCCAGCCCAGCGGGCCGCCGGGCAGCGGCGCGACCTGCGGGTCGAGCGCGTCCACCTCCGCGTCGGTGAGGCCACCGAGCCGGGTGAGCTGCTCGCGCACCACCGCCGCCTTCCACTCCCGCTGCGTCTGCGGCGCGACGTGTTGCAGGTCGCAGCCGCCACACCGGCCCGGCCCGGCGTACGGGCAGGGTGGCTCGACCCGCTGCGGCGCGGCCTGGAGCACGGTCACCGCGTCGGCCCGGAGGAACCCCCGGTGCACCTCGGTGACCTCGGCGACCACGCGCTCCCCGGGGAGCGCGTGCCGGACGAAGACCACCTGCCCGTCGAGTCGCGCCACGCAGTGCCCGCCCGGGGCGACCGCCCCGACGGTCAGCTCGATCCGTTCGGCCTCCTCCGGCCCGGTCCGAACGTCCTGCCCGGCGACCTCCGGCTCCATCCCTGCGCCCTCCACCTCGACGTCGACGTCACTCATCGCCGGCCTCCCGTCCCCGGTCGCCGCCCTCGCCGGGTGCCGCCGTGGGCACCGGCGGGACGGTCGGCGGCAGCGTACTGCGCGGGGCCACCCGGGGCCCCCGCGCCGGCCTCCGGCTGAGCGTCGCGTCGAACCGGGTCAGGTCCTTGCCCCGGGACGAGGCGAGCTGCCAGGGCACGCTGGTCACCATCACTCCCGGCTCGAAGAGCAGGCGGGTCTTCAGCCGCAGCGCGCTCTGGTTGTGCAGCAGGTTCTCCCACCAGCGGCCGACCACGTACTCGGGGATGAAGACGGTGACCACGTCGCGGGGCGACTCCCGGCGGGTGGAGGCGACGAAGTTCAGGATCGGCCGGGTGATCTCCCGGTACGGCGAGTCGACCACGGTCAGCGGCACCGGCACCGCCCGCCGTTCCCACTCGGCCTGGAGTTCCCGGGTGTCCTTGTCGTCCACGTTGACCGTCACCGCGGTCAGCGAGTCCGGCCGGGTGGCCTGCGCGTACGCCACCGCCCGCAGGGTCGGCTGGTGCAGCTTGCTGACCAGCACGATGGCGTGGTTGCGGGCGGGCAGCACGGGTCGGCCCTCGTCCGGCGTCAGCTCGACGGCGACCCGGTCGTAGTGCCGCCGGATGGCGACCATCAGCCCGTAGATCACCGCCATCGCGGCGATGGCGATCCAGGCGCCGAGGAGGAACTTGGTGACCAGCACGATGACCAGCACGGTCGCGGTCAACACCATGCCGAAACCGTTGATCGCGCGGGAGCGGACCATCCGGCGACGGGCCTGGGCGTCCCGCTCGGTACGCAGCAGCCGGTTCCAGTGCCGGATCATGCCCGCCTGGGAGAGGGTGAAGGAGACGAACACCCCGACGATGTAGAGCTGGATGAGCTTCGTCACCTCGGCCTGGAAACCGACGATCAGCACGATCGCGAAGACGGCCAGGAAGACGATGCCGTTGGAGAAGGCCAGCCGGTCGCCCCGGGTGTGCAGCTGCCGGGGCAGGAAGCGGTCCTGGGCGAGGATCGAACCGAGCACCGGGAAACCGTTGAAGGCGGTGTTCGCGGCCAGGAAGAGGATCAGGGCGGTCGCCCCGACCACCACGAAGAGCAGCACCGACCCGGAGCCAAAGATCGTCTCACCGAGCTGGGCGGCCACCGTCTTCTGGACGTACCCCTCGGGGCCGGCGACGATCTGCAGGTCCGGGTCCTCGACGAACTGGAGTCCGGTCAGCCGGGCCAGCCAGACGATGCCGACCAGCATGGTCACCGAGACCGTGCCGAGCAGCAGCAGGGTGGTGGCCGCGTTGCGGCTCTTCGGCCGCTTGAACGCCGGCACCCCGTTGGAGATCGCCTCCACGCCGGTGAGCGCGGCGCAGCCGGAGGAGAAGCTGCGCAGCAGCAGGAAGGCCATGGCCCAGCCGGTCATGTCGCTCCACTCGGCGACGATCTCCAGGTCGGCGCTGGGCGCGCGGAGGTCGTGGCCGAGCACGAAGACCCGGACCAGGCCGGTGAGGATCATGCCGACGACGACGATGATGAAGCCGTAGGTGGGGACGGCGAAGGCCGTGCCCGACTCGCGCAGCCCGCGCAGGTTGATCGCGGTGAGCAGCACCACCGCGGTCACCGCGACGAGCACCTTGTGGGTGGCGACGAACGGGATCACCGAGCCCAGGTTGGCCACCCCGGAGGAGACCGAGACCGCGACGGTCAGCACGTAGTCGACCAGCAGCGCGCTGGCCACCCCGATGCCGAAGCGGGGGCCGAGGTTCACCGTGGCCACCTCGTAGTCACCGCCGCCGGAGGGGTAGGCGTGCACGGTCTGCCGGTAGCTGGCGACCACGGTGAGCATCACCACGACCACCGCGAAGGCGATCCACGGGGAGAAGAGGTACGCCGACGCGCCCGCGATGGAGAGGGTCAGCAGGATCTCGTCGGGGGCGTACGCGACGCTGGAGAGCGCGTCGGAGGCGAAGACCGGCAGGGCGATGCGCTTCGGCAACAGTGTGTGCTGGAGTCGGTCGGACCGGAACGGACGACCGACGAGGAGTCGCTTCAGCAGCGAGGTGGGACTGGCCACAACCGCTAAGCGTACGGCCAGACCGGGTGGTCCACCCCGGGGTGCCCGACCACCGCGCGGGCCGGTCCGGGGTACCGTCTCCTCCGCGCCGGAGCGACGAACGTGGCAGGCTCGCAGACGACCACGCCCGTCGGGGCGGGTTGACCGCGCACCGTCGGGAGGGACGCCGTGCATGTCGTGATCATGGGGTGCGGCCGGGTCGGCTCCACCCTCGCCCAGAACCTGGAGTCGCGCGGTCACTCGGTGGCCGTCATCGACCAGGACGCCGACGCCTTCCGGCGGCTCAGCCCGGACTTCGCCGGGGTCACCGTGACCGGCGCCGGGTTCGACGGGGACGTGCTGCGTCAGGCCGGCATCGAGCGGGCGGACGCCTTCGCGGCGGTCTCCAGCGGCGACAACTCCAACATCATCTCGGCCCGGCTGGCCCGGGAGACGTTCGGCGTGGCCCGGGTCGCCGCCCGGATCTACGACCAGCGCCGGGCCCAGGTCTACGAACGCCTCGGCATCCCCACCGTCGCCACCGTCCGGTGGACCGCGGACCGGATGCTGCGGCACCTGATCCCCGAGGGGAACGTGGAGATCTTCCGCGACCCGACCAGCACGGTGTCGATCATCGAGGTGCCGACGCACAAGGAGTGGATCGGCCGACCGCTGCGCACCCTCGAGGAGGTGACCGGGGCGCGCACCGCGTACCTGACCCGCTTCGGTATCGGCACGCTCCCCACCGCCTCCACCGTGGTGCAGGAGGGTGACCAACTCTTCATGCTGGTCACCGACGACATCGCGGCGGCGGTGACGGCGGTGGCCGTGGCCCCGCCGGAAGGAGGGCACTGAGCATGCGCATCGCCATCGCCGGGGCGGGCAACGTGGGCCGCTCGATCGCCCAGGAACTCATCGACAACGGCCACCAGGTGATGCTCATCGAGCGCCAGCCCCGGATGCTCCGCCCGGACCGGGTACCGGGCGCCGACTGGGTGCTGGCGGACGCGTGCGAGCTGAGCAGCCTGGAGGAGGCCGAGATCGCCGGCTGCGACGTGGTGGTCGCGGCGACCGGCGACGACAAGGTCAACCTGGTGGTCTCCCTGCTGGCCAAGACGGAGTTCGCGGTGCCCCGGGTGGTCGCCCGGGTCAACCGCGCCGAGAACGAGTGGCTCTTCACCGAGCAGTGGGGGGTCGACGTCGCGGTGAGCAAGCCGCGGGTGATGGCCGCCCTGGTCGAGGAGGCGGTCACCGTCGGCGACCTGGTCCGGCTGATGACCTTCCGGCAGGGCGAGGCGAACCTGGTCGAGATCACCCTGCCGCCGGCCGCCCCCTACGTCGGGCAGCCGCTGCGGGACGTCCCGCTGCCCCGGGACAGCGCGCTGGTGGCCATCGTGCGCGGCCGGCGGGTGCTGGTGCCCACCCCCGACGACACGATCGAGGCCGGCGACGAGCTGGTCTTCGTCTGCACCGCCGAGGTCGAGGACTCGGTCCGCGCGGTGGTGCTCGGCCCGGACAGCGTCGAACGCACCCGCAACGGCCGCTGAGCCGCGACCGGGAGCCACCCGGTCCGACGTGGCACCCCACGGGGCCGGCGCCCGTTCCGACGGCGCTGCCGGCGGGCGGGCGCTCAGGCGGTGGGGGCGGCGGGCTCCCGGGTCACCCGGCGGACCACCCAGACGGTGATCAGCAGCAGCAGCGCGTACGGCGGGTAGCCGAGCGCCAGCCGGGCGATGCCCAGCGCGGTGTCCATGTCGGCGAGGTAGAAGGCGGCCTGCACACCCACCTTGGCCAGCCAGACCACGCCCCAGAGCGCGGTCAGCCAGGTGAAGGTGCGCACCAGCCGGGGATCGTGCCGCCAGTCGGCGCGGCCACCCGCGGCCAGCACCGACCAGATCCACCCGACCAGCGGCTGCCGGATGGCGGCCGAGCCGAGCAGCACCAGACCGTACGCGATGCCGTAGAGGATGCCGGGCAGGTAGAAGGTCTTCTCGTCGCCGGTGCGCCAGGCGATCGCCGCGCCGATCCCGACGCCGAAGAGGCCGTTGACCGCGTGCCGGACCGGCCGGCGCTGGACCAGCCGCAGCACGGCGATCACCAGCGCCACCCCGACCGACGCGATGATCGCCGGACGCAGGTCGGTGACGATGTTGGCCGCCACGAAGACGACCACCGGCACGCTGGACTCCACCAGCCCGCGCCAGCCGCCGAGCTGGTCGGCCATCTGCTCGGCGAGGGTCGGCAGGCGCTCCTCGTCCGGTGAGTCGTCCCGGGGCGGAGCGGCCGGCTGCTGCCCAGTGGTCATCGGTACGTCCTCCGCTCGCGAGCCCGTCACCGTGGCGACTCGAGGTCGTAGTACGGGTTGTAGATGACTTTGCGGTCGTCCCGCACGGCCACCCGCCCCCGTGCGGTGAGGTGCCGGCCCGGCTCGATGCCGGCGATGTGCCGGCGGCCGAGCCAGACCAGGGTCACCACGTCGCTGCCGTCGTAGAGGTCGGCCTCCAGCGTCGGCAGGTTGGTCCGGGGCGTGTACACCACGGTACGCAACCGGCCGGACACCGAGACGACCTGTCCACGCTGGCACTGCCGTGCGGGCGTCCCGCCGCTCTGGGCGCTCTCCCGGCGCAGCTCCTGCGCCTCGATCTCCGCCTCGTCGGCGGTGAACCGGCGCAGCAGGCGACGCAGCGACACCCGACCCTCGTCGGTCACCATGACCTCCGCGTCACCCTCTCCACGCCGACCGGCGGACCGGTACCCGGGGCGGGTCCGGCACCGGGACCCGTACCCGTCAGCGTACGCCGAGGGTCGGGGTTCCCGGTGCCGCCGGTCACCGCCGGCGTCGGTCAGGCCTCGCCGGAGCCGTCGGACGCGGCCTGCGCCTGCTGCTGCTCGGCGACCTCGCGGGGCAGCCGCAACGGCAGTGGCTCCCGCACCGGCTTCGCCTCCTGTCCCCGGTCGACCACCAGGCCGTCGAGGCACTCGGCGAGCGGACCGGCCGCCGCCGGGTCGAGTGCCGCCGCGCCCTGGAAGACCCCCCGGACCATCCAGCGCGGGCCGTCCACGCCGATGAACCGCAGGTCCGTGATGCCGTCCGGGGTGCGCAGGCGGGCCCGCAGCTCGGTGCCGTACTCCCCCGCCACCTCCTGGGCGGCGGCCCCGTCGTTGAACAGCGACTGCCGGATCTCCTCGCGCACCTCGTCCCAGATGCCGTCGCTGCGCGGCGCGGCGAAGACGCCGAGCTGGAGGGCGTTCTGCTCGTGCACCAGGACGACCTGCTGGACCACGCCCTGCGGGTCGGCCTGCACCCGCACCTCCACCCCGGGCACCGCCGGGATGTGCAGGCTGCCCAGGTCGAGCCGCTGGACGCCGTCGGGCGCCTCGGAGATGTCGTACGGGCCCCCGGACGTGCGCCCGGTCGGCTCGTCGGTGTCCTGCCCGACCCGGGGCTCGGCGGCCCGCTCGTCGCGGGCCTGCCGCTCGGAACCGGCCCGCTTTCGGGAGAAGATCACTGCGCCCACCCTCCGCTGTTCGCACTCACCGTGCCACCTCTTCCGTCTGGTCGCCCGCCCCACCGTCGGCCGGCGGCGGGACGAGGCCGGCGTGCCCGCCGGTCGATCCGTGTCCACCGGCCCCACGGCGCGAGTCCGGCAGCGCGGTCACCGGATGGAAATCGGCCCGCGCCACCCGCTGCACAACGAGCTGCGCGATCCGATCGCCACGGGAGATCCGCGCCGGGCTCACCCGATCGTGGTTGATCAGGTTGACCATGATCTCACCCCGGTAGCCGGCGTCGACCGTACCGGGAGCGTTCAGCACCGTCACGCCGAGTCGGGCGGCGAGTCCGGAGCGCGGGTGCACCAGGCCGACGTACCCGTCGGGCAACGCCAGGGCCACGCCGGTGGGCACCAGCGCCCGCCCGCCCGGCGCCAGCTCGACGTCGACGGCCGCCACCAGGTCGGCCCCGGCGTCGCCGGGATGGGCGTACGCCGGCAGCGGCAGCTGCGGATCGAGCTGCCGTACGGGTACGGGTACGGGGTCCTTCACGTCTCGCCTCTTCCTCCGGTTCGCTCCGGTGACCCTGCCATCCTGCCGGTTCCGACGCCCGCGCCGCGCCGTACCCTCGGAGTGTGAGTCTGTCGCCCTCCTCCCCGCCCAGCCCGCCCGGGACGTACGCCGAGCGGCTCACCCTGCCGTGGTGGCTCTGGCTGGGCGGTCTCGCGGTCGCGGTGCTGCTCGCCGTCGAGATCTGGATGGGCGCCCCCGGTCTGCGGGCCTGGCTGCCGTTCGTGGTGCTCCTGCCGGCCACCGTCGCCGGGCTGTGGTGGCTGGGACGGATCCGCGTCGCGGTCGACGACGGCGAGCTGCGGGTGGACGACGCCCGGCTGCCGGTGCGTTTCGTGGCCGACGTGGTGCCACTGGACGCGGAAGGCCGGCGCGAGGTGCTCGGCGTCGGCGCCGACCCGCTCGCCTTCGTGGTGCAGCGACCGTGGATCGGCGGGGCGGTGCAGGTGCTGCTGGACGACCCGGCCGACCCGACCCCGTTCTGGGTGGTGAGCACCCGGCACCCGGTGCGGCTCGCGGCGGCCCTGCTGACGGCGAGGGACACCGCCGCCGGCCGGCGGGAGACCGTCTCCGCCGAAGCCGACCCGACCGGCGACTGACTCCGGCTGTCGGTCAGGACGCGATCGGCGGCAGGCCGGGCAGCCCTCGGCGCTGCCAGCGCAGGTCGGCGCGGACCTGGTCACCCACCGAACGGGTCGCCCGCCGGTTGAGGTAGCTGGCCACCGCCGCGCCGGTCAGGAACGGCCCGAGCGTGGTCAGGTTGCGGCCGAAGCGCTTGAGCAGGCTGTCCCGCAGTTCCCGCCGGGCCGCCGTGCCGAGCACCGCCGCCACCCCGACGCCGGGCGCCATCGGGTTGATGCCCCGCTGGCTGGCCCAGGAGTGCAGCAACGCCACCGTGCGCGGGGTGCCGCCGGTCGGTAGCGGGACACCGTAGACCTCGTGCAGCTCGCCGATCAGCTTCAGCTCGATCGCCACCACGGCGACCGTCTCGGCGGCCAACAGCACCGGCGCGGAGAGCAGGGTCGGGGCCACCGCCCACTCCACGGCGGCGACGCCGCCTCCGGCCGCCCCCACCCCGGCCGTCGCCCGTGAGGCGTTGCGGATCAGGCGTTCGGCGAGCGCCTCGTCGTCCAGTCCGTCGTGGTGGCGGCGCAGGGTGGCCAGATCCCGCACGGGCACGTACGGCGCGATCTCACCGACCGTCTCGGTCATCCAGCGCAGGGCGGCGCGGGGCTTGAACAGGTCGGCCAGACCCCGGGCGCGGGCCTGACCGACCAGCCGGGTCAGCAGCTGTCGACGCCGGGCGGGAGGAAGGTCGTCGGCGGTCAGCGCCGCGACGGTCGCCCCCAGGTCGTCGCCGGTCGACGGGCCCACCGGTCCACCGTCGGGCGATCGCCCCCCTGGTCCGCCGTCGGGCGACGAGCCCACCGGTCCGCTGTCGGGCGAGGGGCCCACTGGCCCACCGTCGGGCGAGGGGCCCGACCCCGTCGTGGTCGCCGGCTCCGGGGTCGGCTCCGCCCCACGTCCGTTCATACCGTCGCCCTCCCGCGTCGTCCGCCGTCCGGGAACCACTCGTACCGTCCCCGAGTGAAGCAGTTCCCGCACACCGGCGCACGACGATCGCGCCCCGCGACGGCTCCTCCGGAGGCGTCGCGGGACACGGTCAGACGCACTCGCGGCAGATCAGTTCCCCGTTGCGCTCGGTCGCGAGCTGACTGCGGTGGTGGACCAGGAAGCAGCGGGCACACCGGAACTCGTCCTGCTGCATCGGTAGCACCTTGACTGTCAGTTCCTCGTCGGCCAGATCGGCACCGGGCAGCTCGAAGCTCTCGGCCACCTCGGCCTCGTCGACGTCCACGGCGCCCGACTGTGAGTCGACCCGCCGGGCCTTGAGCTCTTCCAGGCTGTCCTCGCCGAGGTCGACCTCGTCGCGACGCGGGGCGTCGTAGTCGGTGGCCATCGGTTTCACTCTCCCATTTCGATATGGTCGCTACCCGGTTGTCACGCCGGACGACGCTGTCCCGGTTCCGCTGGCCGGCCACCACAGTGTCGGTCACCCGACCCGACGGCTGGTCGGATCGGGGCTTGCCAGAGGAACGTCCCCCAGTGAGCGCGGTACCTTACCCCCCTCTAAGCGAGGCATGTATACCGCTCTCATGGCACGGATGTACGCCCTCGTCCCCAAAGATGTTCCCAATGTGACTCAGGCGACACGAAGATAGGGGTAGTCCTACCCTCTCGCCGGTCGGCACGCCGGCATGTCCGGCTGTTTCCACGCGTCCGCCGGACAACCGATAACCTCAGCGGCGTACCCGACGGCCCGTCCGTACGGCCGCCCCGTCGTGGGCCGTCCTCGTCCACCTCTCCCGGGGGAGCGCCCAGATGAGCTTTGCGCGAGTGCGAGCACTCGTTGTCGTCGGTCTGCTGGCGGCCTTCGCGCTGGTCTTCACGGTCGTGGCACTGGTCAAGGACAGCCAGAGCGACGCCGGCACCGCGAAGGGCTGCCCGGCGGGGTGGCCGCTGGCCGACGTCACCCTGCGCGAGTCCAAGGACGTGAAGATCAACGTCTACAACGCCACCGAGAAGGCGGGCCTGGCCACCAGTGTCGCGGACGACTTCCGCAACCGGCGGTTCCAGGTGAAGAAGGCCACCAACGACCCGCAGAAGCGCGCCGTCGACGAGGTCGCCGCCCTGCGGTACGGGCCGAAGGGTGTCGGCTCGGCCCACCTGCTCCGCGCGTACTTCCTCAACCAGGCCGTCTACGAGTACGACGCCAAGCGCGAGGACGACGTGGTGGACGTGGTGATCGGCACCTCGTTCCAGCAGCTCGCCACCACCACCGAGGTCAACCAGTCCCTCGGCGACCTCGGTTCGCCGCAGGCTCCGGAGAACACCTGCCCGGCGCCGGTCGACGACTAGCCGTTCGTCGACGGGCCGACGACCGGCCCGGTGCCGTACGGGACCCGCCCCGGGCTTCCGTACGGCACCGCCGGGCCGCCACCGGGGACGGCGGGCGTCACGGCCCGCCGGAGGCGTCCAGGTCGGCGAGGCGGTCGTGCAGCGCGGTGTGCAGGGCGGGTGGCGCCGCGACCAGCATGTCCGGGCCGGGGTCCCGCCCGTCCAGACCGGTGACGCGTAGTCCCGCCTCGGCGGCGACCAGGGCGCCGGCGGCCATGTCCCAGGCGGCCAGCCCCTTCTCGTAGTACGCGTCCACCCGCCCCTCGGCGGCCAGGCAGAGGTCGAGCGCGGCGGCCCCCAGCCGGCGGATGTCCCGTACGTGCGGGATCAACGCGGCGACCACCTGCGCCTGGTGCGCCCGGCGGGCCGGGGCGTAGCCGAAGCCGGTGGCCACCAGCGCCTGACCGAGATCGGTCTCGGTGGACCCGCGCAGCCGGCGGCCCTCCCGGTACGCGCCGCCGCCCAGGGTGGCGGTCCACTCGTCCCCGGTGGCGATGTTGCGGACCACGCCGGCGACCACCCGGCCGTCGACCTCGGCCGCCAGGGACACCGCGTGGTACGGCAGGCCGTAGAGGTAGTTGACGGTGCCGTCGATCGGGTCGACGATCCACCGGACCCCGCCGACGGACCCCGCCGGGCCCGCGCCGTACTCCTCACCCAGCACCGTGTCGGTGGGGCGCAGCCGGCGCAGTTCCTCGGTGACCTGCCGTTCCACCGCCCGGTCGGCGGCGGTCACCACGTCGGTGGCGGTGCTCTTGGTCGCGACCGCCGCGACCCCCTCACCCCACATCCGGTGGGCGGTCGCGGCCGCCGACCGGACCACCCCGACGGCGATCTCGAGCAGTTCCGCCGGCCTCGCCGCACCCATGGTGTCCCCTTCCGCCCGTTCGGAACGTCCCGATGCGCCCGCGAGTATCATCCTTACAAAGTCCACAAGTTCGCCAATTTCGCGGCCCCCGGCCGCCGGTACGCCGTGCGGCGCAGGATGATCGCCGCAGACGGCGTTACAATTCACCCCTGCCCACGCGCCACGGACCGCCAGACGACCGGCCGGCCCGGGACACGGGGGTTCCTCAACCACATCGCCCGACGCGGTGCCCCATGCTGCGCCGAGCGAACCCGGCCGTGCTCGCTCATCGCCTCCGGAAGGTCATTCGTGACAGAACCCCGCCACACCGGCGCCGACGTACGCTCGCTCACCGACACGCTGATCGCCCACGCGCAGAGCGCCGGCGGCCAGTTGACGTCGGCCCAGCTCGCGCGCACCGTCGAGTCCGCTGAGGTGACTCCGGCCCAGGCCAAGAAGATCCTGCGCGCGCTCTCCGACGCGGGCGTGACCGTGGTGGTCGACGGTTCGGCGAGCACCCGCCGCCGGGTCTCCGCCGCCCGGTCGGCCACACCGGCGTCCCGGGCCACCACCGCCAAGACCACCAAGAAGACGGCCGCCCCGGCGCCGAAGCAGGCCCCCTCCGCCGAGGAGACCACGCCGGCCCCGCGCAAGGCCACCCCCCGCAAGGCGGCCGGCGCGACCGCGGAGGGTGCCGCCAAGGCGGCACCGGCCAAGGCCGCCAAGGCGACCCGGGCCACCAAGGCGGCGGTCGCGGTGCCCGGCGCCCCCGGCACGCCGGCCAAGGCCGCCGGCAAGGCCAAGGGCGGCGAGGGGCCCGAAGGCGACATCGACCCCGAGGAACTCGCCGCCGCGATCGAGGACGTGGTGGTCGAGGAGCCGGCCGAACTGACCCGGGCCGCCGAGGCCGACGCGGCCAGTTCCGCCAGCGAGAACGACTTCGAGTGGGACGACGAGGAGTCCGAGGCCCTCAAGCAGGCACGGCGGGACGCCGAGCTCACCGCCTCCGCCGACTCCGTCCGGGCCTACCTCAAGCAGATCGGCAAGGTTCCGCTGCTCAACGCCGAGCAGGAGGTGGAACTCGCCAAGCGGATCGAGGCCGGGCTCTACGCCGCCGAGCGGCTGCGCGCCGCCGAGGAGGGCGAGGAGAAGTTCAACCGCGACATGCAGCGCGACCTGGGCTGGATCTCCCGGGACGGTGAGCGGGCCAAGAACCACCTGCTGGAGGCGAACCTGCGGCTGGTGGTCTCCCTCGCCAAGCGGTACACCGGGCGGGGCATGGCCTTCCTCGACCTCATCCAGGAGGGCAACCTCGGCCTGATCCGCGCCGTCGAGAAGTTCGACTACACCAAGGGCTACAAGTTCTCCACCTACGCCACCTGGTGGATCCGCCAGGCCATCACCCGCGCCATGGCCGACCAGGCCCGCACCATCCGCATCCCGGTGCACATGGTCGAAGTGATCAACAAGCTCGGCCGCATCCAGCGCGAGCTGCTCCAGGACCTGGGCCGCGAGCCCACGCCGGAGGAGCTGGCCAAGGAGATGGACATCACACCCGAGAAGGTGCTGGAGATCCAGCAGTACGCTCGGGAGCCGATCTCCCTGGACCAGACGATCGGTGACGAGGGGGACAGTCAGCTCGGTGACTTCATCGAGGACTCGGAGGCCGTGGTCGCGGTCGACGCGGTGTCGTTCTCGCTGTTGCAGGACCAGCTCCAGCAGGTTCTGCAGACGCTCTCCGAGCGGGAGGCGGGCGTGGTCCGGCTGCGCTTCGGCCTGACCGACGGTCAGCCCCGGACGCTGGACGAGATCGGCCAGGTGTACGGGGTGACCCGGGAACGCATCCGGCAGATCGAGTCCAAGACGATGTCGAAGCTCCGCCACCCGTCCCGGTCCCAGGTCCTCCGCGACTACCTGGACTGAGCAGTTCCGTCAACAAACGGTGTCGGTTTGATCACCACACGTACAACACGCCCCGGCGACGGGGCGGTTGCACGATTGTGATCGTTGACGTGGCACCCTTGGTGCACGGCACACTGTCTCCCAGGTGTGACCCCGGTCCCCCGCGGGCACACTGGGAAGGCAGAGCCCGGCAAGGGTGTTGCACGATAGGTGAGCAATGACCGACGAGAGTGTTCATCGGTGACGACCAGAGGAGGAAGGCGATGACCCCGACCCTCACGCCGCCGCCCGAGACGGTGGCTCCCCCAGCCGCCGATGAACGGTGCGACCGCTGCAATGCTGCCGGCAAGCTCCGCATCACTCTGGCTGGTGGGAGCGAACTGGTGTTCTGTGGGCACCACGCGAACAAGTACGCGGAGGATCTCGTGAAGATCACCGTGCGGTACGCGACGGACCCGGAGTTCACCTGGCGCGGTGCCGACCTGATGGCGAACTAGACCGCAAGAGCGACATATGACAGGACCGGAAGCCCTGAGGGCTTCCGGTCCTCTCGTCTGTCCGGCCCCGTCCGGTCGCCGGGCCGCTCCCACCGGCGACGACGTGCGAGCCGAGCCAGGTGACACGACGGCTCTTCGGGCCACCTCAGCAGCCCGCTGACGCCCGGAGCCGGCCGGTGGGGTCAGGTGCTCCCGCCGGGCGTCCGGAGCCGTGCACCGTCCGCTGGAACCGTCCGTACGCTGCGAGCCGGCAGCCCCCGCCGCACCGCGTGTTCCCCGCCCGTGCATCCGCCCAGCACCCACGCGCCCCGGCCGGACCGGACACCGCCGCGATGTCGGGGGGAGCCGGTGGTGGACCTGCCGGGCTGTCGGCGCGCGGCGTGCACAACCGGTCAGAGCGTCTGGACGGTGGCGATACGTTCCTCGAGCTGCTCGATGGTGGCCTGGGCGCTCGGCGGTCCGCCGCAGAGCCGGCGTAGCTCCGCGTGGATCTTGCCGTGCGGCTGGCCGGTGCGATGGTGCCGGGCCGCCACCAGCGCGTTGAGCTGCCGCCGGAGGGCCACCCGACGCTGGGCGGCGTTCATCGGCGGAGGTGGCGGGGCGGTGGGGGCCGGCTCGACGGTACGCGTGGCGGCCCGGCGGCGCTGGGCGGCGAGTTGGTCCGCCTGTCGCTTGCTCAGCAGCAGCGAGACCTGGTCGGCGGTGAGCAGACCGGGCAGGCCGAGGTACTCCTCCTCCTCGGGGGTTCCCGCCTGGGCGGCGGTGCCGAACGAGGCGCCGTCGAAGATCACCTGGTCCAGCTCGGCGGTGGCGGAGAGCGCGGTGAAGCGTTTCTCCAACTCACCACTGGCCTGGTCGTCCCGCTGGGCCCGCTCCAGCAGGTCGTCGTCGAAGCCCTCCCGCTCCTTGGGCTTGCCGAGCACGTGGTCGCGTTCGGCCTCCATCTCGCTGGCCAGCCCGAGCAGGTGCGGCACGCTCGGCAGGAAGACCGAGGCGGTCTCCCCGGGACGGCGGGCCCGGACGAACCGTCCGATCGCCTGGGCGAAGTACAGCGGGGTGCTGGCACTGGTCGCGTAGACGCCGACCGCCAGGCGAGGAATGTCGACCCCCTCGGAGACCATCCGCACCGCGACCATCCACCGCTGGTCGGACCCGGCGAAGGTGGCGATCCGGGCCGAGGCGCCGACGTCGTCGGAGAGGACCACCGCCGCCTTCTCGCCGGTGACCTGTTCGATCAGCTTGGCGTACGAACGGGCGGACTGCTGGTCACTGGCGATCACCAGGCCACCGGCGTCCACCATCCCCGCCTTGCGCAGTACGGTCAGCCGGGCGTCCGCGGCGCGCAGAACCTGCGGCATCCAGTCACCGGCCGGGTCGAGGGCGGTCCGCCAGGCCTGCGCGACGAGATCCTGGGTCATCGGCTCGCCCAGCCGGGCGGCGAGTTCGTCCCCGGCGTTGGTGCGCCACCGGGTCTCCCCCGAATACGCCAGGAAGAGCACCGGCCGGACCACGCCGTCGCGGAGCGCGTCGGAGTAGCCGTAGACCGAGTCGGCGCGGGAGCGCAGCAGGCCGTCCCCGCCCCGCTCGTAGGTGACGAACGGGATGGGGTTGTCGTCGGAGCGGAAGGGCGTGCCGGTGAGCATCAAGCGGCGCACCGCCGGCTCGAAGGCCGCCTTCACCCCGTCACCCCAGGAACGCGAGTCCCCGGCGTGGTGGATCTCGTCGAGGATGACCAGGGTCCGGCGCGTCAGGGTGCGCCGCTTGTGCACGTGCGGGGCCATGCCGACCTGCGCGTAGGTGACCACCGCGCCGTGGAAGTCGGCAGAGGAGTGCAGGTCGGCGTTGCGGAAGGCGGCGTCGAGCTGGATGCCCACCCGGGCCGCCGCCAGCGCCCACTGGGTCTTCAGGTGCTCGGTCGGGGCGACCACGGTGACCGCGTCGACGGTGCCGTCGACGAGCAACTCCGCGGCGATCCGCAGGGCGAAGGTGGTCTTGCCCGCGCCGGGGGTGGCGACCGCCGTGAAGTCGGGATCCCGGCGGCGCAGGTACACCACCAGAGCCTTGCGCTGCCAGGCGCGCAGGGGCGGGAACGTCTCGATCGCGGGCAACGGGGCAGGCACCCGACCGCTCCTCTCCGACCGCCGTAGGTCCGTCCGACCGCCGCAGGCGGAACCCGGCCGGGGGCCACGGGTACCGCCGCCCATGAAAACGCCTCCGCGTCGGATGCCGCGAAGGCCGGATCAGCATAACCAGGACACCCCGGCGGCTGCCCGGCGACACCACGCGCGCCGCCGGTCACCCCCGAACCGGCCCCGGCGTCGGCTCTCCCGGCGACCACGCCCACCTTGGGGCTCGGCGGTCAGGAGGCGGGTGGGTCGTCGGGGTGGGGTGGGGGGCGCAGGGCCGGCACCGGGGCGGACCAGCGTCGGCGCAGGGCGACCAGGCGGAGTCCGAAGACCAGGAGCGCCGCGGCGGTCAGCGGGGCCGGGCCGGTGCTGCCGAAGCCGTCCAACGCCACCACGGCGGTTGCCCCGACCAGGGCGGCGACGGCGTAGATCTCCCGGCGCAGCACGACCGGGATCTCCCCGGTGAGCAGGTCCCGCCCGAGGCCGCCGCCGATCCCGGTCAGCATGCCGACCAGGCACGCACCGACCGGCGGCACCTGCGCGTCCAGGGCGCGGAGCGTGCCGGTGACGGTGAACAGGGCCAGTCCGGCCGCGTCCAGCACCAGCACGGTGGTCCGGAGCCGGGCCAGGTGTGGGTGCCACCGGAACACGATCGCCGCGGTGACCACGGCGGTGGCGGCGTACCGCCAGTCGGCGAAGGCGAGGGGTGGGACCTCGTCGACGACGAGGTCCCGGAGGATGCCACCCCCGAGGGCGGCCACGAAGCCGACGAACAGGACACCGAAGAGGTCGAGCCGTTTGGCCACCGCGGCGGAGGCCCCGGAGGCGGCGAAGACGGCCACGCCGACCAGGTCGGCCAGGAGCAGGGCGGTGGAGGGGGTCACTGCGGCAGGCTACGTGGGCGGCCGGGCGGGCCGCCCAGGGTCAGTCGGCCCAGGAGTCGTAGATCTCCTTGCACGCGGGACAGACCGGGGAACCCGGCTTGGCCGCCTTGGTCACCGGAAACGTCTCCCCGCAGAGCGCGATCACGAACGTACCCATGACGGCGCTCTCGGCGATCTTCTCCTTCCGCACGTAGTGGAACATCTCGGGACCGGTGTCGGCGTCCTTCAGTTCCGGACGCTCGAGAACCTCTGTGCTCATGCCACACCTCCAACTTTTCAGTTTGGCAGGTCACTTCCGCACGGTCCACCGGAGATGCCATGGACCCGCACCGTACGGTGACGGCGTGACCGACTTTCACATTCAACACGGTGACGAGGTGGCCGAGGCACTGCGGGACGGGCGGCCGGTGGTCGCCCTGGAGAGCACCATCGTCTCGCACGGCCTGCCCCGGCCGGACAACCTGCGGGTGGCCCGGCAGATCGAACAGACGGTACGGGACGCGGGCGCGGTGCCGGCGACCATCGGCATGGTGGGCGGCCGGCTGGTGGTGGGGCTGGACGACACCGAACTGACCCGGCTGGCCACCGCCGACGGCGTGGCGAAGCTGTCGGTACGCGACCTGGCGGTGGCGGCGGCGAGCGGCGCGGACGGCGCCACGACGGTCGCCGCGACCAGCGCGGTGGCCGCCGCGTCGGGGATCCGGGTCTTCGCCACCGGCGGGCTCGGTGGGGTGCACCGGGACGCCGGGCAGTCCTTCGACGAGTCGGCCGACCTGACCACCCTGGCCCGCACCCCGGTCGCGGTGGTCTGCGCCGGGGTCAAGTCGATCCTCGACGTCGGGGCGACCCTGGAGCGGATGGAGACGCTCGGCGTCGGGGTGGTGGGCTACCGCACCCACCGTTTCCCGGGCTTCTTCGTCACCGACGGCGGCTTCGACCTGGACTGGTCGGTCGACTCGCCCGAGCAGGTGGCGGCGGTGCTGGCCGCCCGCGCCGCGCACGGCCTGCACGACGGTGGACTCGTGGTGGCCAACCCGCTCCCCGTCGACGAGCAACTCGACCGGGACCTGCACGACCGCACCCTCGCCGACGGACTGGCCCTGCTCGACCGGGACGGGGTGACCGGCAAGGCGGTCACCCCGTACCTGCTCGCCCACTTCCACGCGGCCACCGAGGGGGCGAGCCTGGCGGTGAACGTCCGGATCATCCTGCGCAACGCGGACCTGGCCGGACGG
Source organism: Micromonospora sp. NPDC023956 (assembly GCF_040639195.1). Taxonomy (NCBI): domain Bacteria; kingdom Bacillati; phylum Actinomycetota; class Actinomycetes; order Micromonosporales; family Micromonosporaceae; genus Micromonospora; species Micromonospora sp. NPDC023956. The sequence goes on from NZ_JBEZZN010000005.1 coordinate 338,117, forward strand.
ATCGCGGTGGCCGCCGCCGGGACCGTCGCCGGATGAGCCGTGCGGGTCGGGTGGTCGTGGTCGGCGACATCGTGACCGACGTGGTCGCGGTGGTCGCCGGTCCGCTGGCGACCGGTTCGGACACCCCGGCCGCGATCCGGGTCACCGGGGGCGGGCAGGGCGCCAACACCGCCGCCTGGCTGGCCGAGGTGGGCGTACCGGTCACCCTGGTCGGGGCGGTCGGCGACGACGAGGCCGGGCGGGCGCGCGTCGTCGAGCTGACCCGCGTCGGGGTGGACTGCGCGGTCACCGCACACGGCGACCGACCGACCGGCAGCGTGGTGGTGCTCGCCTCGGACGAGGAGCGGACCATGCTCACCGAGCGCGGGGCGAACGAGGAGCTGACCGGCGCGTGGGTGCGCGCCGCCCTGGCCGGGGTGCCGGACGCGCGGCACCTGCACCTGTCGGCGTACCCCCTGCTGGACGCCGCCACCCGCGACGCGGGACGAACGGCGCTGGCCGCCGCGCGCGCGGCCGGACTCACCACCAGCGTCGACGCGGCGTCCGCGGCGCCGCTGCGGCGGATCGGTGCGGCGGTCTTCCTCGACTGGGTACGCGACGTCGACCTGCTCCTGGTCAACTCGGACGAGGCGGAGGTGCTCGCCGGCGGCGCCGATCCGGCCGAGCGGGCCCGGACGCTGGCCGCCACGGCCCGGCACGTGGTGGTCAAGTGCGGGTCGGCGGGGGCGGTGTGGGCCGGACCGGACGGCACGGTGACATCGGCACCGGCCCGGCGGGTGACGGTGGTCGACGTCACCGGAGCCGGGGACGCCTTCGCGGCCGGGCTGCTCGCCGGCTGGCTGACCGGGGCGACCCCGACGGCGGCGCTGGCCCGCGCCGGGGACCTGGGCGCTCGGGCGGTCAGCGGGATCGGCGCGCGGCCGACCCGATGAGGCCGGACCTCAGAGTTCGGCGTCGATGACCCGGTGCGGGCGCTCCTCGGTGGCGGCGAGGCTGCGCGGCGGGGGTGCCTCGCGGCGCGACGGCCGGTGGAACAACCGGTGCTCCTCCTTCGGCGGCCGGTCGTTGGCGATCAGCACCGCCAGCCAGGGGATGAGCACCATGCCGACGCCGCAGAGCGGCAGCCACAGCCAGAGCAGCGGGGCCTGTGCCCCGACCAGGACGGCCCCCACGACCAGGCAGGCCGCCCGGACGGACATCATCGCGACGTACCGTCGCTGACGGCTGGTGAGCTGGTCGTCCTGGCTGCGCGGGGCGTCGGTGATCAGGATCGGCTCGTACGCCTGTCGCTTCACACGACCTCCTCGAGGGATTCGATCCATCCTGTCACCTCGCCACCGGTGACGGCGACAATCGACGCAAGGGATTGCCCCGCCGCCCCGGGCCGCGATCGGGTCGGCCCTGCCCGAGGGCGGGGGCGGGTCAGTCCTTCGCCGCCCGGACCGCCGCCTTCTGCTGCTGCTTGTACTCCCGCACCCGGCGCAGGGACACCTCGTCGGTGATGTCGGCCACCGACCGGTACGCGTCCGCGTCGCCGTACCCGCCGGCCGCCTCCCGCCAGCCCGTCGGGTGGACGTCGAGGCGCTTGCCGAGCAGGGCCAGGAAGATCTGTGCCTTCTGCCGGCCGAACCCGGGCAGGTCGGTGAGGCGGCGGAGCAGCTCGCCACCGTCCGCGACGTCGGTCCAGATCCGGGCGGCGTCCCCGTCGTACCGCTCGACGAGCACCCGGCACACCTCCTGCACCCGGGTCGCCATGGCCTTCGGGAACCGGTGCAGCGCCGGCGGGCGGGCGAAGACCTCGACCAGCCCCTCCGGGTCGTACGCCGCCAGCTCCCGGGCGTCCGGCGGGTGCCCCAGCCGCTGCGCCAGCACGTACGGCGAGGTGAACGCCTTCTCCAGCGGAATCTGCTGGTCCAGGACCATGCCGACGAGCAGGGCCAGCGGATCGTGGTTGAGCAGCCGGTTGGCCTCGGGGTCGATGGGCAGCGAGAGCGTCATACGGCTCATCCTGCCCGGCCGGGCCCCGCCGACCGGCGCGACCTACCGGACCGGCCCGCGACGGAAGCGACGGTTCCCACCGGATGTCGTGGGTGGTGCCGGTGCCGTCCCGCCGGGCAGGCAGGATGGCGAGGTGGACGAAGACGACATGCTGCTCTCCCCCGCCGGGATCGACCGGTTGCGCACCGCGCTGACCAGCGCCGGTTTCACCGCCGCCGGTGTCGCCGCCCGGCTCGGACCGCAGGCCACCGCGGCGATGGGCCGCAACGACCACCGGGCCGCCCTGCGCGCGACCGAGGACCGGGACCGGCTCGGCACGCTGGTCCGCCTGTTCATCTGCGAACAGGTCGAGCCGGAGGGGCCGGTCGCCGCCGCCCTCGCCCCACTGACCGTGGCCGAGGCCCTCGCCGCCGGCCTGGTCGAGCGGTCCGGCGGCGGCCTGCGCGCCGGCATCGACCTGGAGCCGTACGGGGACGACTGGTGGGTGCTCGCCGACCTGCCGGCCAGCGCCCGGCCCGGTCCGTTGCACGCCGAGCACGTGCTCGGCGTGGGTGGGGCGACGCAGACCCTGCTCGGCGCGACGGTCCGTCGGCCGGTGGAGACCGCCCTCGACCTCGGCACCGGTTCCGGCGTCCAGGCCCTGCACCTGTCCACCCACGCCCGCCGGGTCACCGCCACCGACCTCTCGGCACGGGCGCTGCGCTTCGCGGCCACCACCGCCGCGCTCAACGGGCTGGACTGGGAACTGCTCCGGGGTGACCTGGTGGCCCCGGTCGCCGGTCGCCGCTTCGACCTGGTGGTGAGCAACCCCCCGTTCGTGGTCGGGCCGGGTACGACCACCCACGTCTACCGGGACTCCGGCCGGGTCGGCGACGCGGTCGGCGCGGAGCTGGCCGCCGCTGCCCCCGGGCTGCTCACCGAGGGCGGCACGATGCAGTACCTGGCGAACTGGGTGCACGTCACCGGCGAGGACTGGGGTGAACGGGTCACCGGTTGGTTCGCCGGCACCGGGCTGGACGCCTGGGTGGTCCAGCGCGAGGTGGCCGACCCGATGGCGTACGTCAACCTGTGGCTGACCGACGTCGGCGAGACCCCCGACCCGCACCGGATGGCCGCCTGGCTGGACTGGTTCGACGCGCACCGGGTCGAGGCGGTCGGCTTCGGCATCGTCAGCCTGCGCAACGGCGGCCACGACGATCCGGTGGTCCGGGTGGAGGACCTGCGGCAGCGGGTCGAGCCACCGATGGGTGACCACGTCGCCGGTTGGTTCGACCGGCAGGACTGGCTGCGCGCCCACGACGCCGCAGGGCTGCTCGCGCACCGGTACCGGGCGGCCGAGGGGTTGCAGCTGCGGCAGGAGGCGACCATGGGCGACGAGGGCTGGGCGGTGGACCGGCAGGTGCTGGCCGCACCGCACGGGCTGCGGTGGAGCGAGGAGATCGACCCCCTGGTGCTGGCCCTGGTCGGGGGCGCGGACGGCCGGCTGCCGCTGCGCGACCAGCTCGCCCTGCTGGCCGCCGCGCACGACGTCGCCACCGACGAGTTGGCCGAGGCGGCCGGCCCGCTCGTGGCGCACCTGGTCGAGCGGGGCTTCGTCGAGCCGGTGACCGCCTGATGCGGGCGGTGGTGCAGACGGTCGGCCGGGCCAGCGTCACGGTGGACGGCGAGGTGGTCGGGGCGGTCACCGACGGCCTGCTGGTGCTGCTCGGGGTGACCCACACCGACACCCCGGAGACCGCCCGGACGATGGCCCGCAAGCTCCACGAGCTGCGCATCCTCGACGAGGAGCGGTCCGCGGCGGAGACCGGGGCACCGGTCCTGGTGGTCAGTCAGTTCACCCTCTACGGCGACGCCCGCAAGGGCCGCCGGCCCAGTTGGACCGCCGCCGCCCCCGCCGAGGTGGCCGAGCCGCTCGTCACCGAGGTCGTCGAGGCGCTGCGGTCGAGGGGTGCCACGGTCGCCACCGGCCGCTTCCGCGCCCACATGCTGGTCGAGAGCGTCAACGTCGGCCCCCGCACGATCCTCCTCGACCTCTGACCGGGTGCACCCGGTCAGCGGCACCCGGGGCGTCGGTACGGCTGGCGGGGTCACGCCACGGCGTGACCCCGCCCAGTCGGACCTGGCGTCGCGAACCTGCGCCGCCCCGCCGTCGGTCAGAAGAAGAGACCGCGCCGCTGGAGGGACTGGCGGAGCCAACCGTCGATCTGGGCGGGCCAGTCGGTCTGCCCGGCGGTCGCGTGGTCGACGGTGAACCGGCCGAACGCGTCCCGTCCCTCGGTGAACAGGCCACCCCGCTTGTCCATCTCCAGGACCACCTGGATGTGCTGCGGGGTGGTGACGAAGGTCAGTTCGAGCTGGTTCATCCCGCTGGCGTACTGCGGCGCGGGGTAGAACTCGATCTCCTGGTAGAACGGCAGGTGCTGCTGCACGCCGTAGATCCGGCCCCGTTCCACGTCGGCGCGGGCGAACCGGAAGCCCAGCCGCAGCAGCGCCTGGAGGATCTGCTCCTGGGCCGGCAGCGGGTGCACCGCCACCGCGTCCAGGTCGCCCTTGTCGACCGCCCGAGCCACCTCCAGCTCGGTACGCAGGCCCATGGTCATGCCGTGCAGGTGCTGCCCGTAGAGGGTGGTGAGCGGGGTCTCCCACGGCACCTCGAAGCGGAACGGCACGTCGTACCGCTGCCCGGCCTCCAGCCGGAACGGGCCGGTGACCTGCTGGCGGTGGAACTCCTGGGTGGTTTCGTACTCGCTGTCGCCGCTCTCCACCTCGACCCGGGTGACCAGTCCGAGCGCCAGGTACTCGACGTCCGTCGCATGGTCCCCACCGAGCACCTGGATCCGCCCCTCCAGGTGGCCGCCCGGCCGGCAGTTGGGGTTGGCGAGCACCGTCTCGACCGACGGACCGCCCACGCCCATCGCCTGCATGAGTTTCTTGAAGACCACACCGACCTCCGGTTACCTTGTCGTGGTCGCCCGACTGGCCGACCGGTGGCAACGTAACCGGCCAGCGCAATCACCGCCACACGTTCGTCGGCTGTTCCTGTCGGTTCCCCGATCGCCTCACTCCCGTTTCACGCGCCTCACGGCAAGCTGTGTGTCACCGGCGCCACTGGCCCGGTACGCGCGAAGTTGACGCGGGGAGGCGACAGAGATGGTTCTGCAGATGAGCGAGCACCCGATGACCCCGGCCACGACCGACACCGACGACCACGCGTCCGTGGAGACCCTGGTGGACCTGGACGCCACCGACGAGCGCGGCACGTCGACCGACCTGGTCCGGGCGTACCTCAACGGCATCGGACGGACCAAGCTGCTCACCGCCGCCCAGGAGGTCGAGCTCTCCAAGCGGATCGAGGCCGGCCTCTTCGCCGAGGAGAAGCTCGCCACCTGCACTCCGGTCTCCGCCCAACTCCGGGCGGACCTGAAGGTCGTCGCGGCCGAGGGCCGCGCCGCCAAGGATCACCTGCTGGAGGCGAACCTGCGGCTGGTGGTCAGCATCGCCAAGCGGTACACCGGGCGGGGCATGGCCTTCCTCGACCTCATCCAGGAGGGCAACCTCGGCCTGATCCGCGCCGTCGAGAAGTTCGACTACACCAAGGGCTACAAGTTCTCCACCTACGCCACCTGGTGGATCCGCCAGGCCATCACCCGCGCCATGGCCGACCAGGCCCGCACCATCCGCATCCCGGTGCACATGGTCGAGCAGGTCAACCGGATGGTCCGGGTCCGCCGTGAGCTGTCGGTCTCGCTGGGTCGCGAGCCCACCGTCGCCGAGGTCGCGGTCACCCTCGGCGTGCCGGAGTTCCAGGTCATCGAGCTGATCTCGTACGACCGGGAGCCGGTCAGCCTGGACCAGGCCGTCGGCGAGGACGGCGAGAGCGCCCTCGGTGACTTCGTCGCCGCCGTCGACCCTCGGCAGGAGCCCGGCGACCAGATCGCCAACGGGCAGCTCCGCCAGGAGGTCCGGATCGTGCTGGCCACCCTCTCGCAGCGGGAGGAGGCGGTGATCCGGCTCCGGTTCGGCCTCGACGACGGCCGGCAGCGCACCCTCGACGAGGTCGGCCGGGAGTTCGGTCTCTCCCGGGAGCGCATCCGGCAGATCGAGAAGGTGACCCTGCTCAAGCTCCGCGACCCGGAGCGGGCGCAGCGGCTGGAGGCGTACGCGAGCTGAATCGGCACCACACGAGGGCCCCGGCGGTTCGCCGGGGCCCTCGGCCGTGCCCGGCGGGGAATGACCGCGACCGCCGAACCGGACGTCGATGCGAGGGAGGCCGGCGGCGCCGGCCCGGTCAGATCCGGCGGGGGCCGGTGTCGGGGCGGGTGGTGGCGGCACCGATCCGGGCGGTGGCGTGCAGCACCGAGATGCCGTCGGCGCGGACCAGCACCGGATTCAGGGTGAGCGCCCGGAGCCGGGGCTGGTCGTCGGCGAGCCGGCCGACCCGGAGCAGCAGGTCGACCAGGGCGTCCCGGTCGACCGGCTCGGCACCCCGGTAGCCGCGCAGCAGCGGGGCCGCGCGCGGCTCGTCGACCAGCTCGCGGGCGTCCCGATCGGTCAGCGGGACCGCGCGCCAGGCCCGGTCACCGAGCAACTCGGTGGCGACCCCGCCCAGGCCGAAGCCGACCAGCGGCCCGAACGTCGGATCCTCCACCAGCTCCACCACACACGCCACCCCCGGCGGCACCATCGCCTGCACCAGGGCGTCCGCGCCGAAGACCGCCGCCAGTTCGTCGTACGCCCGGCGTACCGCGACCGGGTCGGCCAGGTCGAGGCGGACCGCACCGAGGTCGAGACGGTGCCGCAGCCCGGCGGCCGCCGCCTTCAGCGCCACCGGGAGGCCGAGCCGTCCGGCGGCCTCGACGGCCTCGTCGGCGGAGCGCACCGGCACCGAGTCGACCACCTCGACGCCGTACGCGGCGAGCAGCCGGGCGGCCTGGTCGGAGCCGTCGGCGCGGATCGCCACCTCGGCTGCGGCGGTGTCGACGTCGGGCAGTGCGGGCAGGGTGCCCGGTGGCCGGCGCAGCCAGTCCGCGTACGTGGTGACCCGGGCCAGCGCCCGGACCGCCTCCTCCACCCCGGAGTAGGCCGGCACGTCGGCGGGGAGTCCGCCGGCCAGGAACGTCGCCACCACCGGTTTGCCCGCGTCCAACACGGCGGAGAGCGCGGCGGCGAAGTCGGCGTCGCTGTCGGCCAGCTGTCCGGGCAGCGGTGGGGCGAAGGCCGCGACCAGCGCGTCGACCCGCTCGTCGGCGGCGGTACGGGTCAGGGCCAGGGCGAACTCGCTCGCCCCCGCCTGCGGTCCGACGTGGCGCGGGTAGCCGACCGCGACGTCGAGCCCGTGCGCCGCGCAGGCGGTGGCGGCGAGCACGGTCAGCGCGGAGGAGTTGCCGACCACGCCGACCCGTCGACCGGCGGGCAGCGGCTGCTTGGCCAACAGCACCCCGACGTCGAGGAGTTCGGCCACGGTGTCCACCCGGATCACACCGGACTGGGCGAAGAGCGCACTGACCGCCACCGCGTCCGGACCATTGGGCAGGGCGGCCGGGCGGGCCGGGGAGGCGAGCGCCACCACCGGCTTGGACCGGCCGATCCGTCGGGTCAGCCGGGCGAACTTGCGCGGGTTCCCGAAGGTCTCCAGGTAGAGCATGATCACGTCGGTGGCCGGGTCGTCCTGCCAGTACTGGAGCAGGTCGTTGCCGGAGACGTCGGCCCGGTTGCCGGCGGAGACGAAGCTGGACAGCCCCAGGCCGCGCCGGTCCGCCTCGGCGAGCAGGGCCACCCCGAACGCGCCGGACTGGCTGAAGAAGCCGACCCGCCCGGCCGGCGGCAGGACCGGGGCGAGGGTGGCGTTGAGGCGTACCGCCGGGTCGGTGTTGGCGATGCCCAGGCAGTTCGGGCCGACCACCCGCATTCCCGCCGCGTGTGCCTGGCGGACCAGGGCCCGCTGCGCCGCCGCCCCCGCCGCGCCGGCCTCGGCGAATCCGGCGGAGATCACCACCAGGCCGTGCGCCCCGGCGAGGGCCGCGTCGGCCACCACGGCCGGCACCGCCTCCGGGGCGACCGCGACGACCGCCAGGTCCACCGGCTGACCGGCGTCGGCCGCCGACGGGTACGCGGGCAGCCCGGCGACCGTGGCGGCACCGGGGTGCACCGGGACGACCGCCCCGACGAACCCGAGGTCACGCAGGTGGCCGAGCACCGCCGCGCCGACGCCCTGCCCGGTGGCGCTGGCGCCGTAGACGGCCACCCCGCGCGGGGCGAGCAGCCGGGCGATCGACCGGGCCTCGGTGCGCTGTTCCCGGCCCCGCTGCACCTGGAGGGTCTGCTCGGTCGGGGCGATCGGGAAACTCAGGTGCACCACGCCGTCGGCGAACTGCCGCTGCACCTGGTAGCCGAAATCGGCGAAGACCCGCAGCATCGCCCCGTTGGCCGGGAGCACCTCGGCGACGAAGGAGGTGATGCCGGCCCGTCCGGCCGCCTCGGCGAGATGCTCCAGCAGCACCGAACCGATGCCCCGGCCCTGGTAGGCGTCCTCCACCACGAACGCCACCTCGGCGTCGGGTGAGCGGGGGCCGAGCCGCTCGTACCGGCCGACCGCGACGATCCGGTCGCCGGCCAGCACCACGAACGCCTCCCGGTCGTGGTGGTCGACGTACACGAAACGGCGCAGGTCCCGGTCCGGGATGCGCGGGTACGGGGAGAAGTAGCGCAGGTAGCGGGTGCGCTCGGAGAAGCGGGAGTGCATCGCCACGATGCCCGGCGCGTCGTCCGGGTGGATAGGCCGCAACTGGACGGTCGTACCGTCGCTGAGCAGCACGTCCACCGGCGGGTCCACCGTGGTCACGTCCGGTACCTCCCCGGGTGGTTCAGTCTCTCGGTCGCACGCCCGGTCGCGCGGGTCGCGCGGTCAGTCTCTCGGGTCGTGCGGGTCGAGCCCGAACAGCGGGAAGACCGCGCGGCGGGTGGCGGCGACGGCCCGGTCCACGGCGTCGGGCTCACCGGTCGGTTGCCACGGCTCGTGCGACGGGTCCACGCCGTCGCCCATCCGTAACGGCACCTCCCGGCCCGGACGGCGGGCGGCGGCCAGTGCCCGCCAGGCCGGTGGGGTGGGGGTGGCCGGGTCGACCGGGTCGCCGGTGGCCACCGCCAGCAGGTGAGTCCAGGCCCGGGGCACCACCTCGACCAGGGCGTAACCCCCGCCGCCGGTGGCCACCCAGCGGCCCTCGCACAGCTCGTCGGCGAGCGCCCGCAGCGCCAGGTAGGTGGCCCGTTGCCCGTCGACGCTGAGCCGCAGGTCGGCCAGGGGGTCGAGCCGGTGCCCGTCGGCACCGCACTGGCTGACGAGCACCTGGGGGCGGAACGTGCGCAGCACCGACGGCACGACCGCGTGGAACGCCCGCTGCCAACCGGCGTCGTCGGTGCCCGGCGGCAGTGGCAGGTTCACCGCGCTGCCCGGCGCCGCCGGGCCACCCGTCTCGTCGGGGAAACCGGTACCGGGGAAGAGCGCGAGCGGCGTCTCGTGCAGGCTGACCGTCAACACCCGGGGCTCGTCCCAGAAGATCTGCTGCACCCCGTCGCCGTGGTGCACGTCCACGTCGACGTAGGCGATCCGCTCCGCGCCGAGGTCGAGCAGGCGGGCGATGGCCACCGCCGGGTCGTTGTAGACGCAGAAACCGGCGGCCCGCCCGGCCATGGCGTGATGCAGCCCGCCGGCCACGTTGACCGCGCGCCGGGCCTCGCCGCGCCAGACCGCCTCGGCGGCGGCCACGGTCGCGCCGGCCACCAGCGCGCTGGACTCGTGCATGCCCTCGAAGACCGGATTATCGGAGGTGCCCAGGCCGTACCCGGAGAAGAACGGGTCGTGCGGGGCCGCCCGGACCGCGTCCAGGTAGTCCGCCCGGTGCACCCGGGTCAGCAGCGCCTCGTCGGCCGGCGCGGGGCGCACCAGACGCACCCCGGGCCGGTCCAGCACGCCCAGTTCGCGGGCGAGGGCGACGGTCAACTCCACCCGTACCGGATCGAGGGGATGGTCACCGAGGTCGTAGGCGAGCAGCGCCTCGTCCCAGACCACCACCGTGTCGTCGGCCATGCGGCCATCGTCGCACGCGGGCGGGGCGGCCCCCGCCGCCGGTGGTGGGGCGGTCACCGTCCCGGTTGCGCCCCGGTGGCGACCGGTCGGTCCGGGTCGGCCACCCAGTCGCTCCACGAGCCGACGTACAGGGCCGCGTCGGTCCGGCCGGCGAGGTGCAGCGCCAGCACCGTCTGGGCGGCGGTCACCCCGGAACCGCAGTACGCGCCGACCGGCCAGCCGTCGGTCACCCCGGCGGCGGTGAACCGGTCCCGCAGCGCGGCGGCGGCGGGGAAGCGCCCCTCGGTGACGTACTCCGGGGCGGGCAGGTTCGTCGCGCCGGGGACGTGCCCGGCCACCGGGTCGATCGGCTCGGTCTCGCCCCGGTAGCGGGGGGCGGCGCGCACGTCGAGCAGCACCGCCCGGTCGGTGGCGGCCAGTCGGGCGGCGGCGTCGGCGTCGAGCACCGGCAGCCCACCGGGACGGACGGTGACGTCACCGGGCGTGGGGACGGGGACGTCGGTGTCGACCGGCAGGCCGGCGGCCACCCAGGCCGGGAAGCCCCCGTGCAGCAGCCGGACCGGACGGTGTCCGGCCCAGCGCAGCGTCCACCAGGCCCGCGCGGCGGCCATCCCGTCACCGCCGTCGTACACCACCACCGGGTGCCCCTGCCGGACGCCGGCCCGACGCAGCGCCACCTGGAGCACGGCCGGGTCGGGCAGCGGGTGCCGCCCGGCGGGACCGGGCGGGCCGCAGAGCTCGGTGTCCAGGTCGACGAAGACCGCGCCGGGTAGGTGCCCGGCGGCGTGGTCGGCCCGGCCGGGCGGGCCGGCGAGCCGCCAGCGGACGTCGAGCAGGACGGGCGGGCGGTCGTGACCGATCTCGACGGCCAGCTCCGCCGCCTCGACCAGCAGATCATCGGTACCGGACATGGCGTCCAGTTAACCCCATCGCGTCGTCCTGACCGGCGGTTCGCCAGCGGTCGTCGGCCGGTTACCGAGGTAGCATCGGTCTTCGGGAGGACCTGCGACGTGAAACATGATCCGGTCGACACGACCAAGGGCGTGGCTACCTCCGAGGAGAGGTGGAGGTAGATGGGCCGGCACGACCTGGTCGACACGACCGAAATGTACCTACGCACCATTCTCGAACTCGAGGAGGAGGGGGTGCCGCCGCTGCGCGCGCGGATCGCCGAGCGGCTGCACCAGAGCGGTCCGACCGTCAGCCAGACCGTCGCCCGGATGGAACGCGACGGGCTGCTCACCGTCGAGGGCGACCGGCATCTCACGCTGACCGCGCTGGGGCGCAACACGGCGGTGTCGGTGATGCGCAAGCACCGCCTCGCCGAACTGCTGCTGGTCAACGTGATCGGTATGCCCTACGAGGAGGCCCACCAGGAGGCCTGCCGGTGGGAGCACGTGATGAGCGACGCGGTGGAGAAGCGGGTGTACGACCTGCTCAACCGCCCCACCCGCTCCCCTTACGGCAACCCCATTCCGGGGTTGGATGAGCTGGGTCCGCCGGAGCAGCCCACCGTCGAGGTGGCCGAGGGCGAACGCAACCTGGCCTTCCCCGGTCTGGTCGGCACGGTGACCGTGCGGCGGATCTGCGAGAGCGTGCAGACCGACGCGGACGTGCTGCGCCAACTGCACGCCGCCGGGGTGGACCCGGGCGCCAGGGTCACCGTCGCCCAGGAACGGGACGCGGTCACCATCGACCGCTCGGGTGAGAAGATCCGCCTCCCCCGTGAGGTCGCCTCCCGGGTGTTCGTCGCCGCCGGCTGAGTCGTCGCATTCCGGACGGTCGGCGCGTGGCGGGCCGTCCGGGTCAGTCGGTGACGTACGGGCAGTGCCGGCAGCCGCGCCCACAGCAGGTGCCGCGCCGGGCGAGGAACCCGGCGGTGAGCACGAAGAGCCCGGTCGACGGGTCGGGGTAGCCGGCCGCACCGGCGGCCAGTGCGGCGGCGTGCGCGGCGAGGATCCGTTCCCGGTCCGGATGGTCAGGCGCCAGCCGCGCCGGGTGCGGCTCGGTCAACGACCGCGCCGCCAGAGGTAGTGGCTTCCCAGGCACGTGGCGAGTGTAGGGGCCGCCGCCGGTCGGTCGGGGCACCTGACGCCAGCGGCGGGCCGGTCGCCCGTACCACCGGGAGCGCCGGTTACCGGGCCCGCACGACGCTGACGGGCTCCACGACAACGGGGGCCTTCCCTGCGTGCTTCAGCATCTTCTCTCGACATGATCAGCCTTGTTCAAGTTGGGGCTGAGGTCGGCGTCGATTCGATTGCCAGTGCCGTATCGAAAGAGCAACGAGTCGTAGGCGTGACTATCCACCGATCCATGGTTCCAGAAGTACGCCGTCCCCGTCGGAGCGTTGTAGTGCACCGACTCCATTCGATCGTTCCAGCCGAGACTAGCCAAATCCAGCCAGGAGCAGCCGGAGTATCGACCCCGGGGGTAGCCGAAGTTCCTACCTTCGTAGTAACACACCATGCCCGACGGGCAATCAGCACCCTGCAGCGACCGCACTGACCGCTCGAAGGACATGACGAACGATCGTCCGGCGTAGCTGATCTCGTTTGCATTGATCTGGATTCCACCCGGATACGCCTTCAGATGCGCCTCGATTCTCTGCTGCCGGGCCTGGTCGGAGGGGCTGGCCAGTGCTGACGGAGACGCGGTACCGAAGGAAAGCAACAGCACGATCGCGAGAGTAGCGGCATTTGGCCACCTGGGTGTTCTGGACATTCTTCCACCACACTCCAATACCAATCTCGGAATGTTGCAGGACTCGACCAGACTGCGGCACCGTGATCACCTATTGTAGATCAGAACGGTAACAGCCGATGTTCTGACTATACCGACGCCCGTCAATCGTCGCCCAGCTGCGCTTTGCACTTCCGGATGAAGTTTGTTCATTCATCTCCAGGCCCACGACGCCGGAAGATCAACGATCTGAGGACGTCTCCCCGATGCCCCTGAACAGAAAGATCCACGGCTCCACCTCGCAGCATCGGACCGGCGGTGCGACACCCCCGGACCAGGTGGACGTCTACTGGCGTAACACCTTCCGATGATTGACAGTTGGCGATCGGGTAGGACAGGGTGTGCAGACGAGCTGCCGACTACCGGGGGGACGAAGGTGGCGAATGTTTCGGGCGACCGGCGCCTGGTCCGCCCTCACCACGCCACGCTGCTGGCCACCATGCTCGCTCTGGCATCGACCGGAACGCTGAGCGGTTGCGGCTCTCCGGGCCACCCTCGTGTCGAGGCCGACAGGCACTCGCCACCCGGTTCCTCGGCCGCCCCGTCGGAGCAGTGCGCCCCGCTGACCGACGCGACAGCTCAGAGCCACCTGCGGCAGTTGGCGAGTCGGGTGGGCCAGATCAAAGAACCGACAGGCGGAGGCCGCTACGCTCACATCCGATCACTCGTCTGGTTCAGGGACACGACAAGTCCAGTACCGGATCCACCGCCACAGATGCTCGAGGAGCAGACCTGGTGGGCGTCCGACCGCTCGGGACGGCGCGAGATCCGCACCCTGCCCTCGCTGTCCCTTGACGCACTCCAGACGTCGGGATGGTTGACCAGCTTCGCCGCCGTCCCACCCCGTTCAGTGCGATACGAGCCGGGAGAGCTAGCCATACCGGTACCCGATCCAAGCGAGGAGCCTGAGAAGCTCGCCCGACAGCTGGCCGCCCAGGACCCGGTCGAGAACGGCCCGCACGCCGTCCTGTCGGCAGCGTCCGAGATGTACAGATACCACACGCTACGGCCCCGGCAACGATCCAGTCTGCTCCAGGTCGTCGCCGACAGCACCGCGCTCGGGATCTGTCGGAGTGCGAGCGACCCGCTCGGGCGCTCTGGCCTCGCCATCACCACCGGCGACGAAGGCAAGAACCGACATGTTCTCACGGTGGATGAAAACTCCGGGCGCGCATTGAGCTACCAACTGTCTGCGCGGGAAGTACCCCGACACTCGGCGATCCGGGAGCCAGGTGTCACTTACAGCCTGATCTTCCTGTCCAGCGACCGCGTCACTACAGCAGGATCGGCTATTTCTGACAATCCGACAGCCGACGCGAGCCAATCTCTACCAGATCGCCGACATCGTTAGCGTCCCGATCTCGATCATCGGCCTGCACGCCAGGGGTAAGCTTCAAACGGTACCCACCGGACTTCTGATGGTACTGCCACCGGGAGCCCGCCTGAATGAAATAGACCAGCGGGTCGATGGCATGGAGCACCTGACCGCGGAGCCCGGGATGCTGCTCGCTGCGGTGCAGGTCAACTGGCAGGTTGAACGTTCGGACGCTACAGGCGGAAACGATGCCGGGAACACCGAATCGGGCGTGGCCCTTCGGCACCCCGTCATCATCGCGCTGATCGTCGTGTTCAATTGTCAGCGTAACGTGGAAAGCGTCAGCCTTTGAGCGGTTGACGAGCACGATCTGGGTGTTGTTATCAACAACAAGGCGGTCCATCTGCCGATATCCAGATATCTCGACAGATATGAGCGCAGCGTCCTTCTGGCTCACCTCACGCAACTCACGCTCGTTGCGCTCCCGCTCAACGCGGTTCGTGTCGACCTGGTCCCTCGTCGCGGCCTGCTGGTCACGAAGAGCCCGCTCGCTGACAGTGGCGGACCGCTCAGTGCTCCGACCATTACTACAGGCCACGTGAAGCATCAGGGCGTTGACAACAAGTGTCCCCACGGCCATCCAGGCAGTGAGCCTGTTGGATCGCTTGCCAGCCGACGATCCATCGACGCCAACGGCACTCGCATCGGAACCATCTTTTGATCCGGCGGCAGCGTTGACAAGGCGAGATGCACGAGTGCGACTGAAGGCTTTCCGCCCCGATCGCCGAGGACGGCTGCGCTTGCCCATTGGGCGATGGTACCGAGGCATGGACAGCCGCTGACACCACCAACAAATAGTTAGTTTTCCATGCAGACGAGGAAAGACCTGGCCAGAGCCGACCCATTGGCAACTTCGCAGCTCCGCTTGGAGTTCAGAGGGCACCCTATGATCAGAATCACCTACCCGTGAGTTACGTAAGAGAAACAACCCAGCCATAGCCGACTTAACCAGCGGGTCTCATCGTCGGCAAGACAGAAACCAGCCGCCGCACAACTGCACACACGGCTTGACCGTCGCGTTTTCCCTACTCAAGGACGCAGGAGGGGGATCCCGGACATCTCCGGACCCCCCTCCTGACGTGCGACTACGTCATGTTGCCACTCAGGCCGAATGGTGCATTGAAGGCAACTCGCGGCCCTGTCAGCTACAGCCGCTGGTGGAGCCGCAGCCCTCGCAGACGTAGCAGCTGCCGGCGGGGCGCATCTTCGTACCGCAGGTGAAGCAGAGCGGCGCGTCGGCGGCCTTGCCGATCACGGCCTCCAGCAGCTCGGTGGAGGAACCGACCGACGGCGCCGGCTTGGCGACGGCGGCCTCGGCGACCGGCCCGGCCGCCGGCTCGGGCCGGTTCTCGACCGGGGCGGAGGCGGCCATCGCGGTGAGGTCCGCACCGCCCTCGGCCGCCTCCGCCTCGGCCCGCATCTGGGCGGTCCGCTCGGCGGCGGTGAAGATGCCCAGCTCGGCGCGGTTGTCGTAGGGCAGGAAGTCCAGCGCCAGGCGACGGAAGATGTAGTCCATCACCGAGGCGGCGATCCGCACGTCCGGGTCGTCGGTCATCCCGGCCGGCTCGAACCGCATGTTGGTGAACTTGCTGACGTACGTCTCCAGCGGGACGCCGTACTGGAGGCCGATGGAGATGGCCACCGAGAAGGCGTCCATCACCCCGGCCAGCGTGGAACCCTGCTTGGACATCTTGAGGAAGACCTCGCCCAGGCCGTCGTCCGGGTACGACGACGCGGTGAGGTACCCCTCGGCGCCGCCGACGGAGAAGCTGACCGTCTGGGACGGACGCTTCTTCGGCAGCCGCTTGCGCACCGGGCGGTACTCGACGACCTTCTCCACGACCTTCTCGACCTCGGTCGACGCGGCCTCGGCACCCTTGTTCGGCTTGGCCACCGAGAGCGGCTGGCCGACCTTGCAGTTGTCCCGGTAGATCGCCAGCGCCTTGAGGCCGAGCTTCCAGCCCTCGAAGTAGATCTTCTCGACGTCCTCGACGGTGGCCGCCTCCGGCATGTTCACCGTCTTGGAGATCGCGCCGGAGATGAACGGCTGGACGGCCGCCATCATCCGTACGTGCCCCATCGGGGCGATGGAGCGCTCGCCCATGGCGCAGTCGAAGACCGGGTAGTGCTCCGGCTTGAGGCCGGGGGCGTCCACCACGTGACCGTGGTCGGCGATGTGCTCGACGATCGCCTCGACCTGCTCCTCCGGGTAGCCGAGGCTGCGCAGGGCGCGGGGGACCGTCTGGTTGACGATCTGCATCGAGCCGCCGCCGACCAGCTTCTTGAACTTCACCAGCGCCAGGTCGGGCTCGACGCCGGTGGTGTCGCAGTCCATCATCAGGCCGATGGTGCCGGTGGGGGCGAGCACGCTGGCCTGCGCGTTCCGCCAGCCGTTCCGGTCGCCGACCTTGTTGCCCTGGGTCCACTGCCGGGTCGCCTCCCGGACGACCGCGGTGGCGACGGTGCCGCTCGGCTTGATCTCGTCGTTGGCGGCGGCGTGCTTGCGCATCACCCGCTTGTGCGGCTCGGCGTTGCGGGCGTAGCCGTCGTACGGGCCGACGATGCCGGCCAGCTCGGCCGAGCGGCGGTACGCCGTGCCGGTCATCAGCGAGGTGATCGCGGCGGCCAGCGAGCGCCCCTGGTCCGAGTCGTACGGCATGCCGGAGGCCATCAGCAGGGCGCCGAGGTTGGCGTACCCGATGCCGAGCTGACGGTAGGCGCGGGTGGTCTCGCCGATCTTCTCGGTGGGGAAGTCGGCGAAGCAGATCGAGATGTCCATCGCGGTGATGACCAGCTCGACCGAGCGGACGAACTTCTCCACCTCGAAGCCCCCGTCCGCGCGGAGGAACTTCATCAGGTTCAGCGAGGCCAGGTTGCAGGACGAGTTGTCCAGGTGCAGGTACTCCGAGCACGGGTTCGAGGCGGTGATCCGCCCGGTCTCCGGGCAGGTGTGCCAGTCGTTGATCGTGTCGTCGTACTGGAGGCCGGGGTCGGCGCACTCCCAGGCGGCGTGGGCGATGGACCGGAAGAGCTGCTTCGCCTCGACCGTCTCGATCGTCGCCCCGTCCAGCCGGCCCCGCAGGTCGAACCCGCCGTCGTTCTCCACCGCAGTCATGAACTCGTCGGAGACCCGGACCGAGTTGTTGGCGTTCTGGTACTGCACGCTGACGATGTCGGCGCCGCCGAGGTCCATGTCGAACCCGGCGTCCCGCAGCGCGCGGATCTTGTCCTCCTCGCGCGCCTTGGTGACCACGAACTCCTGGATGTCCGGGTGGTCCACGTCGAGGATGACCATCTTCGCCGCGCGCCGGGTGGCGCCGCCGGACTTGATGGTGCCGGCCGAGGCGTCCGCGCCGCGCATGAAGCTGACCGGGCCGGAGGCGTTGCCACCGGAGGAGAGCAGCTCCCGGGAGGAGCGGATCCGGGAGAGGTTCACCCCGGAACCGGAGCCGCCCTTGAAGATCAGCCCCTCCTCCTTGTACCAGTCGAGGATCGAGTCCATCGAGTCGTCGACGGCCAGGATGAAGCACGCGCTGACCTGCTGCGGCGACGGCGTGCCGACGTTGAACCAGACCGGCGAGTTGAAGCTGAACACCTGGTGCAGCAGCATCCAGGTCAGCTCGTGGGCGAAGACCTCGGCGTCGGCCGGGCTCGCGAAGTAGCCGTACTTCTCACCGGCGGCCCGGTAGCTGCCGACCACCCGGTCGATGAGCTGCTTGAGCGACCACTCCCGCTCCTGCGTGCCCACCGCGCCCCGGAAGTACTTCGTGGTCACGATGTTGGCCGCGTTGACGCTCCAGGACTCCGGGTACTCGACCCCGCGCTGCTCGAAGTTGATCGAGCCGTCCCGCCAGTTCGTCATCACGACGTCCCGGCGCTCCCAGGTCACCTCGTCGTACGGGTGCACCCCCTCGGTGGTCCACACCCGGTCGACCTTCAGCCCGGTCGCCGCCCCGCCGCTCTTCGCCGTCCGCGTCCGACTCGCTGTCACGCCGTCCCCCGCCATCTCATCCGCCCCCTCGTCTGCGCGGCCACCCGACCGCGCGTCGTCACGTACCCGTTGGAAAAAAATCAGTTGGTGCGGTCGCCCGCCCCGGCCGCGGCGGTGGCCCCGTCCGGGTCGCCCCCGACGCCGGTCCGGGCGCGCGCCGCCGCCCGCAGCGTCTCGATCTCGCGCTCGAAGTCGGCCAGCGAGTCGAACGACCGGTAGACGCTGGCGAAGCGGAGGTAGGCCACCTCGTCCAGGTCCCGCAGCGGGCCCAGGATCGCCAGCCCCACCTCGTGACTCGGCAGCTCCGCCGCGCCCTTGGCCCGCACGGTCTCCTCGACCTTCTGCGCCAGCAGGGCGATCGAGTCCTCGTCGACCGGCCGCCCCTGGCAGGCCTTGCGGACCCCACCGATGATCTTCGTGCGGCTGAACGGCTCGGTCACCCCGCTCCGTTTCACCACGGCGAGGACTGCCTCCTCGACCGTGGTGAACCGCTTGCCACATTCCGGGCAGGCCCGGCGACGCCGGATCAGCTGGCCGTCGTCGGCCTCCCGCGAGTCGACCACCCGGGAGTCGGCGTGCCGGCAGTACGGGCACCGCATCGCCGCACCTCCTTCATCGATCGCGGTCGCGCCCCGTTCCCGGACACGCGTGATCACGGCGGAACCATCGGTCGATGGCCGGCCGCCGTGGGCGCGAACGAGAAGTGCGGTCGGTAGTCGAACCCAACCTATAGGCGACTTACACCCATGTGACTACTACATCTAGGGGTCGACCGTATGCTGCGGACCGACGGTGGTCAAGTTGGACCGGGGTGTCCGGCGCGTCACGCGGGACTCCCCACGTCCAACGCCCGGACGCGCCGTCGGTTACCCCCGAACCACTCGAGAATCGAACATGAGTTCGACTGGGCGTACCATTAAACAGAAACCGACCCGCCGGAGGGACGGATTTCCCGGCGACACGCCGGAATCAGGTCGTACAGACGTTTGAAAATGACCCATCCCACCTATACGGTCGGGAACAACCGGGCGCGGGCCTGCCGTCGAGGCGGCCCCGCTCGTCCGTACGCACCACGAGCCGCCGAGGCACCCAGCGCCGACCAGGGAGGACGGACGTGTCGACCGAGGACCGGGCCAGCCGGCCGAAGCCCCCGCAGCAGATCGCCGAGGCGGGGCCACCGGCCACCCGCCGTCGGGCCGCGCGCAGCCGGACGGGGCAGCCCGCCGTGCGCCCGGTCACGCCGGTGGTCAGCGCCTTCCCCGACCCGGCCACCGTCGACCTGACCGCCCGCCAGCGGCGGATCCTGGAGTTCATCCGGGACTGGGTGGACCGCCACGGTTACCCACCCAGCGTGCGGGAGATCGGCGAGGCGGTCGGGCTGGTCTCCCCGTCCAGCGTCGCGTACCAGCTCAAGGAGTTGGAGCGGAAGGGTTTCCTGCGGCGCGACCCGAACCGCCCCCGCGCGGTGGACGTCCGCCCGCCCAGCGACATGATCGACGACGAGGCGACCCGCTCGCAGCGTCCCACGCCGGCGTACGTGCCGATGCTGGGCCGGATCGCCGCCGGTGGGCCGATCCTCGCCGAGCAGGCCGTCGAGGACATCTTCCCCCTCCCCCGCGAGCTGGTGGGCGAGGGCGAGGTCTTCATGCTCCAGGTCAAGGGCGACTCGATGCTCGACGCCGCCATCTGTGACGGCGACTGGGTCGTGGTCCGGCAGCAGCCGACCGCCGACAGCGGCGAGATCGTGGCCGCCATGCTCGACGGCGAGGCGACCGTCAAGACCTACCGCCGACGCGACGGCCACGTCTGGCTGATGCCGCAGAACCCGGCCTTCGACCCGATTCCCGGCGACGACGCCACCATCATGGGGCGCGTCGTGGCGGTGCTCCGGCGCATCTGACCCCGGTCGGACGGCTGCGGCACTGGTCGCCGCCGTCGTCCGGGTGCTTCCGGGGCACCGCGCGGTGCCCCGGTCAGCGGTGGCCGACCACCAGAACCGCGCCGTCGGTGTGTCAGTACCGGGTGCCCCGGTAGTCGTGGCCCGGACCGTTGGCGCGACCGTGTCCCTCCGGGTCGGGTCCGCCCCGGCGACGGTACTCGTCCGGCTCGTCCCGTCGTCGACCGGGCGCACCCCGGCGCGGCGGCTCGGCCCGACCCCCGCCGTACCCGCCGCCACCGTACGCACCCTCGCCGCCGTAACCGCCCCGACCGCCCGAGGGGCCCCGGCCACCGCCGTCCCGGTAGCCGCCGCGTCCGCCGCCGGGCGGGGCGCCGGGGGGGCCGCCGTACACGTTCGCACCGCCCTGGCCACCGTAGACCGCGCCCCCGGCCGGTGGGGCGGCACCGCCGTAGACGTTCCCCCCGCCGGCCCGACCGGCCGGACGACCACCGGTGGCGGCCGGCGGGCCACCGTAGACCGCGCCCCGCTGCGGCTCCCGACCCGGCGGCGGGACACCGGGTCGGCCGCCGTCACGGCGGTCGACCTCGTCACGGGCGGGCAGTTCGCCACTGACCTGCGGATCGCGCCGGGACGCCGCCGGTGGCCGGCGCCGGGCCCGGACGATGCCGACGATCCCCGCCCCGACCAGCAGCGCGCCGAGTGCACCGACCGCCGCGATCAGATACGTGATGTCGTCCAGGCTGAGCCCGTCCAACAGGGAGCCCCCGGCCGCCTCCTTGGCCTTCGGCTTCCCGGCCACCGGCGTGGCGCCCTTGGTCGACGGCGGGTACGCCAGGATGTCGACGTTCGCGTCCTCGCCCAGCTCGCCGGCGTCGGAGACGGTGACGAAGAGCTTGCCGTCGGGGGTGTAGGAGATCGCCTCGCCGAACGGGTCGGCCAGCGGGGTGACCCGGGGTTCGCCCTTGGTCAGGGCGGCCACGAGGTCGCCGCCGGCCACGTCGTACTCGAAGGCGTCGGCATAGGTGCGCAGCACCACCCGGCTGCCGTCGGGTGAGCGGGCCGCCCCGGTGATCGCGATCCGGCCGGGCCCCTGGAGCACGTTGGCGGTGGTGGTCCTGGGCAGAGCGACCTCGCCGACCTTCTGCATCGGCACCGGCTCGGCATTGTTGGTCCTGAGCGCCGCCGTCGGGGTGAAGATCTCCGCCTTGCCGCTGAGCGTCTTCGTGATGATCAGGGGCTTGCCGTCGTCCCCGATCAGCAGTGCCTCGGCGTCGTGCGGCTTGCGCTCCGGGTAGGCGACCCGGTGCAGTTCGGGCTCCTCCGAGCCGCTGGCCGGCATGCTCCACAGCGCCACCCGCTCGCGCCGCTTGGTGCTGGTGACGTTGTCACCGATGTCGGCGATCCAGAGCGTCTTGCCGTCCGGGGAGAGGGCCAGGTCCTCCGGGTCCAGTGGCCCCTGGCCGGAGTACCGGACGCCCTTGGTGACCTCACACGTCGCGTTCAGGTAGAAGACCCGCTTGTGGCTGTCGATCTCCGTGCTGTCGTTGACCACGATGTAGCCGTTCTTGGTCACGACCAGCCCGGAGAGTTCGCGGAGCTTCTCGTCGGTGACCGCGCAACGCTTCTTGCCAGCCGCCGGTGCGGTGTCCGGGGCGGACGGGGCCGGGGCGGCGACCGCCGCCCCGGCGATTCCCACGGTGACCGTGAGCAGGCCGAAGGCAACCGTGATCGAGGAAACCGCGCGCCGCATGGGCTCAGTGTCGCATGTTCCGCTCACCATTCGGACGACCCGCCGGCCCCTTACGGACGACGTGCGGCGACCGTCTTCTCCGCCGACTCGAACGGGGCCAGCTCGGCGGCGAGTGCCGCATCCACCCGGACGTGCAGCAACGTCCCCTCCGGAAGGTGGGCCGTGCTGAGCACCTCGCCCTGCCGGTGCACCCGGGCGACCAGGTCACCCCGGTCGTACGGCAGCACCGCCCGGATCTCGACCGCCGGATGGGGCAGCCGCGCCTCGATGGCGGCGCGCAGTTCCTCGATCCCCCGCCCGGAGTGGGCGGAGACGAAGATCGCGTCCGGCCAGGCACGCTTGAGTCGCAGCAGCGTCTCCTCGTCGGCGGCGTCGGTCTTGTTGACCGCCAGCAGTTCGGGGAGCCGGTCGGCGCCGACCTCGGCGAGCACCTCGCGAACCGCCCGCACCTGCTCCTCCGGGTCGGGGTGGGTGCCGTCGACCACGTGCACCACCAGGTCCGATTCGGCCACCTCCTCCAGCGTCGAGCGGAACGCCTCGACGATCTGGTGCGGCAGGTGCCGGACGAAGCCGACCGTGTCGGAGAGGGTGTAGAGGCGACCGTCGGCGGCGGTGGCCCGCCGGGTGGTCGGGTCGAGGGTGGCGAAGAGCGCGTTCTCGACCAGCACCCCCGCGCCGGTCAGCCGGTTGAGCAGGCTGGACTTGCCGGCGTTGGTGTAGCCGGCGATGGCCACCGCGGGCACCGCGTTGCGGGTGCGGCGGGCTCGCTTGGTCTGGCGTACCGTCCGCATGGCCTTGATCTCGCGGCGCAGCCGGGAGATCCGGTGCCGGATCCGCCGCCGGTCGGTCTCCAGCTTGGTCTCACCGGGACCACGCAGGCCCACGCCGCCGCCGGCACCGCCACCGCGACCGCTACCACCGGTCTGCCGGGAGAGGGTTTCACCCCAGCCGCGCAGCCGGGGCAGGAGGTATTCGAGCTGGGCCAGCTCGACCTGCGCCTTGCCCTCCCGACTCTTGGCGTGCTGGGCGAAGATGTCGAGGATCAACGCGGTCCGGTCGACCACTTTGACCTTGGTGCGCTGTTCCAGGTTGCGCAACTGGGACGGGGAGAGTTCCCCGTCGCAGATCACCGTGTCGGCCCCGGTGGAGAGGACCACCGCGCCGAGTGCGTCGACCTTGCCCCGCCCGACGTAGGTGGCCGGGTCCGGGCGGTTGCGTCGCTGGATCAGCCCCTCCAGCACCTGGGAGCCGGCGGTCTCGGCGAGCGCGGCCAACTCGGTGAGGGAGTTCTCCGCGTCGGTCACCGTGCCCTCGGTCCAGACGCCGACCAGCACCACCCGCTCCAGCCGGAGCTGCCGGTACTCGACCTCGGTGACGTCACTGAGCTCGGTGGAGAGACCGGGCACCCGCCGCAGCGCCTGACGCTCCTCCAGTTCCAGCTCGCCGGTGGTGGCGTCGAGTTCCTCGTCCTCGACCGGGACGAAGCCCTGCTGCTCTCGCAAACCGCTCTCCTGTCCGTTTTGATCGGTACGAAGCAATCGTGTCACGCGTACGGCCCCGCCGCACCTGCTATTTGCCCGCTCAGCGGTCGATCACGCGCGGCCCGCGTCACCACCCTCCGGGCCGCGTGTCGGTGCGATCCGGCGAACCGGTAGAAATGCGGGGGCGGCGTCGCCTCGGGGCCGCCGAGCCGTGACCGGAGGGACCCTGTGGCCATCACCCGACTGCCGAGCGCCGGATTCTCGATCACCATCCGGATCGCCGTGCCCGCCGACGCGTCGTCGATCGGGCGGCTCACCACCTGCGTCGGGGAGGCCGGGGCCATCGTCACCGCGCTGGACGTGGTCGACTCCGACCCGACCCACGTGGTAGTCGACCTGACCTGCGACACCGCCGACGCCGGCCACGCCGACCAGGTGGTGTCGGCGCTGAGCGCGCTGGACGGGGTGGACGTCCGCAAGGTCTCCGACCGGACGTTCCTCCTGCACCTGGGCGGCAAGATCGAGGTGACCCCCAAGGTGGCGCTGCGCAACCGGGACGAGCTGTCCCGGGCGTACACGCCGGGGGTGGCCCGGGTCTGCCAGGCGATCGCGGAGAACCCGGCCGACGCGCGCCGGCTGACCATCAAGCGCAACACGGTGGCCGTGGTGACCGACGGCTCCGCCGTGCTGGGCCTCGGCAACCTGGGCCCGGCCGCCTCGCTGCCGGTGATGGAGGGCAAGGCCGCGCTCTTCAAGCGGTTCGGCGGGGTAGACGCCTGGCCGGTGGTGCTGGACACCCAGGACACCGACGAGATCGTCAGCATCGTCCGGGCGATCGCGCCGGCGTACGGCGGGATCAACCTGGAGGACATCGCCGCGCCGCGCTGCTTCGAGATCGAGTCCCGACTGCGGGACCTGCTGGACATCCCGGTCTTCCACGACGACCAGCACGGCACGGCGATCTGCGTGCTCGCCGCGCTGACCAACGCCCTGCGCGTGGTGGGCAAGCAACTCTCGGACGTCCGGGTGGTGGTCTCCGGCGCCGGCGCGGCGGGTACCGCGATCATGAAGCTGCTGCTGCGTCAGGGCGTGGGCGACATCGTCGCGTACGACCGGCAGGGCGCGCTGCACCGTGGGCTGCCCGACCTCAACCCGGCCTGGCAGTGGCTGGCCGAGAACACCAACCGGGAGAACTACTCCGGTGACCTGCGGGGGGCGATCGCCGGCGCGGACGTCTTCATCGGGGTGAGCGCGCCGAACCTGCTCACCGGCGAGGACATCGCCACCATGGCCAAGGACGCGATCGTCTTCGCGTTGGCCAACCCGGACCCGGAGGTCGACCCCCGGGAGGCCCGCAAGCACGCCGCCGTGGTTGCCACCGGCCGCTCCGACCAGCCGAACCAGATCAACAACGTGCTCGCCTTCCCCGGCGTGTTCCGGGGCATGCTGGACGCGCACGCCGAGGAGTTCACCGAGGAGATGGCGATCGCCGCCGCACGGGCCATCGCGGACGTGGTCGGCGAGGAGAAGATCAACCCGACGGTGATCGTGCCGAGCGTGTTCGACTCCCGGGTGGCGCCCGCGGTGGCCGCCGCCGTCCGCGCCGCCGCCCAGAACCCCGGTGCCGCCGCTCCCCCGGCCAGCTCCGACCCCGGCCCCGCCGACCTGTCCGGGATCGCCGCCGCCTCCTCCGCCACCCCCTGACCACCGCGGCCCCCGCTGGTCGACGTCATGGTCGACCGGCGGGGGAAGGGCCGGGTCAGCAGAGGGTGCCGGTGGCCACCAGGAGGGCGGGGCCGGCGAGCCAGCAGGAGTCCGGCTCGATGGTGACCGTCAGCCGACCGCCGGGGACGTCGACCGCCACCACGCCGGTCTCCCGACCGGCGTCGTGCAGCGCCACCGCCGCCACCGCACAGGCTCCGGTGCCGCAGGAGAGCGTCTCGGCCGAGCCACGCTCGTACACCCGCATCAGCACGTGTCCGTCGGTGTCGTCGACCGGCTCACCCGGGCTGGTGAACTCGACGTTCACCCCGGCCGGGAAGAGCGCCGGGTCGACCCCGGGCGCCCGGGTGAGGTCGAGCGCGGCCAGGTCCAGCCCGGCCGGCAGCGGGCAGACCAGGTGCGGATTGCCGACGTCGACGGCGGTGCCGGGCAGGGTCAGCCCGCCGAGGGTGGCCACCCCGGCGTCGTACCGGTGCGGGCGGCGCATCTCGACGGCGACGGTCTCCCCGTCGAGGCGGGCCCGGACCAGGCCGGCCCGGGTCGCCACCGGCAGCAGGCCGTCGGTCGGGACGGCGAGCCCCCGGGCGACGAGGTAGCGGACGAAGACCCGGGCTCCGTTGCCGCACATCTCGGCGAAGGAACCGTCGGCGTTCCAGTAGTCCATGAACCACTCGGCCTCGGCGGCCTGCCCGGCACCGTCCGGATGCTTCGCGGCCCGGACCACCCGCAGCACCCCGTCGCCGCCGATGCCGCATCGCCGGTCGCAGAGCGCGGCGACCCGCTCGGGGGTCAGCGCCAGCTGCCCGTCGGGGTCGGGCAGGATCACGAAGTCGTTGCCGGTGCCATGGCCCTTGGTGAACTCCACGCCCCCATCATCGCGCAGCCGCCCCGGCGAGCCGCAGTGCTCTCACCGCGCTGCGGCCCGCACCACCGTCAGGGCGCGTTCGGCCAGGTCCGGGGCGGTGGCGTCCAGCCAGTGCACCCGGGGGTCGCGGCGGAACCAGGAGCGCTGCCGCCGGACGAACCGCCGGGTCGCCCGGATCGTCTCGTCGTGCGCCGCGGCCTCGGTCGACTCACCGGCCAGGAACCGGAGCACCTGCTGGTAGCCGAGCGCCCGGCTGGCGGTACGCCCCTCGGGGAGGCCCGCCCCGACCAGCGCGCGGGTCTCGGCGACCAGCCCGTCGGCCCACATCCGGTCCACCCGCCGGGCGATCCGCTCGTCCAGGACGGCGGTGTCCAGGTCGACGCCGAGCTGCACCGACGGGTAGAACGGGGTCGGCTCGGGCAGCGACGCGGCGAACGGCGCGCCGGTCAGCTCGACGACCTCCAGCGCCCGGACGATCCGTCGGCCGTTGCCGGGCAGGATGCCGGCGGCGGCGGCCGGGTCGGTGGCACGCAGCCGTTCGTACAGCGGGGCCGGACCGAGGGCGGCCAGCTCGGCCTCCAGCCGCCCGCGCAGCTCCGGGTCGGTGCCGGGGAACTCGAACCGTTCGAGCACCGCCCGTACGTAGAGGCCGGAACCGCCGACCAGCAGCGGCACCTTTCCCCGGGCGAGGATGTCGTCGACCGCCGCGCGGGCGAGCCGCTGGTACTCCGCGACGCTGGCCGGCTCGGTCACCGGCCAGATGTCGAGCAGGTGGTGCGGCACCCCCTCGCGCTCGGTCGGGGTCAGCTTCGCGGTGCCGATGTCCATGCCCCGGTAGAGCTGCATCGAGTCGGCGTTGACCACCTCGCCGTCGAGGGCGTGGGCGAGGGCGATGCTCAGCGCGGACTTGCCGGCGGCGGTCGGCCCGACCACCGCGACGACCGTCACACCCGCTCCCAGGTCGCCACGAGGTAGGCCACGCCGTACGGGGCGGTGTGGTGGGTCAGCTCGCCCCGCCAGTCACCGCCGGTTGCCCGCACCGCGCCGGCCAGCACCTGCCAGGGGGCCCGACCGGCGGCCCGCAACTGCGTCGAGAGCCCCGGGTCCAGGTCCCGCAGGGCGGCGGTGTCCGCGTCGGCCAGGGCCGTGGCGACCCGGTCGTCGTACGGCTGCGCCCGTGGGTCGTCGTAGCCGGGTGCCTGCCGTCCCCGGGTCGCCGAACCGTCCCCGAGCACCAGCAACGCGGTCCTCGGTCCGGTGGCGGCCCCGGCCAGCTCCGCCCCGAGCCGGTCGCACTCGTCGGGTGGGGCGTCGACGGCGATCGCGTGGGCGAAGCGGGGCAGCCCGGTGCCGGACCGGCCGACCAGCCACGCGCCGATGGTCAGGCTGAGCGGGAGGTGGGGGCCGCCGGCACAGTTCACCTTCCACAGCCGGACCTCCCGGTCGAGCCCGTACGGCCGCAGCGTGCCGTGGTCGGCGGGGTTGAACCGGGTGGTCCGGGGCCCGGAGCCGATCAGCAGGAGTTGCTCCGGGCGGGCGTCGAGCAGTCGGGCGACCGCCGCGTCGCAGGCCGCGCGGAGACCGTCGAGTTCACCGGCGGCGGCTCCGGCGACCTCGGGCACGAGCAGCGGCGGGTGCGGGCAGACGGCGGCGGCGACCAGGGGCACCCGGCAACCGTAGCGGCCGGCACGCGGTCGGCGTCCCGGGGCCCGCGGGAACACCGGCCGCGCCACGGTCCGGGCGGGCTAGGCGGCCTGGTCGCCCCAACCGCCCTGGACCATCGTCTGGAACCGCCACTCGCCGCCGGTCCGGACCAGCACGTCGGCGTAGCGGACCCGCTGGGACCGCCCGTCGACGGTGAACTCCGCCTCGGTGAAGACCACCGCGAGGCCGGGGGTGAGCAGGTACGGCGTCCGGGTGGAGTTCATCGTCAGGTCGCCCGGGTCACCGAGCGCCCCGCCCATCACCCGCAGGTACTCCTCCCGGTCGAGCTGCCGGGCGGAACCCTCGCCCGAGGAGTCGTCGGTCACGGTGTTCAGCGGGAACAGGGCCATGTCCGCCGTGCCGGCGACGTCGCCGGCCGCCGCGTACGCGTCGTAGCGGCGGAACCAGGCGTCCAGCGCGGCGAGGTCCTCCGCGTCCGGCGCGTAACCCCGATCGGCCGGCGGGACGATCCGGGAACGGGCCTGGGTCATTCGGTCCTCCTCCTGCCGGGCCCGGTCGATGTCGCCGGGCCGCTGTAGTACGCCGTACCGTACAGCGTACGTCAACAACCGACAAGCCGACCGTCGACAGACGACGGTCCGGGGTAGGACACCGTATGGTCACGGTCGGCGATAGGCGCTCGACGCGGACCCGGTGGGACCTGTGACAATGCCGGAGGAGAAACTTGCTGCGCCGTGGCGGCGATCACGGGACTGTCCCCGTCGACGCCGGGAGAACGAGGATGGGCACATGAGTGACTGGACTGCCTTCGGACGGGTGGACGCGGACGGCACCGTGTACGTCAAGACCGCCGAGGGCGAGCGGGTGGTCGGATCCTGGCAGGCCGGAGCACCGGAGGAGGGGCTGGCCCACTTCGCCCGCCGCTTCGCCGACCTGGTGACCGAGGTCGACCTGGCCGCGGCCCGACTCAACTCGGGTGCGGCCGACGCCAGCGGATCGTTGACCACGATCCGCCGGCTCCGGGATTCCCTGGCCGAGGCGCACGTGGTCGGGGACCTCGACGCGCTCGCCGCCCGGCTGGACAAGCTCGCCGCGCTCGCCGAGGAGAAGGCCGGGGAGGCACGGGCCGCCCGCGACGCGGCGCGGGTCGAGGCCGTGGCCCGCAAGACCGCCCTGGTCGAGGAGGCCGAGAAGCTCGGCGCCGAGTCCACCGGCTGGAAGACCGCGGGCGACCGCCTCAAGGAGATCCTCGACGAGTGGAAGACCATTCGCGGGGTCGACAAGAAGACCGACGGTGAGCTGTGGAAGCGGTTCGCCGCCGCCCGGGACGGGTTCACCCGGCGCCGGGGCGCGCACTTCGCCACCCTGGACTCGCAGCGCAAGCAGGCGCAGACCGCCAAGGAGCAGCTGGTCGCCGAGGCCGAGTCGATCAAGGGCTCGACCGAGTGGGCGGCCACCGCCAACCGGCTCAAGGAGCTGATGGCCGAGTGGAAGGCCGCGCCGCGCGCCTCCAAGGAGGCCGAGCAGAAGCTCTGGGAACGGTTCCGGGCGGCTCAGGACGAGTTCTTCACCCGGCGCAGCGAGGTCTTCTCGGCCCGGGACAACGAGCAGCGCGCCAACCTGGAGCGCAAGCAGGCCCTGCTGGCCGAGGCCGAGGCGCTGGACGTCAACGCCGACCCGCGCGGGACCCAGGCGAAGCTGCGCGATATCCAGGCACAGTGGCACGAGGCCGGACGGGTGCCCCGGGACGCGGCGGCCAGCCTGGAGCGGCGGATGCGGGCGGTGGACGACCGGGTCCGCGAGGCGATGGACTCCGCGTGGCGGCGTACCGCGCCGCAGGACAACCCGCTGCTGGCGCAGATGCGTGCGCAGGTGGCCGAGGCCGAGGAGCGGCTGACCCGTGCCCAGGCCGCCGGGGACGCCAAGCGGATCCGGGAGGCCGAGCAGGCGCTCGCGTCCAAGCGGCAGTTCCTCCAGCTCGCCGAGCAGGCCGGCTGACCGACGGTCGATGACCCCCGCGGGGCCCCCGCCCCGCCGCGCCCACCCCCCCGAGGGGCGCGCCCCCGCCGCCCCCCCACAAACCCACGCCCACCCAACCCAAAAATAAAAGCACCAAAAACCCCAAAAAAACCGAGATAGCCACCACAGGCAGCCCCCAGGGCCCAGCGACCCCCCGCCCGAAAATAAA
>NZ_JBEZZN010000006.1:0-91135 GCF_040639195.1 Micromonospora sp. NPDC023956
TGCGCCGCTCACTTCGTCGCGGGTGTGTGCCCCCCCCGCGCCCGCGGCCCGGCCGCCGCACACCCCCGATCCCGCTCGGGGGGGGGGGGGGGTTCGCCGTCGCCGGGTCAGTGATGGAGGGTCAGCGGGTCGTCGTGGTGGCTGTCGACCAGCCGGCGGGTCGGGCGGGCCGCGCCGAGGCTCTTGGCCCGGTACATGGCGGCGTCGGCGCGGCAGAGCGCGTCGGCGAGCTGGGCCGGTCCGCGCACCGGTGCCAGGCCGACCGAGGCGGTGACCCGCAGGCTGACCGCGCCGTGCTGGATCGGGGTGGCGAGGGCGTCCCCGAGCCGGTGGGCGGCGTGTTCCATCCACCGGCGGTCCACGGTGGGGCTGGCCAGCAGCCCGGCGAACTCGTCGCCGCCGAGGCGGGCCACCAGGTTGTCCCCGGCGAAGGCCGCGAAGCGCTCCGCGACACTGACCAGCACCTGGTCCCCGGCGGCGTGGCCGTACCGGTCGTTGACCTGCTTGAAGTCGTCGATGTCGAGGACGACGGCGATGAGCGGCCGCCCGGCGGCGTCGGTGAGCAGGGTGGCGGCGAGCTGGTAGAAGGCACGCCGGTTGGGCAGCCCGGTCAGCGGGTCGTGGCTGGCGGCGTGTCGTTCGGCGGTGAGTTCCGCCTGGAGCGTCTCGATCCGCGCCTCGGCGCGGACCGCGCGCTGCCGGAGCTGGAAACCGGCGGCGACGGCTCCGGCGGCGCAGATGCCGGACACGATGGTGAACGGATCCGGCACCGACGTCCCCCCGTCATCGCGTCGCGGTGCGCCGTGCAGCGGCCCGACACGAACCCCTGTCAGGCCCCGTTTTTCCTGGTCGCACCCCAGGTTCGGGTAACTGAAAGTGAACGGTTGGGTACCGCTCACGTGCGATATCATGCTCGCTGTCCAATGCAGATGCAATAGCAGATGCACGTGCATCTGCCGGCGAGTTGATATTTCGCGCACCCTTCGTCGTCATCCCGCTGCACGCGGTGGTGGACGGCCAACCGAACGAGAGACGCCCCATGCAGCAGCCACAGAACGGCGTTCCCACCCGTGACCTGCCTCCGCTGAACTGGCAGAAGAGCCGTCGGAGCAACCCCAGCGGCAACTGTGTCGAGTTGGCCGAGTTGCCGGGTGGGGCCGGGATCGCGATGCGCAACTCGCGTCATCCGGAGGGGCCGGCGCTGATCTACACGGTCGACGAGATCGCCGCCTTCGTGCTCGGCGCCCGGGACGGCGACTTCGACCATCTGATCACCTGAGCATGTCCCGCAGCCGGGACTCGCGACCGGTCCGGCCGACTGCGCCTGACTCTGGGTTCATGGCATGCTTACACGTCAGCCGGTCGGGGGCGTCCGGCTGGAACAGTGGGCACGCGGAGGTCGTTACGTGACGACGGGTCCAGCCGAGGGCGGTCCGACGACGGGGCCGACGGTGCTGCGCATGCTGCTCGGCGCGCAGCTGCGCCGGTTGCGCGAGGCCAGCGCGGTCACCCGGGAGGGTGCCGGCTGGGAGATCCGCGCCTCCGAATCCAAGATCAGCCGGATGGAGCTGGGCCGGGTCGGCTTCAAGGAGCGCGACGTCGCCGACCTGCTCACCCTCTACGGCGTCACCGAGCAGGGGGAGCGGGAGGCGCTGCTCAAGCTGGCCCGGGACGCGAACAATCCCGGCTGGTGGCACCGCTACGGCGACGTCCTGCCCGGCTGGTTCCAGTCGTACCTCGGCCTGGAGGCCGCGGCGGCCCTGATCCGCAGCTACGAGGTCCAGTTCGTCCCCGGCCTGCTCCAGACCCGTGAGTACGCCCGCGCGGTGGTCATGCTGGGGCACGGCACGGCCGGCGCGGGCGAGATCGACCGCCGGGTCGGCCTGCGCATGCAGCGCCAACGGCTGCTGGACCGCCCGGACGCGCCGCACCTCTGGGCGGTGGTGGACGAGGCCGTCCTGCGCCGGCCGATCGGTGGGCCGGTGGTGATGCACGGCCAGATCACCGCGTTGATCGAGGCGACCAAGGCGCCGAACATCCGGCTCCAGATCGTGCCCTTCGAAGCCGGCGGGCACGCCGCCGCGGGCGGAGCCTTCACCATCCTGCGCTTCGGCGACCAGGACCTGCCGGACATCGTCTACATCGAACAGCTGACCAGCGCGCTCTACCTCGACAAGCGGGACGACGTCGACCACTACGCCGCCGCGATGGAGCGGCTCTGCGTGGAGGCCGAACCGCCGGAGCGGACCGCAGACATCCTCACCCGGATCCTGGACGACCTGCACCGGGCGTGACCGCCCCGGGGCGGACCGGACGCACCTGCGCCCTCCGGACTGGTCGTGCGCCCCGGCGGACCGGTCGGGCTTCCGGTCCCGCGCCGCCCGCTCCCGCACCGACCGGCGAAGTCCACCCGACCGCCGGCCACTGCCCGGTCCGGCGCAACCGGGTGGTGCCGACGGTCCGGGGCGGGCAGACTGGAGCACCATGGCGCCGCCGTTCACGCCCGGCCTCCGGCTGCACGACCGGTTCGTCCTGCGCGCACGCATCGGCCTCGGCGGAATGTCCGAGGTCTGGCGCGCCGACGACGAGGTGCTGCACCGTCCGGTCGCCGTCAAGGCCCTCGCCGGTCAGCCCGCCGCGGACCCGGAGCTGCGCGCCACCATCGGGCGCGAGGCCCGCGCGGCGGCCCGGCTGACCCACCCCCACGTCACCCACGTGTACGACTACGGCGAGGCGACCCTGGCCGGCGGCGCCGTGGTGCCGTACCTGGTGATGGAACTCGTCACGGGGGAGAACCTCGCCGACCGGCTGGCCCGTGGGCCGCTCGCCTGGCCCGACGCCGTCCGCCTCGGCGGGCAGGTCGCCGCCGCCCTCGCCGCCGCGCACCGGATCGGCGTGGTGCACCAGGACGTCAAACCCGGCAACGTCATGCTCACCGACACCGGCGCGAAGGTCCTCGACTTCGGCATCGCCGCGCTCACCGCCCCGCACCACCCGTCCGCCGGGCGGTGCGGGGGAGAACCGCTGATGGGTACCCCCGCGTACCTCGCCCCCGAACGGCTCGTCGCCGGACCAGCCGACCCGGCCAGCGACGTCTACGCACTCGGCGCGCTGCTCTACCGGGCGCTCACCGGCCGTGCGCCGCTGCCCGTACGGACCTGGGAGGACGCCTGGGCGGTGCACGGCCGGCGTACCCCGGTGCCGCCACTGGGCGTCCCCGAGCTGCCCGCCGACGTCGAACACCTGGTACTGGCCTGCCTGGCCGCCGACCCGACCCGCCGACCCGACGCCGCGCAGGTGGCCTCCCGGCTGGGTGCCGGCCGTCCCGCGCACCCGCCCACCACGATCCTGCCCACCCTGTCGCCGGCTCCCGTCGCGTCGCCCCCCACCCTCGTCGCGCCCCCGCCAGCCCCCGTCGACCCGACTCTCGTCGGGCCTGGGCGTGCCCCCGTCGGACGGACTCCCGTCGCGCCCCCGCCTGCCCCCGTCGGTCGGACTCTCGTCGGGCCGGCGCGTGGCCCCGTCGGTCGGACTCCCGTCGGGCCGGCGCGTGGCCCCGTCCACCCGACTCTCGTCGGCCCCGGGCTGCCGTCCGGCCACGCGCGGCGTGTCGTCGGCCCGGCGCGGACGGCGCCCCACCGACCGGCTGCGACACCGCCGCCCCGGCCGACCCGCCGGATCGCGGTCCTGGTCGCGGTCGGGCTCGCGCTGCTCGTCGGGCTGACCGGGGTACGCGCCCTCGGCGACGACCGGGCCGGCCGCTCCACCTCGGACCGGAGCGCCACCGGCGTCCGGACCGATCCGGCGCCCAGCTCGGCGGTGCCCACCCGAACCCGCACCGTCCGTCCCGCCCCCACCACCGCCCGCCCCCGGCCGAGCACCCTGCGGGAACTGACCGATCAGTTCGTGGCCGTGATCGACGAGGCGCAGGCGCGCGGCGCGGTCGAGTCCCGGACCGCCGAGCGGCTGCGCGACACGGTCGGCAAACTCGCGTCGGGGAAGCCGAAGGACCAGGGCAAGCGACTCCGGGAACTGCGGGAACGCCTGGGCGAGGCGGCCCAGCGGCAGCAGATCGACGTGCTCACCATGGCCCGCCTGCTGACCATGCTGGAACGTTTCCCGGTCACCGGCCTCGACGACGGGACGAACGACGACGGGACGAACGACGACGAGGACGACGACGACTGACCCTCGGCCCCGCCGCTGCTCAGTCGAGCCGGACGCGATCCCCGACGGCGACCCGACCGGGGCGGACGACCCGGGCGTACGCGCCGACGCAGGGGAGCGGACCGAGCTGCGGCACCGGAGCGACCCGGTTCAGTCGCGCCGGTACGCGCAGCGCGTCCGGGTCGGCGGGTAGCTCGCCGTGGGCCAGGGTCGGCACCGCGCAGCGCGGCGTCGGCGCCACCACCCGGAGCACCAGCTCCGCCCCGATCCGCAGGTCCCGGCCGACCCAGTCGTTCTCGACGAAACCCGGGACGCCGACGGTCCGGAGCACCAGGTTCGGTCGGTACCGCGTGGCGGCGACCGGCCGCCCCGCGCCGGCCGCCCCGGCGATCCGGTCCAGGGTGCCGGTGGTGACCAGATGGACCGGGGCGAAGTCCACGAAGGTCTCCGGGGCGGTTCCGCCGCCCAGCGGCGTCTCGTCGACCGTCACCGCAGCGTTCACGCCGGCCGCCAGGACCTCCTCCGGGCGGGCCCGGTCCAGGGTCGCGCCGGGCGGCACGGTCGCGATCAGGGCGACCGGCGCGTCGAGCAGCGCGCTGAGCACGGCGTCCACGTCGTCGGCGGTGCTGAGTTCCCGTCCGTCCGGCAGGCTGATCCGGACCGGGACGGAGTCACCACCGGTGGCCCGGAGGGTCAACATGTCCCGCCACCGCCTCGGGTGCTTCGCGCTGACCACACGGCCGGTAGCCAGATCCCGCAACGCCAGCCGGCGGTCACCCGCCACCCCGACCGGGGTGACCTGTGTGTGCGGCAACGCC
This sequence comes from Micromonospora sp. NPDC023956, assembly GCF_040639195.1. Classification (NCBI taxonomy): domain Bacteria; kingdom Bacillati; phylum Actinomycetota; class Actinomycetes; order Micromonosporales; family Micromonosporaceae; genus Micromonospora; species Micromonospora sp. NPDC023956. The sequence continues at coordinate 4,986 of NZ_JBEZZN010000006.1, forward strand.
TCGCCGAGCATCGACTTGACCGGGTAGCGCCAGATCTCCTCGACGATCACGGTATCCGCCCGGGGCGGGTCACCGGCGTTCGGTGGCGCTTCCGGTCGGCGTCCTGCCCGGGGAGCGGACCCTGCGCCGACCTGACCCGGTCGGTACGGGTGGTCGGCCCCGGCGGAGTGACGGTCGGCAGCACCCGCCCACCGTACCGGCGTCCGGCGTCCCGAACCGGCCCGGACGTCCCCGGTCGGGTGCCGGCCCGTCGGCGTGTCCGAGCGTCCTCAGGTGACGGTGACCGGGTGCCGGACGATGCCGTCGAACAGGTAGCCCAGGAGGTTCGGCGCGGCCCGGTCCGGCTGGCGCGCCCCGCTGACGTCGGTGGCGCGGGCGCGCAGCGTCCACCGGCCCGGCCCCGGCGGGCGCCAGACGGCCGTCCACCGCCGCCAGGCGTTCCCCTCGTCCTGCGGGTCGAGGGTCGCGGGCCGCCAGTCGTCGTGGTCGCCGGTGCTGATCTCGACCGTACGGATCGGGCCGTTGCCCGACCAGGACCGGCCGCGCAGCAGCACCTCCACCCCGGCCGGTAGCCGGGCGTCCCAGGGCAGTTCGAAGGCGCTCTTGACGACCTGCGTCGTGATCGGTCCGCCGTCGACCGGGTGGCGGGGACCGAACATCCGGTAGAACTGGGTGTTCCACGGGGAGAAGAGCGCGCTGGCGGAGACCTCGACCGGACCGACCCACTTGATCGAGGAGATGCCGATCCAGCCCGGCACCACCAGCCGCACCGGGAAGCCGTGGTCGGCCGGCAGGGGGCGGCCGTTCATCCCGTAGGCCAGCAGCACGTCGTCGAGGGCCTTGGCGATCGGTAGCGGCCGGCGCACCCGGCCGAGGTTCACTCCGCCGGTGACGTAGTCCGGGTCCAGGCCCTCGGGCATCACGTCGACGGCGGCGTCGGTCAGGCCGGCGTGCCGGAGCACGGTGGACAACCGCACGCCCCGCCAGCGGGCCACCCCCACCGCGCCGAGGCCCCACGGCACCCCCGGCATCGGCTGGCCCTGCTGGGCGCTGAAGTGGAGGCGGCCGTTCCCCGCGCACTCCAGCAGAGCGGTGCTCTCCTCGGCGGGCATCGCGGTGAGGTCGTCGTACCCGAACTCGACCGGGTTCTCCCGCGTCGGCGTGCCACGCAGGCCGGTGCCGAACAGGCGTAGCCGCCAGGTGTCCCGGTCCAGCTGCGGGGTGTGGGTGTGGTTGCGGACGAAGAACCGGTCGGTCGGCACGACGTACCCCTGGCCCGACATCGCCTCCCAGCGCATCTCGGCGTTGGTGTCGTGACAGGTGAGCAGGGCCGGGTCGAGCGGTTTGACGATCGCCGGCCGGGCCCCGGACCGACCGGGCGGTCCCGGAGCCGCGCCGACCGGCCCGGTGCCATCGGCGGGGTCGGGTTCACCGGCCGCGGCGGCGAGCGCGCCCATCGCGGTGCCCAACGCGATCAGCTGCTCGCGGTGCACGCCCTCACCCCGTGCCCGCCCGTCGAGCCACTGCCGTGCGCGGCGGGTGTCATGCTCGGCCTCGTCCCCGGGCACGAAGCGCGTCATCCTGGTTCCCCCTCCGGGTCGGCGGCTGGCATTCCTATTAGAGCAGTAGGTGTTCCCTCGGCGGGCCCCAGCGGCATCCCGTCGCGAGACTCGCGATGTCGACCGGACGTGGCGACGATGGCATCGTCGACTGTCGATGCTGGGCGATCGTGGACGGGTGGCGACCTGGCGAGGACCGGTACCGGCGGCGTCGGACACACCCGCCTGACCGGCCCCGGTGGGTGACGTAGGGTCGGTGGATGGAGCAGGCCATGCCGGCGCAGACCCGGCCCCCGGGGGTCGTCCCGGTCGATCCGGAGAGCGTGCTGCTGCTCGGGCACGACGTGCCGCTCGGGCGGTACACGACGGTCCGTCGGTTGCTGCCGCAGCGCGCCCGTCGGATGGTCGGCGCGTGGTGCTTCGTCGACCACTTCGGGCCGGACGACGTCGGCGGCCGGTCGGGCATGCAGGTGCCACCCCACCCGCACACCGGGCTCCAGACCGTCACCTGGCTGCTGGAGGGGGAGATCCTGCACCGGGACAGCCTCGGCAACGTCCAGTCGATCCGCCCGGGTCAGCTCAACGTGATGACCTCCGGCCACGGCATCGCCCACTCGGAGAAGTCCCCGCCGCAGCGCCCGACGGCGATGCACGGCGTCCAGCTCTGGGTGGCGCTGCCCGACGGGGCGCGCTCCGGGGCCCCCGCCTTCCACCACCACCCGGACCTGCCGAACTGGCGTGACGGCGACCTCGACGTGACCCTGCTCGTCGGCGACCTGGCCGGCGTCCGCTCCCCGGCGGTCGTGCACACCCCGCTGCTCGGCGCGCAGCTGACACCCGGGGGATCCGCGCCGGTCCGGGTGCCGCTGCGCCGGGACTTCGAGCACGGCCTGCTGGCCATGTCCGGTTCCGTCGAGGTGGACGGCGTCCGGCTGGCTCCCGGTGCGTTGCTCTACGTACCACCGGGACGGGACACCGTGACCGTCGCGCACGGCCGGGACGCCCGGCTGCTGCTGCTCGGCGGCGCGCCCTTCGAGGATCCGCTGGTGATGTGGTGGAACTTCGTCGGCCGTTCGCACGAGGAGATCGTGGCGGCCTCCGAGGACTGGGCTGCCGGGCGCCGGTTCGGCGTCGTGGTCGACGACCCCGACCCGCCCCTGCCCGTACCGACCATGCCCACGGTCCGCCTCCGGGCCCGCGACCGGCACGGCCAGCTGCACGGCTGAGCGGCCAGCTGCACGGCTGAGCCGGGCCGGCAGGAGGCAGGCGTGGCGGGTCCGCGCGCGGGTAGTCGCGGTCATGGCGACGACTGCGATCCCCTCCGTCGAGGAGAAGAAGCGGCTGGTGCGCCGGCTGGCAGCCGAGGGCCGGGGCTTCGCCGAGGCGTACGGCTTCCGGGTCACCAACAACCCGGGCACCCTCTTCCAGGTGCTGGTGCTGTCGGTGCTGCTCGCCCGGCCCGGCGACTTCCGGCGTGCCCTGGCCGCCACCGGTGCCCTCCGGGACGCCGGCTGGGACAGCGCCGGCCGGATGTCCCGGTCCCGCCACGAGCACCGCACCCGGTTGCTGCGCGACAGCGGGTTCCGGACGGACCCGGACCGGCTCGCCGACACCCTCGGCGACCTCGCCCGCACCGTGGTCGAGCGGTACCGGGGCGACCTGCGACGGCTCCGGGCCCTCGCCCACCGGGACCCGGCCCGCGAACGGGTGCTGCTGGGCGAGTTGCCCGGCGTGGACGCCCCGGTGGTGGACCTCTTCCTGCGCGAGGTCCAGGTGCTGTGGCGGGAGGTGGCGCCGGTCGCCGACCGCCGGGCGCTCACCGCCGCCCGCCGGCTCGGGCTGGGACGCTCCGCCGGGGAACTGGCCGGTCTGGCCGGCAGCGGCGAGTCCGAGCGGCTGGCCTGGCTGGTCGGCGCGCTCGCCCGGGTCGACCTGGAGAAGCGGTACGCCGAGCTGGTCCGCTGACCGTGCCCTGTCCCACAGTTTGCCGATAACTGGCCATTCGGAGGACATGGCAACGTACGCTGGTCGTGGCAGAGCTGGCCGCCCGGTTCGGGCGGATGCCGGCCGCCTGGTGGTGGCACCCCGGGAGCGGGGTGCGCAGATCGCCGGTGGTGTTGTCGTGTGACGCCCGGGTCGCGGTTCGTGGCCCGGGCGTCCGCCTGTCCGCCCGGAGCGGACCGCCCCCGTCCGCCTGTCCGCCCGGAGCGGACCGCCGCCGTCCGCCTGTCCGCCCGGAGCGGACCGCCCCCTCAGCGGGCGAATCCGGCCACCAGGTTCACCGTCGCGGCGATGATGATCGCCCCGAACAGGTACGACACCAGCACGTGGCGCAGCACCGTCCGGCGCATCTCGTGGCTGCACAGGTCGGTGTCGGAGACCTGGAACGTCGCCCCGACGGTGAACGCCACGTACGCGAAGTCCACGTAGCAGGGCGGCTGGTCCTGGTGGAAGTCGATGCCGCCGTCCGGGCCGGAGTAGTAGACCCGGGCGTACCGCGTGGTGTAGACGGTGTGCACCACCAGCCAGGACAGCAGCACGCTCGCCATCCCGAGCCCGCTGTAGAGATCCCGCGACACGCCGGCCGGTATCTCCCGGGCGGTGCTCATGATGATCCCGACCGCCCCCAGGCTCGCCACGCAGGCGGTCAGCAGCAGCACGTCCCGGATCGCCCGGCTCGGGTCCTCGTGACTGGCCAGCTGGGCGGTCCGTGCCGCGTCCATCGGCCAGAGGGCGCGCCAGGCCAGCACCAGGTACGTCAGCGCGGCCGCGTCCCAACCGACGAGCGGGGCGAGCGGGGCCGAGACGAGCACCCCGAACAGGAGCCCGGTGCAGACCCCGATCAGGCCCATCACGGTGAGCTGGACCGAGGCTGGCGTCGGCCGGTCCGCTCGACGTGCCCTCAGCAGCCGCACCGGTACGCCCGTCCCCGTGGCCGCCCCGTCCGCCGGTCCTCAGATCCGGCGCAGGTGCTGCGCGACGCGGGTGTGCGGTTCGCGCGCCTGGGCCGCCCGCTGGGCGGGGCTGAGTTCCGGCGCGCTGTCCGTCCCGGCCGAACGGGCGACCTCGTTGTCGTTGGCGTAGTCCACCGGCGGGAGGGCGCGCAGCGCCCGCAGCACCTCCGGGGGTGCGCCCTCCCGCTCGGCCTGGCCCACCACGTCGTCCTTGCTCGCCGGGTAGTCCAGGCGGGACAGGTACCGCAGCACGTCGGTGTCACTCACCATGGCAGAACTCCTCCGCCGCCTCTCGTCGGTCAACGACCGGCCGCGGTTACCCGTCCACCCCGCACTCACGCCCGGCGTACCGGGAAAAGCCGACGACCCGTCGTGGTGGGCCGGCGTTCCAGGTGCTGAGCCGCCGCCGCCGTTTCCCGGGCCACCCGCCGGGTACGCCCTCGGGTCCGTCCCAGCCGAGGGGAGTGCCGCATGAACTACGACACCTTCGTCGACCAGGTCGCCCAGCGGGCCGGGGTGCCCTCGACCCGGGCGGTCGAACTGACCCGCGCCATCCTGGAGACGCTGGCCGAACGGCTGACCGGGGGAGAGGCCCTCGACCTCGCCGCACAACTGCCCAAGCCGTTGCAGTTGCCGCTGCGGAAGACCCCGACCACCGAGTACGCCGACCGGTTCGGCGCGGCGGAGTTCGTGGCCCGGGTCGGCCAGCGCGCCGACGCCGACCCCCCGGCCGCCCGTGCCGGCATCCGGGCCGTCTTCACCACCCTGCGCGAGGCGATCACCGGCGGTGAGTTCGACGACGTGGCGGCGCAGCTTCCCCGCGACTACCGGGACATCGTCGAACCGGCGATGGCTCCCGGCGCGACCCTCCGCCATGCCTGACCGGGCCGTGTGCCGGCCGCCGCAGCAACCGTCCCTGCCGGCGAACCGCGAGGCGGCCGGGCGGGCCGGCCGCCGCCGCCGACCTCAGGCGACAGCGGCGGCGGCGCGCAGTGCGTCGATCCGGTCGGACGGATAACCCAGCTCGGCGAGGACCTCGTCGGTGTGCTCCCCCGGGTGGGGTGGCGGACGGCGCAGCCCGGTAGGGGTACCGGAGAAGCGCGGCGCCGGGGCCGGTTGCTCGACGCCGGCATGCCGGACGAAGGTCTGCCGGGCAGCCATGTGCGGGTGTGCCGGGGCTTCCGCCCAGTCGAGCACCGGAGCCAGGCAGGCGTCGGAGTCGCCGGCCAGCGCGGCCCACTCGTCGCGGGTGCGGGTCCGGAACAGCCGGGCCCAGGCCCGCCGCAGCGCCGGCCAGTTCGCCGGGTCGGTCCGGTCCAGCGGCTCGTCCGGCGACAGCGGGAACCCGGTACGCCGGACCAGTTCGTCGTAGAAGCGCGGTTCGAGCGCCCCGACCGCCACGTACCGGCCGTCGGCGCACTCGTAGGTGTCGTAGAAGGGAGCCCCGCCGTCGAGCAGGTTCACCCCGCGCGGGTCCTGCCACAGCCCCATCCCGCGCAGACCGTGGATCTGGGTGCTCAGCACCGCCACGCCGTCGACGATCGCGGCGTCCACCACCTGACCCCGGGCTCCGGACCGGACGGCGTACAGCGCGGAGACGACGCCCAGCGCCAGCATCATCCCGCCGCCGCCGAAGTCGCCGAGGAGGTTCAGCGGCGGCACGGGGCGCTCGCCGGCCCGCCCGATCCCGTGCAGCGCGCCGGTCAGCGCGAGGTAGCCGATGTCGTGGCCGGCGTGCGGGGCGTTCGGGCCCTCCTGCCCCCACCCGGTCATCCGCCCGTACACCAGCCGGGGGTTGACCGCCAGACAGTCGGCCGGGCCGACGCCGAGGCGCTCGGTCACCCCCGGCCGGAAACCCTCGACGAGCGCGTCCGCGCCCCGGACCAGCGCCAGCACCACCTCGCGCCCGCCGGGGGACTTCAGGTCCACCGCCACCGAGCGGCGCCCCCGGTTGAGCAGGTCCGGGTGCGGGGTGCCGAAGGCGGCGGGGTCGACCTCGGCCGTCCGGTCCACCCGGACCACGTCCGCGCCGAGGTCCGCGAGCATCATCGCGGCGAACGGCCCGGGGCCGATGCCGGCCAGCTCCACCACCCGCAGCCCGGTGAGCGGACCGGCGGGTGCAGTGTCGTCGGTCACCGGCACACCATAGGGCACCACCGTCCCCGGTAGGGGCCCGCACGTCCGCCCGCCACCACCTTCGCTCCCGCTCCCGCGCCCGTCCGGCGGTCGTGACCGCCTCGCGTCCGGGCGGTCGTGACCGCCCGCGCGCCGGCTCGACCGTCGCCGGTGGCCGGCGTGCGCGGCGGCGACCGCAGCCCGGTGGGGTTTTTCCGCTGGGCGGTCGGGAAGACAGCCTGCCCCGGTGGCGCATCCGCGGGGCGACCCGGGGAGATTGGCGGGTCGGGGAGGACATCGGCGACGGGGGAGGAACGGCGTGGTGGCCGGCAGCGACCGGATCCGGGTGGCGATGCCGCACGGCCCGGCCCCCGCCGACCGCGACGGCGTCAGCGACTACGTCACGCACCTGGTCAGCGCGCTGGACGAGGCCGGGGTGGCGGTCACCCCGGTTCCGGTCCGTCCGGCCGGTCGGTCGCCCCTGCGCTGGCTCACCGCCACCGGCCGGGCCGCCGAGCAGGTCCGCCGGCTCGGGGTCGACCTGGTGCACGTCCAGTTCGCCCCCTCGGCGTACCGGTTCTCCGGTCTGCCCGGTCTGCTGCCGTTCCGGCTGCCCCGAACCGTTCCCCTGGTCACCACCGTGCACGAGTACGGCTGGTGGGCGGTGCCCGGCTGGCTGCCCGGCCCCCTGTGGTCGCTGCTCGAACGCGCCCGGCTCTGGGACCGGGAGACCGGACGGCTGGTGCCGGCCAGCGCGGCGGTGGTCGTCACCAACGAGGGGCACGACGCGGTGGTCCGGAGCCGTACCGGGGTGCCGACCGTGCACGTACCGCTGGCGCCGAACGTGACCGACCAGCCCGGCGCGACCACCACCGGCCGGCGGCTGCGGGCGGAGCTCGGACTGTCCGCCGGCGCGCCGCTGCTGGTCTTCTTCGGGTTCGTCCATCCGGTCAAGGGCATCCGCCACCTGATCGCGGCCCTTCCCGCGCTCTGCCGGGACCATCCCGACCTGCGGCTGCTGGTGGCCGGCGGGTTCACCTCGCAGGCCCTGCCGGCGGCGCAGGCCGACGCCTTCCGGGACGAGCTGACCGCGCTGACGCACCGGCACCGGGTGGCCCACGCGGTCACCTTCACCGGGTACCTGCCTCCGGAGCGCGTCTCGGCGGCCCTGCACGCCGCCGACGTGGTGGTGCTGCCGTTCACCGCCGGGGTGACCCTGAAGAGCGGGGCGCTGCTCGCCGCGCTGGCCCACGGCCGACCGACCGTGGTCACGGTGCCCGACGACGGCGGTGACGGGCTGCACCGCAGCGGCGCGGTGGCGGTGGTCCCGCGACGTCGGGACAGCGAGGCCCTGGCCGTCACCCTCGGGCGGGTGCTGGCCGACCCGGTGCTGCGTCGCCGGCTCGGCGAGCGGGGGCGCACGCTGGCCGCCGGGTACGCCTGGCCCCGGGTCGCCGCCGCGCACCGCGACCTGTACCGGCGACTGCTCGGCCGGCCCGATGACTGACCGGTACGCCGAGATCCTGGTGGTGGACCTGCTCGGCGGGCTCGGCGACCTGCTCATGCTGCTGCCGTCGATTCACGGCCTGGCCCGCCGCCACCCGACCGCCCGGCTGCGGGTGCTCACCCACGACCCCGGTGCCGAGCTGCTCCGCGTCGACCCGGCGGTGGCCGAGGTGCGTACCCCCCGGCACGGCCGGCCCGGCGCGGAGCGGGCGGCCGTGGTCGAGGCGCTCGCCGCGCGGCGGCCGGACCTCGCGGTCACCACCACCCGCTACGACGGCATCCCGGAGCTGCTGCTCGCCTCGGGTGCCCGCTGCGTCACCGACCTGTGGCGCCGCCCGCCGCCGGACGAGCCGGTCGGTGCCCGCTACCTGCGCCTGCTGCACGCCGAAGGGCTGCTCACCCGCGCGGACCTGCCTGCGCGGGTGAGTGTGCACCTGCCCGCGTCGGCCCGCGTCGCCGGGGAGGAGAGCGTGGGCCGGCTGGTCGACCCGAGCCGGCGACCGGCTGCCGGGCCGGTGGTGCTGGTCACCGACGTCGGCATGGCGGTGAAACGGTGGCCGGAGCGCTCCTGGCGGGCCCTCGCCGGCCGGCTCGCCGCCCTCGGGCATCCGGTCCTGACCGTCGGCGCGGACGACGCCCCGCCGGGCGTGCCGCTGCCCCGGGGCGACCTGCCCACCCTCGCCGGACAGTTCGCCGCGGTGGCCCGTCGGGGCGGCGCCGTCGTCGGCCCCGACACCGGACCGCTGCGCCTCGCCGCCGGGGCGGGCGCGGCGACCGTCGGGCTCTTCGGTCCCACCGACGCCCGCCGCTACGGCGTGGGGGGCGCCGACCTCCAGGGACTGCCGGGGTGCCCGTACCGCCGGGCCACCGCGATCACCGAACAGCCCTGCTGGTGGGGGGCGTGCTGCCCGCTCGACCCGACCGGTCCGGCCTGCATGACCGACCTGGACGTGAACCTGGTCACCGCCGTCGTACGGGCCGCGACACGCCAGGCGTCCCTGGTGTGGCGGGCCCCGGACGGCTGACCTAACCTTGCCCTCACGAGGGGAGTACTTCCCACGAACCATTCCGGTCAGTACGGCCGCCCGGAGCGGCCTCGGGTGGTTGCCCACGAACGGTGGGTGAAGGAGACCTCGAACATGGAATGGTGTTCGAGGAGGCTCCATGAGCGATATCACGTACCTGTCCGCCGGCTTGTCCTCGGTCGGCACGCCGACCCTCTGGGCGGTCACTCTCGTCGGTGTGCTCGTCCTGCTGGTGCTCGACTTCGTCGTCACCCGTCGGCCGCACGAGGTGACGATGAAGGAGGCGCTCGGCTGGTCGGCGTTCTACGTCGCCCTGCCGCTGGCCTTCGGTGGCTGGGTCTGGTCCCGGTACGGCTCCCAGCAGGGCGTCGAGTACCTCACCGGTTACCTGGTCGAGAAGTCGCTGTCGGTCGACAACCTCTTCGTCTTCATGCTGCTGCTGGCCGCCTTCGCGGTGCCGTCGGCGCTGGCCCAGCGGGTGCTGCTCTACGGCATCGCGGGTGCGCTGGTGCTGCGGGGCGTGTTCATCGCCCTCGGCGCGGCGGCCCTGCAGACCCTCGACTTCGCCTTCCTGCTCTTCGCGATCATCCTGCTCGCCACCGCGGTCAAGCTGCTGCGCGACGCGGTCTCCGGCCACGAGCAGACGGTCGACATCGCCAACATGCGGTCGGTGCGGCTGCTGCGCAAGTTCATGCCGGTCACCGACGAGTACGACGGCCCTAACCTGACCACCCGGCTGAAGGACGGCCGGCGGGCGCTCACCCCGATGGCCCTGGTCGTGGTCGCGGTGCTCGCCACCGACGTGGTCTTCGCCGTCGACTCGGTGCCCGCCGTGTACGGCATCACCGAGGACCCGTACCTGGTCTTCGCCACCAACGCCTTCGCCCTGCTGGGGCTCCGGGCGCTCTACTTCGTGCTGCACGCCGCGCTCAGCCGGCTGGTGCACCTCAGCTACGGCCTCGCGGTCATCCTGGCCTTCATCGGGGTCAAGCTCGGCCTGCACTGGGCGCACGGCATCTGGTCGGGGGTGCCGGAGATCCCGACGCTGGCCTCGCTCGGCGTGATCATCGGGGTGCTGGTGATCGTCACGCTGACCAGTCTGCGGGCCACCCGCAAGGCCGAGCCGGGCACGCGGGAGGTCATCGAACGGCGGTGAACGCCACCGGAGCGCGGACGGGCCAACCCGCCCGCGCTCCGGTGGTGACCCGCCGTCAGATGACCCGCTCGTTGCCGCCGTCGACGGGGATCTGCGCCCCGGTGGTGGCCGCGAACGTCTCGCCGCACAGGGCGGCGGTCAGGTCGGCCACCCGGGCGCTGGTGATCTCCGTACCGAGCAGGTTGCGTCGCTTGTACTCCGCCACGCTCAGCCCGTAGTGCCGGGCCCGCGCCTCGAGCACCTCGGGAGTCCACAGCCCGGTGTCGAAGACCGCGTCGGGGTGCACGACGTTCACCCGGATGCCGTCCGAGGCCCACTCCAACGCGGCCACCCGGGCCACCTGCACCACCGCGGCCTTCGAGGCGGAGTAGGAGACCGCGCCGGGCCCCGGGGCCAGGGCGTTGCGCGAGGCGACCACGACGACCCGGCCGCCCCGGGGCGCCAGCGCCAACAGCGGGTGGGTCCGGGAGAAGAGGTGGGCCACCGACTCGGCGTTCACCGCCATGGTCCGCTGCCACGCCTCCGGCTCCAGCCCGGCGATCTCCTGGCTGGCCGGGAAGATCCCGGCGGCGGCGACGACGATGTCCACGCCGCCGAAGCGCTCCACCGCGCTGTCGAGCGCCGCGTCCACCGCCGCCCGGTCGGTCACGTCGACCTGGAGGCCGAGGCGGGCCACCCCGCCGGTCTCGGTCACCGACGGGTCCCGGTCCAGGGCCACCACGCATGCCCCGCGCGCCTGGAGCGCCTCGGCGCAGGCCCGGCCGATGCCCGAGGCGGCCCCGGTGACCACCGCCACCTCGCCGGCGAACTCGGGCATCGGGCCGCCGCGCCGCAGCTTCGCCTGTTCGAGTTCCCAGTACTCGACGTCGAAGATGTCACCCGCCGGCAGTGCCCGGTAGCCGCCGATCGCCTCGGCCGCCTCGATGACGTCGATGGTGTGCCGGTAGATGTCCTGCGCCATCCGGGCGTCGGCCGCCCGCCGGCCGGCGGTGAGCAGACCCAGGTCGGGGTCGAGGACCACCCGGGGAGCCGGGTCGAGGACGGTCAGCGCCGCGCGGGCCCGTTCCCGGTGCTCGGCGACGTACCGGTGGTACTCCTCGGCGTATCCGGCCACGTCGGCGCCGACCAGGGGGACGCGCTTGGTCCGCAGCACGTGGTCCGGGGTGACCGGGCCGCGGCTGGCGACCGCCGCCAGGTCGGGACGTTCGACGAACGCCCGGACCGTCGGGTCGTCGTACCGGCTGAGCACCATCGGGGCCCCCGCCACCGTGGAGATCTCCCGGCGCAGCCGGGCCAGGCGGACCCGGTCGGCCGGGCGCGGCCCGGCCGGGGCGGCGGCCCGGGGCGGCGCGCTCCGGTGGGCCAGTCGCTCCTCGGCCCGCCCGACCAGCTCGATGTGCCGGTGGTACGCCTCCTCGGCGTCCGCGCCGAAGGTGAACAGGCCGTGGTTGAGCAGGACCATCCCGACGGTGCCCGGGTGGGACCGGGTGGGGAAGAGCTCCGCACAGACCCGGGCGAGGTCGAAACCGGGCATCACGTACGGGACGACGACCACGCTGTCGCCGTAGACCTCCTCGACGAGCCGGCGGCCCTCGGGCTGGTTGGTCAGGGTGAGCAGCGCGTCGGCGTGGCTGTGCAGCACCGCCGGGTGCGGCAGCAGCGCGTGCAGCAGCGACTCGACGCTCGGGTCCGGAGCGGTCGCGTCCAGGCGGGCGCAGCGCAGCTCGTTCATCATCTCGGTGTCGCGCAGCCGCTCCAGCCGCAGCAGCGCCCGCAGCCGGGCCAGGCGCAGCGCGGTGAAGCCGGAGGCGTCCATCGTGGCGAGGTCGGAGCCGCTGCCCTTGACGTGGAGCACCTCCACCGGCTCGCCGGTGAGGTCGGTGACCGTGGTCTTGACCGAGGTGTTGCCCCCGCCGTGCAGCACCAGGCCGGTGTCGGCGCCGAGCAGCCGGGAGGCGTACACGAGGGATGCGACCGGGTCGGACCGATCCGGGGCGTCAGCGGCGGACCAGCGGTTGAGCATGACGGTGGCTCCTCGCGGGGTGGGTCGCGACCGGCCGGTCGCGGCCGGTTCGACGGGGTGGGGTCGACGGGCCGGTCCCGTCCCGTCTCACGACCGGACGGGCCGGTGCCGGTCGCGGGGTGGGCCGCCCGGTCAGGACCGGTCGATCGGGTCGTCGGGGCGGCCCCCGGCGGCCGGCAGGATGATCCGGCGTTCGGTGACGATCGCGGTGACCAGGTCGGCGGGGGTCACGTCGAAGGCGTAGTTGAGCGTCCCGGTGCCCCGGGGGGCCAGCGCCGCCGCGCCGAGGGCGGTGATCTCCTCGGGGGCGCGCACCTCGATGGTGACGTCCCGACCGGACGGCGTGGCCAGGTCGACGGTCGACTCCGGGGCGGCGACCACCATCGGCACGCCGGCCCGCGCCGCCGCCAGGGCCAGCGGGTACGTGCCCACCTTGTTGATCACGTCGCCGTTGGCGGTGATCCGGTCCGCGCCCACCACGACCGCGTCGACCAGCCCCTGAGCCAGGACGGACGCGGCGGCGGAGTCCACCACCAGGGTGTGCGACGCGCCGATCTGCGCCAGCTCCCACACGGTCAGCCGCGCCCCCTGGAGGAGGGGGCGGGTCTCCGCAGCGTAGACGTGGCCCAGCGCGCCGTGCTCCTGGAGGGAACGCACCACGCCCAGCGCGGTGCCCCACTCGACGGTGGCCAGCGCCCCGGCGTTGCAGTGGGTCTGCACCGCCACCGTCGGCCCGACCGTCTCGACCAGCCAGCGGGCGCCCCGCTCGCTGAGTTCCCGGCAGCAGCGGACGTCCTCCTCCAGCACGGTCAGCGCCTCGGCCAGCGCGGCCTCCGGGCCGCCGGCGTCCAGCCGGGCCCGCACCCGGTCCACGCCCCAGGCGAGGTTGACCGCGGTGGGGCGGGCCGCCCGGACCGCGTCGGTGGCCCGGCGCAGCTCGGCCGGGTCGTCGCCGTACAGGCGGGCGGCGAGGGCCACCCCCAGCGCCCCGGCCACGCCGATCGCGGGCGCGCCGCGGATCGCCAGCGACCGGATCGCGGCGACCAGCGCCTCGATGGTCTCGATCTCCAGGAACTCGACCTCGTGCGGCAGCCGGGTCTGGTCGATGGCGACGATCCGCCCGTCCCGCCAGTCGATGGTCCGCATCCACGCTCCTCACTGATGGTGCCCAAATCTACGGCGGGAACCGGTTCCAGATCAACGTGTCCGGCGGGCGGGCATCGGCGATCGCCCCTCCCGCCCGGTGGAGACGACGGCCGGAGCGGGCCCGCCGGGCGGGTGACCGCCGGCGCGAACGGTGCCCCGGTCGCCGGCCGGAGTGGTACGACTGACCGGTGGGAATCGTGTCGCCCGGCTTCCGGGGCAGGCCCCGGCCCTCCGGCGGGGACCTGCCGCCCGGCCAGTACCTGACCCCGGACTTCCCGGTGCTCTCCGCCGGCCCCACCCCCCGCGTCGAGCTGGCGAGCTGGGAGTTCGTCGTGGCCACCGAGGGCGGCGCGGAGTTCCGGTGGACCTGGGACGAGCTGCTCGGCCTGCCGCAGGAGACGCCGACGGTCGACATCCACTGCGTCACCCGCTGGTCCAAGCTCGGCACCACCTGGCAGGGTGTCTCGCTGGACACCCTGCTGACCGGGGTGGACACCGCCGCCCGGTACGCGCTGGTCCACTCGTACGGCGGCTACACCACCAACCTGCCCCTGGACGACCTGCGCGGCGGCCGGGCCTGGGTGGTGCACCGGTACGCGGACGCGCCGCTGCCCGCCGAACACGGCGGGCCGGCCCGGCTGCTGGTGCCGCACCTGTACCTCTGGAAGTCGGCCAAGTGGGTGCGCGGCATCCGGCTGCTGGTCGACGACGAACCGGGCTTCTGGGAGACCGCCGGCTACCACGACTACGGCGACCCGTGGCGCGAGCAGCGCTACCAGGGCGACTGAGGTGGCCACGGCCGGGGGAGGCGGCGGCCGGGTGGGCGTCCCGCTCACCTGGCGGGTGGCCCGGCTGCGGGAACGCCGGGTGGAGACCCCGACCGCGCAGACCCTCGTCCTGTCGGTGCCCGGCTGGCCGGGGCACCTGCCCGGACAGCACGTCGACGTCCGGCTCACCGCCGCCGACGGGTACCGGGCCGCCCGGTCGTACTCCCTCGCCGCGCCGGCCGACGACGACCGGATCGCGCTGACCGTCCAGCGGGTGCCCGGCGGCGAGGTCTCGCCGTACCTGACCGACGTGTACGCCGAGGGCGATCCGGTGGAGGTGCGCGGCCCGGTGGGCGGTTGGTTCGTCTGGCGTACCGACTCCACGGCGCCGGTGCTGCTGGTGGCCGGCGGTTCCGGGGTGGTACCGCTGGCGGCGATGGTCCGGGCCCGTCGCGACGCCGGCAACCGGGCCCCGTTCCGGCTGATCTACTCGGTGCGGACCCCGGCGGACGTCTTCTACGCCGACGAGCTGCGCCGCCGGATCCGGGACGACCGGGGTCTCGACGTGACGTACGTCTACACCCGCCAGGCGCCCGACGGCTGGCGGGACGAACCGCACCGGATCGGCCCGGCCGACGTGCACCGCCACGGCTGGCCGCCCGAGCTGGAGCCGCTCTGCTACGTCTGCGGCCCGACCGGGTTCGTGGAGACCGTGGCGGACCTGCTGGTGGACCTGGGCCATCCGGCCCGGCGGGTACGCACCGAGCGGTTCGGCCCGACGGGTTGAGCGAAGCGCCCCACCGGGCCGAACGGTTCGGTCCGACGGGCCGGCGGTCCCGGCCGAGCGGCCCGGGATGCGTGGGTCCGGGCCGACCGGTCCGGCCGGACGGGCACCGGAGGAGGAGGGTGGATGACCGGGATGTCGTACCTGGACGGCAACATGTTGGACGGACCGCTGCGCGAGGTGTTCGCGGTGGACCTCAGCGGCGCGACCGGCCGGTGTGAGTCGTGCGGCCGGGTCGGCGCGGTGGGCGGACTGCACGTCTTCTCCCACGCGCCCGGTCTGGTGGCCCGCTGCCCCACCTGCGCGGCGGTGATGCTGCGCCTGGTCCGTGCGCCCACCCGGGCCTGGCTGGACCTGCGCGGTGCGACCTTCCTCGAGGTGCCCCTGCCGGACCGGTGAGCGCACCGGCACGGAGCCGGCACCGGTCCGTCCCGACCCGGCGACCGGGACCGGGACCGGGACCGGCCGGACCGTCTACGTCGACAGCTCCGTGGATCGGCCGGGGCGCTGGTCGGGTCAGTCCCGGCCCCGGCGTCGGCCCTTGAGGTGCCGGCCCAGCTCCCGGGCGATCTCCCGGTTGGCGTCCCGCTCGGCCAGGGCCTGCCGCTTGTCGTACGAGCGTTTCCCGCGCGCCAGGGCGAGTTCGACCTTGGCCCAGCCGTTCTCGAAGTACATCGACAGCGGCACCAGGGTCACCCCGCCGTCGCGGAGCTTCTCCAGGATCCGGGCGATCTCCACCCGGTTCAGCAGCAGCTTGCGGGTGCGCCGGGGCGCGTGGTTGGTCCACGAGCCGAAGCCGTACTCGGCGATGTGCAGCCCGTAGAGCATGATCTCGCCGTCGCGCTCCTGGGCGAACGCGTCGACCAGCGACGCCCGCCCGGCCCGCAGCGACTTGACCTCCGTGCCGACCAGCACGATGCCCGCCTCGTACGTCTTGAGGATCGTGTAGTCGTGGCGCGCCTTCTTGTTGGACGCGATGAGCGCGCGTCCCTTCTCCCTGGCCGTGACCGCCTCCACCGTCGGTGAACTCCGCTGTCCCGGCCCGACGGTACCGCTCACCCCGCCCGCCGCGCCGGCCCGCCCCGGGCGTCGCGGCCGTCCGGGTCACCGTCCGGCGCGGCGCAGCCGGGCGGCCAGCCGGGCCGCGGTCACCGGCACCACCCCCAGCACCAGGTGCCCGGTCCGGGCGTCGACGCTGGTGGTGACCGCGTACAGCCGGGTGCCGTGCCGACGGATCCGGGGCCGGACCGGGGCCAGCCCGGGGGCGCGGAGCGCGGCGCTGCCCCGGCCGACCGCGCCGTCGACCTCGACCCGCAGCGGATGGCGCTGGCCGGTCGGGACACTGCCGCCGAGCAGCCGGTGCACCGGGAAGCGGACCCGCACCAGGCTGCCCCGCTCGTCGGCCGTCACGTCGAGGGTGTCACCGGCGATCCGGCCGGCGCGGACCCGCACCCGGCCACCGACGGTGGCGGCGAGGTCGGGATGGGGGCTGCGGGCGGTGAGCGTCAGGCTCCGGTTGCCCTCCCAGCTCGCCGCGACCGCGTCCAGGCGGGCCAGCCAGTCGGCGCGGACCCCGGTCACGTCGGTCCAGGCGGGCAGCCCCACCCCGGGGTAGCCGGCGTGCCAGCGGCCCCCGGCCACGACGGTCGGTGGGACGCCCCGCTCGGCGTCCTGCGTGATCACGGCGAGCAGGTCGGCCAGGCCGCCCCCGCCGACGGCGGAGAGCCGCATCCGCGTCTCGACGTCGAGCCGGTCGCGCAGCTCGTCGGTGAGGTAGCGGCCGACCAGCCGCCGTACCACGTCGTACACCCGTTCCCGGGTCGGTCCGTCCAGCCGGGGCAGGTCGTCGCCGACCAGGTGGGCCACCTCCAGGCCGAAGTGCCGCCGCAGCACCGCGTCGCGCTGCCGGCCGGCCGGGATCAGCTCGGCCACCCGGTCGACCAGCAGCTCCACGCAGCGCAACCGCTGTTCCAGCCGGCTGCGGTAGGTGATGTTGCGGGCGTCGAGCCGACGTACCGCGTGGTAGTAGTCGTAGTCGGCCAGCACGGAGATCCGCCGGGCCCGGCAGCAGGCCGCCAGCGTGAACGGCTGGTCGCTGAGGATCGGCATGTCCTCGTGGAACCGCAGGTGGTGGCGTTCGACCAGCTCCCGGCGGAACAGCTTGATGTTCGCCAGCGACCAGGGCAGCGCCGAGTCGAACAGGTCCACGTCGACCCGGCTCTCGGCGAAGACCTCCTGGAACATGTGCCGGCTGTTGACGCCCACCGCCCGGCCCAGCACCACGTCCGAGGAGTACCGGTCGGCTGCGGCGACCAGGCGTTCCAGGGCCTCCGGGCCGAGCCGGTCGTCGGAGCCGACGAAGAACACGTACCGGCCGGCGGCCAGCTCCAGGCCCCGGTTGCAGGGGCTCGCCGGGCCGCCCGAGTTGGCCTGGTGACGCACCCGCACGGTGTCCGGGTACCGGGCGGCGAGCTGGTCGAGCAGCCGCCCCCCGCCGTCGGTGGAGCCGTCGTCGACCGCGACGACCTCCATCCGCCGGTGGCCGATCGTCTGCCCGAGCAGCGACGCCAGGCACGCCCGCAGGTACGGCATGGTGTCGTAGACCGGGACGACGACACTGACGTCGGGCACCTGCACGATCGCTCCTTCGGGCACCAATGGCGGCGGCCGGGCGCGGGGCAGCGGACGGCACCGGGCGCCGCCCCCGGTTCGAGGATGCCCTGCACAGCCCGCTCGGGCCCCGGTTTCCCCAGGTCAGGTGGGGCGGCGCGCGGTGTCGGCCCGGGTGTCGGCCGGTCGGCCGGGGGTGGTCGACTCCGTTTCGTTGATCCGGGGCGGTCCGGGCCGTTCCGTCGACCCGATACCGGCGAAACCGAGGCAGAGGCGCGTCGGCCGGCAGATTCGCCTGATCTGCCAGGTTTGTACCTGTCGACGGCGGGAAGGGCACCGGACATGACGAAACCTCGTGTGGTGATCGTGGGAGCCGGGTTCGCCGGTTACCACGCGGCGAAGACCCTCGCCCGGCTCGCCCGTGGCCGGGCCGAGATCGTGGTGCTGAACTCCACCGACTACTTCCTCTACCTGCCGTTGCTGCCCGAGGTGGCCGCCGGGGTGGTCGAGCCGAAGCGGGTCTCGGTACCGCTCAACGGCACCCTCGACGGGGTGCGGGTGATCGTCGGCGAGGCCGACCAGGTGGACCTGCACAACCGCTGGGTCGGCTTCACCCAGCCCGAGGGCGACCGGGGGCGCCTGGCCTACGACCGCCTGGTCCTCGCGGTCGGCAGCGTCAACAAACTCCTGCCGATCCCCGGCGTGACCGAGTACGCGCACGGTTTCCGTGGCCTGCCCGAGGCGCTCTACCTGCACGACCACGTGATCCGTCAGATCGAGCTGGCCGAGCAGGCCGCCGATTCGGCGGAGCAGCAGGCCAGGGCCACCTTCGTCGTGGTCGGAGCCGGCTACACCGGCACCGAGGTCGCCGCGCACGGCCAGCTCTTCACCGACCAGCTCGCCGCGACCCGGTCCCGGCTGACCATCCGGCCCCGCTGGCTGCTGCTCGACATCGCCCCCCGGGTCCTGCCCGAGCTGGACCAGCGGATGTCCGAGACCGCGCATCGGGTGCTCACCCGGCGGGGTGTCGACGTGCGGATGGGCACCTCGGTGGCCGAGGCCACCGCGGACGGGGTGCGGCTCACCGACGGCGACTACGTACCCACCTGCACGCTGGTCTGGTGCGTCGGCGTCCGCCCCGACCCGTTCGTCGCCGAGTTGGGGCTGCGCACCGAGAAGGGCCGGCTGGTGGTCGACGAGTACCTCGGCGTCCCCGGGTTCCCCGAGGTCTACGCCTGCGGCGACGCCGCCGCCGTACCCGACCTGACCAAGCCGGGCGGCATCTGCGCGATGACCGCGCAGCACGCCCAGCGACAGGGCAAACTGGTCGCCCACAACATCGCCGCCTCGTACGGGCAGGGCCGGCGCAGGCCGTACAAGCACCACGACCTTGGCTGGGTGGTCGACCTCGGCGGTCGGGACGCCGCCGCGAACCCGCTCAAGGTGTCGCTGTCCGGGTTGCCGGCGAAGGTGGTCACCCGGGGCTACCACCTGCTCGCGATGCCCGGCAACCGCGCCCGGGTGGGGGCCGACTGGGTGCTCGACGCAACCCTGCCCCGTCCCGCCGTGCAACTCGGCCTGGTGCCGGCGAACGCCGTACCGCTGGAGAGCTCGTCGCCCGAGGTGGCGGTCCGGCGTCGGTGAGCGGGACGGCTGGCGGTCCGGTGTCGGTGAGCGGGACGGGCCCGGCGCCCGTCCCCACCGCGCTCACCTCCCTCGGCGGAACCCGCGGGGGAGGCCGGCCTCCCGGAGCAGCACCTGGAGGATCCCGGCCGCCGGGATCGCCAGCAGCGCGCCGACCAGACCGGCGAGTTCGGCCGCGAGCAGCACGCTGACCAGCACTGTCAGTGGATTCAGCCGCACCGCCCGACCCATGATCACGGGTTGCAGGATGTGGTTCTCCACCTGCTGGTACAGCACGAAGAAGACCAGGGTGACGATGCCGGCGGTGGGGGAGTGCACGAACGCCGCCCCGGTCGCCAGCAGCGCGCCGATCGTCGCTCCCACCAGGGGCACCAGGTCCGTGACCGCGACCACCAGGGCGATCACGGCGGCGAACGGGACGCCCAGCGCGGCGAGGACGACGAACGTCAGGCTGCCGCAGATCAGACTGATCACCAGGTTCCCGGTGACGTATCCGGTGACCGTACGACCGCACTCCCGGCCGACGCGCCGCAACCGGTCCCCGGTGCCGTCCCCGGTGACCGCGAGCAGCGCGCCGCCCAGCCGGGGCGACTCCAGCACCATCAGGTACGCCAGCACGATGACGGTGACCGTCCCGACCACCGCCTCCAACGCCCCGCGCACCAGGCCCAGGGCGGGTCGACCCAGCCGGTCGCCGTACTCCTGGAGCTGCTCCCCGTGGGTCTGCGCGTACCGGCGCAACCCGAACCGGTTCGCCAGCTCACCGAGCCGTCCCCGGCCGGTCCGGACGTCCCGGACCAGCTCCGGCACCCGCTCCACGAACCGGGCCACCTCGTCCACCAGCGGCACCACGATCAGCGTTCCCACGGCGGCGAGCAGTCCGGTGGCCGCGAGGAACACCAGCAGCGTGGCGATCGTCCGACGGCGGACGAACCGGCGTTGCAGGTGGTCCACCGCCGGCTTCAGGGCGGCGGCGAGAAAGGCGGCCACCAGGATCCAGACCAGCACCCGACGGGCGGCCCAGAGCAGCGCCAGCGCGAGCAGGGTGGCCAGCACCAGACCGATGACGATGACCACCCGGCGGGCGGTGAGCCGGTCGTCGGAGGTGCTGCTCATCCGGCGCGGCTACCCGGTCGGGGCCGGAGGAAACGGTGGACGCCTCAGCTGGCGGGTCGTCCGGCGTCGGTGGCCGGTGCCGCGCCGGCCACGAAGGCGGCCAGCTCCGCGCCGTGCAGCACCGTGCCGGGCAGCGGATCCCGGGCCACCCGCGCCGCGAGGCGGCGTACCGGCAGGCGTCCGGGGCGCGCGGCGGCGGCGAGCACGACGTTGCCGTACCGCCGGCCGCCGAGCATGCGCCGGGCGGCGACCAGGCACACCTCGGCGAAGACCGTACCGAGGGTGGCCGCCTGCACCCGGGAGAAGACCAGCGGCGGAAGGTCGGTCAGGTTGACCAGGTAGAGCCCGTCCGGACGCAGGACGCGGGCCACCTCGGCGACGAACTCGACGGTGCAGACGTGCGCCGGCATCCGGGCCCCGCTGTAGACGTCGGCCAGCACCACGTCGTACCCGCCGGCCGGCTGCCCGGCCAGGGCGGCACGCGCGTCGCCGACCTCGGTCCGCACCTCCGGTGGCGGGGGCAGTTCCCGCACCACCAGGTCGAGCAGGGCCGCGTCCCGCTCCACCACGAGCTGCGTCGACCCGGGCCGGGTGGCGGCCAGGTAACGGGGCAGGGTGAGCGCCCCGCCGCCGAGGTGCAGCGCCCGCAGCGGTACGCCGGGCGGCGCCGCCAGGTCGAGCCCGGCAGCCATCCGCCGCACGTACTCGAACCGGAGGTGGGTCGGGTCCGCGACGTCGACGTACGACTGCTCGACCCCCGCCGCGAGCAGGGTCCGCCCGGTCCGGCGGGTGGGATCCACCACCAGCACCGGCCCGTCGTCCCCGTCCACGACCGGCACGCTAGCCGACCCGCCGGACCGCGTCGCCGTCCGGGCCCTGGCGCGCCGGGTCGGCGGCGCGCGTGCCGCCGACCCGGTCCGGCGCCGGTCCCCTGCCGTCGGCGGGAGCGCCGGCCGGGTACGCGACCGGCGCTCAGCCGGCGATACCGGCGCCCGCCTCCTCGATCGCGTCGTCGACCAGGTGGGCCAGGTCGACGTCGCGCGCGGTGACCTCGTCCGCCTGGCGGCTCCGCACCGTGAGTACCGCGCTGGACGCGGTCTGCCGGCTGATCGTGGGCCCCCGGCCGGTGTCCCGGCGCAACCGGTCGATCCGGTCGAGCACCCGGTCCAGGTTCGGCGGGGGCAGCGCGATGCTGCGGGACAACGTCGGGCCCCGGGCCGACCAGTAGGGCAGGTCGGCCAGCGCCGCGCGCAGTTCGTCCGCG
This sequence comes from Micromonospora sp. NPDC023956, assembly GCF_040639195.1. Lineage (NCBI taxonomy): Bacteria > Bacillati > Actinomycetota > Actinomycetes > Micromonosporales > Micromonosporaceae > Micromonospora > Micromonospora sp. NPDC023956. Next base: position 26,655 of record NZ_JBEZZN010000006.1, read on the forward strand.
GCCAGCGGGGCGGTCGCCCCGGTCGGTCCGACCAGGCCCCCACCGGCCTCCGGCGGGTAGAGCAGGTCGCGCAGACCCTCCGGTACGCGCAGCGACGCCACCAGGTTCCCGTCCCGCGTGGCCAGTGCGGCGATGGTCGCCTCGGCCTGGTAGCGGGCCTGTTCCGGGGTCCGGCCGCTGATCCGGGCCACCTCACCGAGGAAGCCCGGCAGGTCCCGGTGCCGGCTGATCCCGTCGACCGGGGTCACGTCGTGCAACGACACCGGCACCGCCCGCAGCAGCCGCTGCCGGTCGGTCTCCTCCAGGGCCCGGGAGAGCACCAGCACGGTCGCCTCCGCGCCGACCTTGGCCTCGCGGAAGTCCACCCCGGTCCGGCGGCTGACGTCGGCGACCAGTTCCCGGTAGCCCAGGCCGATGGCCTCGGGCCGGCCCGGACCCGGACGGGGTCCCGGCCGGGCAGCGGTCGGGCGACCGGCCGGCGGCGGCGCCGGACCACCCCGGGTGCTGTCCGGTTTGTGGACACCGGCCGGCGGTGGACCCGCGCGCTTGCCCCGGTCCAGGTGGGTGAGCTGCTTGGAGGCGCCGAGGGTGGCGGCGTCGCTGCTGGCCTGCCGGCCCCGTTCCCGGGCCTGGCGGGCGAGCGCCCGGCGCCGCTGGTTGTCCCCCTCCATCTGCTTCCGCATCCGCTGACCTCACTTCCTGTCTCGGCTGGCTCCCGGCGGCTTCCCGGCCCCGCGCGACCCGAAACCGGCCCGGCCGGCCGGCCGAGGGGTGTCGGCGCCGGGTTCATGCCGGTGGGGTGACGAGCGCTCACCCCACCGGGGCACATGATCGATACCGGACCCTGAGAACTTCCGAGGCACGCGGAAGGAAAGGTCGTCATGAAACGGATCGTCGAGATCGTCCCCGCTCGACCCGGCTGGTACGCCCGCTGGCAACTCGCGCCGGACACCACCCGCTGCTACCCGGTGACCGTCTGGGCGCTGCTCGAGGAGGCCGACGGTGCCGGCCGTGAGGTGATCGGCGTCGACTGCGTCGGGCAGTGGCCGGGCGGGGAGGACAACGAGGTGGGCGCGGAGTTCGTGCGGTACCTCTTCCAGGCTCCCGAGGCCGGACGACCGGACGACCTCGTGCCCGAACCCGAGGGCCGGGGCCTCCCGGTCGCCTCGCAGGCCGTCGTCATGGGGTGACGGGGACGCGGCGGTGCCCGGTCAGCCGACCTGGCGCGCCCCGTCGCCGAGTGCGGAAGGACCGGTCACGTCGCCCTCACCGGGACGCGGACCGGCGAGCAGCTCGGCCAGCCCGGTACGGGCCAGCAGCTGCTGGACCTGCTTGTTCATGCCGACCAGCCGGACCGACCGCGCCCCGCTGCGGTAGAGCAGGACGATCGCGCTCAGCCCGGAGGAGTCGCAGAGCGTCACGTCGGTCAGGTCGAGGGTGAGGTCGTCGTGTCCCTCGGACCGGACCTGGTTCGCCACCAGGATCAGCTCCGGGGCGGTGTCGAAGTCGAGTTCGCCGGCCAGCCGCAGCAGGGCGTGCCCGGGGGCGATCCGGCTGACCTCGATCGTCAACAGCTGGCGTGGCATCTGCACCATGTTCCCAGGGGACGTGGGCCGGGAAACACCGGGGGTTCGGTCAGGCCAGCGTGACGGGCCGTTCACGTTCGTCCTCGCGAGTCGTCCGGGCCAGCAGCCCGCTGACGCCGGTGATGTCGAGGATGGCCTCCAGGAAGCGGGGGGTGGCGCGGAGCCGGATGACGGTGCCGTTCGGATGCCCCTCGCGCCAGGCGTGCACGATCACCGCGAGTCCGGTGCTGTCGATGAACAGCAGACCGCCGAAGTCCAGTACGACCGCCGGCGGTCGGGCGGCCAGCAGGTGATCGAGCGCGGTGCGCAGCGGTGGGGCGGTGGTGAAGTCCAGGTCCCCCGCGACGGTGATCAGGGGGGCTGCGGAGTCGGTGTCGTCGATCGACATCGTCAACGGCGTCGATTCGGGTTTCCTCCGGTGGAGCACCAGTATTACGCCTCTCCGCAGGGCTGCCGGTCAGGCAGTTTCCCGAAATCGTAACAACCGGCCGGGCCGCCCGCCGGGTACGCCGGTGCTGACCACGGGTGGCGTTACCGGCATACCGGCGTAGGCTGGGGCGAAGAGATTGGATCACACACGCCACGACCGGCGGAGCGAGGGTGTCGAGAAGGAGTGGGGCTTAGCTGGTGACTGCTGCCGACGTCAGGGGCTGCGACCCGGGCGACGGACGGATCTCCACGCCGAGTGCCGCACGGGCTCCGGCGTGGTCCGCCGACGTTCCGCAACACCCTGCGCTGCCGCTGCCACCCCTCGACCCGGACCACGCAGCGACCGGACCGGACTGGTCCGAGGTCGTCGAGTACTTCCGCGAGGGTTTCGTCGTGTGTGACTCCGACGGGGTGGTGCGCCATCTGAGCCCGGTCGCCGATCGGCTGCTCCCCGAGGTCACCGTCGGACAGGTCCTGGCCTCCGCCGGGGTGGCCGCGCTCGCCGCCGACGACGGCCCGGTCGAGTTCACCCACCACGAACGGCGCCTGCGGGTCCGCCGCGTGCCGCTCTCCGCCAACCGCTGCTGCCGGTACGTCGAGGACGTCACCGAGAGCGTCAGCCGGGCGGACGCGTTGCTGGCCGAACGGGCCCGCTCGGCGTTCCTCGCCACCGCGGGGGAGAAGCTCGGCAACCCGTTGCACCCCGACCGGGCGGCGGCGGCCACGGTCCGGCTCGCCGTACCCACCCTGGGCGACGTGGCGGTGCTGGTCCTCGCCCCGCGTGCCGGCCGGGCCCGCTGGTGGCGGGCCGCCCGGACGGACGAGGACGTACCCACCGTGGACAGCGGCGTCCTCGGCACCGCCGACCTGCCGCCCGCGATCGACGAGGGACTGGCCGGGGTCGAGCCGCACGCGGTGGACTGGCTGGTCGAGCAGGCGGCCGAGGCCGGCTGGCTGCCGGGGCTGGCGATCCCGGACATCTGCGCCCGGCTCGTGCCGTTGCCCGGCCGGGGCACACCGACGGGCGTGCTGCTCGTCGCCCGCCGGACGACCCGTCCCTACGACGAGGCCGACGTGGACCTGGTCCGGGCGTTCGCCTCCCGGGCCGGCGCGGCCCTGACGTCGGCGGTGCTCTACCGCGACCAGGCCGAGGTGGCGGACACCCTCCAGGCGAGCCTGCTGCCGGTCGAGCCGACCGAGGCGAGCGGGGTCCAGTGGGGCACCGCCTACCGTCCGGCGCAGGCCGGGCTGCGGATCGGCGGGGACTTCTACGGTGCCCACCGGCTGCCCGACGGGGGGTGTCTGTTCTACCTCGGCGACGTCTCCGGCAAGGGCGTCGAGGCGGCTGTCTTCACCGGCCAGCTCCGCCAGTGCCTCCAGGCGCTGCACCGGGTCGAGTTCCAGCCCGCCCGGTTGCTGCGGCTGCTCAACGACGCGCTCCTGGAAACCACCCTGGCCAACGGTCAGGGCCGGTTCGCCACGATGGTGCTGGGGGTGGTCCGGTCGCTGCGCGACGGCGGCCTGTCACTCACCATGGCCGGCGGCGGTCACCTGCCACCGCTGGTGCTGCGGGCCTCCGGCGAGGTGGAACCGGTCGCCCTCAGCGGCATGCTGATCGGCGTGGTGCCGGACCCGCGCATCGGCGAGGTGACGGTCCAGCTCGCCCCCGGCGAAACCTGCCTGCTCTACAGCGACGGGGTCACCGAGGCCCGGGGCGGCCGGCGGGGCGACGAGCTGTTCGGCGTCGATCGGCTGGTGCACGCGGTCAGCGGCTGCCACCGGATGCCGGCGCCCGCGCTCGCCGAACGGATCGAACAGGTCACCGGAGACTGGCTCGCCCACGGCGACCACGACGACATCGCCGTGCTGGCGCTACGGGCGGTCGAGGCCACCGGCCGCGCGTCCCGGCACTTGCACGCGGTGCCCGACCTGGCCGGCGCCGCCCCCGTCCCGCAGCCGATCGGCCGGGGTCACCGAGATCCGAGGACGTGACGACCGTGACCAGCACCGCCGCCCGGACCGACCTCACCGCCGTCTACCCGGCGTACCTGCGCTGCCTGGACGGCGCCGACGAGTACGGCGCGGTGGACGTGGCGATGGACCTGCTCGCCGACGGGGTGCCGGCCGAGCGGATCCTGCTGGATCTGGTCGCCCCGGCCCAGGCCGAGGTGGGGGAGCGCTGGGCCCGCAACGAGTGGAGCGTGGCGCAGGAACACGCCGCGACGCACATCAGTGAGCGGGTGGTCGCGGCGGTCTCCTCGACGGCCGGCCCCCGCCCGGACCGGGGTCACGTCGTGGTGGCCTGCATGGACGGGGAGTGGCACGGCCTGCCCGCCCGGCTGGTGGCCGAGGTCCTGCGACTGCGTGGCTGGCAGGCCACCTTCCTCGGGGCGAGCGTGCCCGCCGCGCACCTGGTGGCGTACCTCCAGCGGTACGACGCGCACGCGGTCGCCCTGGCCTGCGCGCTGCCCATGCGGCTGCCGTACGCCCATCGGATGATCGAGACCTGCCGCCGCTCCGACGTGCCGGTCCTGGTCGGCGGGCGGGGTTTCGGGACGGGCGGGCGGTGGGCCCGGCGGCTCGGCGTCGCGTGGGCGCCGGACGCGCCGACGGCCGCCGAACTCGTCGCCGACGAGCGTGCGCTGCGCCGGGTGCCCGCCGCCGACCTGGCCCACCTGGCCGACGACGAGTACGCCGGCCTGCTGCGGCGGCGCGTCGAACTGATCGACGCGGCCCTGGCCCACCTGCGGGACCGGTTTCCGCAGCTGGCCGAGTACACCGCCGTCCAACTCGACTCCACCGTCAGCGACCTCGGCCACATCGTCGACTTCCTCGCCGCCGCGGTCTACGTCGACGACGGCGACCTCTTCACCGAGTTCGTCGACTGGCTGACGATGATCCTCACCAGCCGGGGCGTTCCGGCGGTTTCGGTGGAACTGACCCTGGCCCACTTCCAGCAGCTGTTGCGGGACTTCCCCCGGGCGGGCCGATTCCTCGCCGCGGGGCACGCCGTGGCGTCCGCGTCCCCGACGGTCACCCGCCACTGAGGCCCGTCGTTGGTGGCGCACCGTTCGGGCCTGCTTATACTTGCTCCACCGCAAGCATCCGCCTGTGGCCGGATCGAGAGGGAACACGTTGACGTTCACCGTCACGCACGCCCAGCGGGATGGCACGGAAGTCTGCCTGCGGCTCGCCGGTGAGCTCGACCTGAGCACCGCGCCCCGACTGACCACGGCGATCGACGGTCTGCTCGCCGACGGCCGGGTTCACCTCCTGATGGACCTGGGCGAGCTGACGTTCTGTGACTCCACCGGTATCGCCGCCTTCGTCCGTGGCGACAACGCCTGCGCCGACGCCGGTGGCTGGCTGCGACTCACCGGTGCCACCGGACGGGTGGACCGGGTGCTGCGGATGACCGGTCTGGCCGACGTGCTCCGGTACGAACCGACCGCCGACCCGGCGTCGCACGCCCACCACTGATCGGTTAGATTTCCCCGCCGGCAGTGATCGCACGGTCATCGTCCCACCAGCACGAAGAGGCAGGTAGTCATGGGCGCAGAGAGGTCCGGACCGGTCCGCATCCTGGTGGTCGACGACGACCCGGGCGACGTCCTGATGATCGAGGAAGCGCTGGAGGACTCCGACGTCGAGAAGGTCATCGACGTGGTCAGTGACGGCCAGGAGGCGATGGAGTTCCTCCGTCAGGAGGGCCGGCACACCGAGGCCCAGCGCCCGGACGTCATCCTGCTCGACCTGAACATGCCCCGGATGGACGGTCGGCAGGTGCTGGGTGAGGTCAAGAGCGACGACGACCTGCGGACCATCCCGATCGTCGTGCTCACCACGTCCAACGCGGACACCGACATCGTCGGCAGCTACACCCTCCAGGCCAACGCCTACGTGACCAAGCCGATCGACCTCGACGACTTCAACGACGTGGTACGCCGCATCGACGAGTTCTTCGGCCGTGTCGTGGTGCTGCCCAAGCGGTCCTGACGCGCTCGGCGCGGCCCCGGTCGCCGGGCGGCCCGAGACATCGGCGCCGTCCCGCCCGTGGCGTGCTGCCGCCCGATCCCCGGGCCCGACCGCGGAGGGGGCCGGTCAGGTCAACGCGTCGACCACGGTGGTGGCCCGGCGCTCGTGCTTGGCGTACGCGCCCGGGTAGGCCGACCGCTGCACCGCCTGCGCGGCGGCCGTGACGCTCAGCTCCGGCCAGCCCGGCACCTCGCGCAGCGCCTGATAGAAGACCCGGGCGGCGTAGGCCGGCTGCATCAGCTCGCGGACGCTGCCCCAGCCGCTGCTCGGTCGCTGCTGGAAGAGACCGACCGAGTCGTGGTCGTCGCCGCTGCCCTGGTGCGGGTACCGGGACGACTCGGCGATCCGGTCGTTGGCGAGGTTGTGCAGGTGGCTCTCCTGCATCGCGGTGGCGATCGCCACCACCAGCGCCCGGCGGGGCATCCGCAGCTCGACGCCGACGTCCACGATCGCCTTCGCGTTGTCCATCTGGCGTTGGGTGAGGCCGGCGACCGGCTGTGGCCGGGCGGGGCGCGGTGGCCGGGCCGTCGGCTTCGCGGCGAGGGAGGGACTGGTGGAGGCGCTCGGCGTGGACGCCGGCCCGCGCTGGTACGAGCGGGACGCCCGCCGGTCGGCCTCGGCGGCGCTGACCGCCCGGTCGGCCAGGGATTCGCGCAGCGGCTCCTCGCCGCCACCGACGGCCTGCGTCCCGACCACGACGCCGACGCCGAGGCAGCAGGTCACCCCGGCGGCGAGCGCCACCCGGACGCCGGTGGTGGCGGGCCAGGCCCGGCCCCGGGGCCGGCGGTCCTCGGCGCGGTGCCGGCCGACGCGTCGTTCGGGGGAGGCTGCCTCGACCGAACGGGTACCCGGCCGGACGGGGGACAGCTTCTGGTCAACGGAGTCGTCGTGGCGCACCCGCCGAGGCTAGAAAGGATCGGGACCGCTGCCATCGGCGTGAACAGTGGCATGAACCACAATCGAGCGGAGTAGTGTCCTCGATATCCCCTGATGTCCCGCCGGAACCGGCAGGACCGGCATCAACGACAAAAGCCCTTAGGCCGCACTTTCGGGTGCCTTTCCGGTGCGACCCGGCACGTGGTGCCGCGTGACCCCCACCTCCACCGCCCGGCCCGGTGGCAGCGCCGACCGGCCGGGCCCCCATCGACCGTACGGCGGAGGTCGCCGCGCCGGCCCGCTCCGGCGTCCGTCCGGTGCCGGCCGTTCTCCGCCGCGGTCACCGTCAGCCGGTGCCGTCAGTGCCGGCCGTTCTCCGCCGCGGTCACCGTCAGCCGGTGCCGGCTCAGGTCGTCGCTGGAGAACGGCCACAGCCGGTCGGCGTGCGCCACCAGGCCGGCGAGCTGGTCGCGGCTGAGCCCGGTGGAGGAGATCGAGGCGTGCACGTCCGCCTGGTAGCGACCGTCGTCGGCGCGTCCCAGCCGGACCTCGGCGCGGACCTGCACGGTGTGCGCCTCGTCGGTGATGTCCTTGGCCGCCTCCACGGCCGCGTGGTGCAGGCACGAGGCGAAGGCCGCCGCGAGCAGCTGCTCCGGGGTCAGCCCGGAGCAGTGCGGCGCGAGCGGGGAGGCCAGCGCCGTGGAGAGCCCGCCGTCGTCGGTGCGGACGTGACCCCCCTCGGCGGTCGCCATGGCCTCGTGGAACCAGGAACTCGGGTCTGACATCGCGGTCCTCCCGTCATCCCGGCACGGCTACCCGGCACCCGCCCGGCGAAACCGCCCCGGGGCTCAGGGCGGACGCCCGGACGGGGTCAGCACCGTGGGCCGCCGGCCTCCGCCGACACCGCCACCTCGGTCGGTTCGGCCGCGGCCCGGTCGCACCACGGCGACACGCTGCCCCCGGAGCGGGGCCGGGGCGGCACCACGGCCAGCGGCACGTACACCCGTGCGTCCACCGCCTCGGCCAGCACCAGCGCGGCGACCAGGCTGGTGGGGCGGGCCAGCGGGTCCTCGGCCAGGCAGCGCTGGCAGAGGTCGGCCACCTCGGTGGGCAACCCGTCGATCGGTGGCAGCGGCTCGGGAGCCTGCCGGCGCCCCGTCGCCAGCAGCTGGGCCGCCGACGCTGTCGGGTACGGCAGGCGGCCGGTGAGGCAGTAGTACAACAGCACGCCGAGGGCGTACATGTCGGCGGCGGTGGTGGCCGGGTGGTGTGCCAACTGCTCCGGGGCCAGGTACGCCGGGGTGCCCACCACCATGCCCTCCGGAACCTGGTCGCGGGTCCCGGTGGGAGTGGCGATCCCGAAGTCCAGCACCTTCACCCCGGCCGGGGTGAGCACCACGTTCGCCGGCTTCACGTCCCGGTGCACGATGCCCTGGGCGTGTGCGGCGGAGAGCGCGGCGCTCACCTCGGCGCAGACCCGGGCCGCGATCCGCCAGTCCAGCGGACCGGAGCGGACGTGGGCGGCGAGGGTCTCCCCCTCGGCCAGCTCCATCACGATGTACGGCACCGGCTGCCCGGTCGCCGTCGACGAGGTGCCGAAGTCGTGCACGCTCGCCACGTTCGGGTGTACCAGCCGGGCCGCCGACCGTGCCTCGGCGCGGATCCGCTCCACGGACGTCGGTCCGTCGTCCTGGCCCGGAAGGATCAGTTTCACCGCCACCGTCCGGTCCAGCACCACGTCGTGGGCCCGCCAGACCTCCGACATGCCACCGAGGCCGATCCGCTGTTCGAGCCGGTACCGCCCGTCCAGCGTCCTCATCGCGCCGCTCCTCGCCCTCGTCCGGTGCCCGCCGGCCATGACTCGTCGACCGGGCATGCCGCTCCCGAGCCGGTACCCGGGGCCGGAGCAGGACAAACCGCCGACCGGCGATCTTGACGTTCACCGTGGGGGGGCGTCCACCGGCGGGTCGGGCCGAACGTTCACCGTGCGGGGTCGTCCACCGCCGGGTCGGGCCGAGGGCCGGTGCGGCCCGGGACGTCGGGCAGCGCCGTGGTCCCACCGAACCCGCGCCCCAGGCTCCGCACCTGCGCCTCCAACTCGGGTACCGCCCGCCGGGCGTGCCGCGCCATCACCAGGTCGGCCAGCGGGCTGACCAGCAGCGTGCGGCTGGCCTGCACCAGGCCCACGGAGCGGGGCACGTACACCCGACGCTGCCGTCGCTCGATCCCCCGGACGAACGCCTCCGCGCACTCCCGCACCGAGGTGGTCCGCCGCATCGGCCAGGGCAGCTTCGCCAGCAGCTCCGCCACGGCGGGCAGGTCGGCACGCGCGTCGCGCACCAGGTCGGTGTCGATCCAGGACGGGTGGGCGGTGCCCACGGTCACCCCGTGGTGGGCCAGCTCCAGCCGGATCGAGGTGCCGAACTGCTCCACTCCCGCCTTCGACGCGCAGTAGGCGGCCATCCCCGGTGGCGCGGCGAACGCCGCCGCCGAGGAGACGAGCAGCAGGTGGCCCCGACGGTCGATCAGCGCGTCGACGGTCGCCGCCGCCGTCCGCATCACCCCGATCAGGTTCACCTCGACGGTCCGCACCATCGCGTCGAGGTCCCCGACCGCCAGGGTGCCCCGGTTCGCCACGCCCGCGTTCGCGACCACCGCGTCGATGCGGCCCAGCGCGGTCAGGGTGCCGTCCACGGCTGCCGTCAGGCTCGCCTGGTCGGTGACGTCGGCGGGGAACCAGACGTGCCCGGGGCCGAGGTCGGCCGCGAGCGCGGCCAGGCGCTCCGGTTCCAGGCCGACCAGGGCGACGTGCGCTCCCCGGGCGGCGGCGACCCGGGCGGTGTGCTCACCGATACCCCGGGCCGCCCCGGTCACCAGGACGACCCTGCCGGCCAGTGGGCCCGCCGTACCGCCTCGCCGCTGCCGCATCACCGAAAACTACCACCGGGTAACCCCCGGCCGTGCCGGGTCGGCCCCGACCTCGCCGCCGGGGCGGCCGTCCGTCCGATCCGGGTCGACCCACCAGGAACAGTCCTGGCCGGCGAGCCAGCCGGGCCCGTCCACCCCCCGGACCAGGGCGGTGACGGCGAGGGTGGCGGCCCGTACCGTGTCCGGCGCGGCCACGGTCACCGCCGTCGCGGGCAGCCCGGGAGCCGGCCGGGGCGGCGGATCGAGCACGTCGCCACCGTCGGGGCGGTACGCGGACGCGGTGGCCAGCCCGCCGCCGGTGAGCCGGATCGTCCGGCCACCCACCGGCACCGGCCAGCCGCCGGGTGGCACCGGACCGGCGGTCGCCACCCGGGAGCCGATCGCGACCAGCACCCCGCCCGCCGACCGTTCGGCGATCCGCGTGGCGCAGCGTTGCGCCAGGTACGCCGTTGCCGTCCCACCCAGCACCAGCAGCAACGTCGATGGCACGGTCAGCCGGTCGCCGTGCAGCGAGATCGCCCGCCAGCCGTCGACCGGGGGCGGAACCCCGGTGCCGAAACCGCAGCCGGGGAGCGGTCCACTCCGGGCGGCCAGCCGGATCCGGGCCGCGCCGATCGTGGGGTCGCAGGCGCCGTCGCTGGCCCGCGCCGCGTCCAGGGCGACCGCCACCAGGTCCCGCAGCAGCGGACCCACCGGAACCGGACGGCCCGCCGCCCGATGCACCCGGGCCAGTTCACCCTGCCCCGGCGCGGCGATCCGGTCCAGGGCGGCCAGCGCCCCGGTCACCACCCGCCGCGCCGCCGTCGCCCGTCGGGCCCCGGTCACCGCCAGCCGGACCGGGCGACCCCGGTACGACCAGCGTGTCTCACAGATCCGATCGATGGTCTCCACGGGCGGAGCCTGCCGGGCGAGACTGGGACCGGAGCAGGTCCACGCTGTGTGCCCGCTGTGCGCCGGGGCGGCTCAGACCTCGGCGACGACCAGGTAGAACGTGAAGCCGGCGACCAGCGGGCCGGTCTCCAACCGGCGCAGCCACGGCGCGACGTCCGTCTCGGTCAGCTCGCCGGCCGCCACCGCCCGTGCCGCGTTGCGCCGCAGGCCGAGGATCTGGTCGGCGGTGGCGAAGTCCTGGAACAGCACCGCCACCGGCTCGACCGACCGGATCCGGAACCCGGCGGCGTCGGCCAGCCGGACCAGGTGCCGACCCATCGTGGCGTTGCGGACCCGGCCGGCGGTGAACCGGGCGAAGCGGCGGCTGGTGGTGACGTCGGCGTCGGCGACGGCGAGGGTGTCCCAGTCCGGCTCGGCCATGCCGAACAGTCCACCCGGCCGCAACACCCGCCGGGCCTCCGCGACCGCCCGCTCCGGATGCTCGACGTGTTGCAGGACCCGGTCCACCCGGAGCCGGTCCACGCTGGCGTCGGGCAACGGCAGGTCGTGCAGGTCCCCTTCCCGCAGGTCGACGGTCGGCCGGTCGGCGAGCCGGCCGGCGGCCTCGGCCACCATCCGGGGCTGGTGGTCGATCCCGACGACCGTGCCGTCCGCGCCGACCGCGTCGGCCAGCGCGGCCAGGTCGGTGCCCGGCCCGCAGCCCAGGTCCACCACCGTCTGACCGGGCCGGACGTCGAGCGCGGCGAGCAGGCGCTGCTTGTAGTCGAGGCCCACCGGAGTACGGGCGGCGGCGTCCAGGTACGCGATCTGGTCCGGAGCGGCGGTCAGGTCCGCGAGTCCACTCATCCGGCCATCCCACCACGAACCGCCGCGTCGACGTCCACCGTGGAGGCCGACGCGGCGGTGGGCGGGTCAGCCGGGTGGGGCGAGCCGGGTGACGAAGGCCCGCCAGGCGGTAGGGGAGAAGGCCAGCGTCGGGCCGTCCGGGTCCTTGCTGTCGCGGACGCCGACCACCCCGGGCAGGTTGTCGGCGACCTCGACGCAGTTGCCGCCGTTGCCGCTGCTCCGACTGCTCTTCCGCCACCGTGCGCCGGTCAGGTCCATGTCTTCGCCACTTCCGTGATGAGGTCGACGGATTGCCAGTGGGACAACGCCTCGCCGCGCACGTTCTCCCACGCTGCCAGTATCGCCGCCAGTTCGTCCGCCTCGCTGACCACGTGTCCCTGGAGTTGGTTGTCCAGGTAGCCGGCGAGCCGGTGGTCGGGGCTCTCGGCGACCACGAACGGGCCGTTGAGCCCGGCGTAGGCGCCCACGGTGGACGGCACCACGTGCACCCGGACATGCGGTGCGGCGCACGCCGTGACCAGGGCCGACAGTTGCTCGCGCATGGTCTCCCGGCCGCCGACCGGGCGGCGCAGCACCCCCTCGTCGATCACGGCGGTGAACTGGGGCGGGTCGTCCTGGGCGAGGATGCCCTGCCGGGCGAGCCGGGTGGCCAGGTGCCGTTCCACCTCGCCCCGGGCGAGCAGCCCGCCGCCGGTCAGCACAGCGCGGGCGTACGCCTCGGTCTGGAGCAGCCCCGGCAGGACCGTGCTTTCGTACGAGCGCAGCGACACCGCCTCCCGCTCGATCTCCTGCCACGGACGGAACCACAGCGGCACCTTCCGCCGGAATGTGTCCGGCCAGATGTCCGAGATGTCTCGGCCGAGGGCCTCGGCGGCTGCCGCCCGGTGCCGGGGGTACGGCACGCGTCCCTCGGTCAGCCATCGCATAGTGGTCTTCGGATCGACTCTTATCGCTGCGGCGAGGGACTCGGTGGTGTGGCCGGTGGCGTGCAGGGCGGCCCGGAACGCATCGTTCATTCGGCTTCCCTTCGGGATGGCGAAGACGTCTGCCTGCCACCTTCTCACGGGCTGTAGTTGTCTGACCACTGTGGGGGAGGGTGGTCGGGAGGCGGTGCGGCCGGTGGCGGTGGAACGCGGCGGTCGTGCCTGCCGGGCCGCCCCGAGGGGAGGCGGGGCGGCCCTCCACGACGGACGACAGCACGAAGGTGGGTGGACGGATTGGGCATCCGGGACTACGAGCGGGCCCTCGCCCTCGGGGAGACCTGCGGGGACACCATCGGGGAGGGACGGTGGCGGGCGGTCTGCAACCTGGCCCCCGACCACGACCTGCCGCACGAGCAGTGGCGGGGGTGCGGCACGGTCACCTTCCGGACCTGGCCCTTCACCCCGAAGGAGGAGCCGCGATGACCGCCGGGCGTGGTCGGCCCGAGCACACCGCCGCCCGTCCCTCCTGGCGGTGCCGGGCCTGCGGTGCCCCGTGGCCCTGCTCGTCGGCCCGGCTGCGGCTGATCGTCGAGTACCGGGGGAACCGGCCCACCCTGATGATGTACCTGAACGCCATGATGGCGGACGCGGCGGCCGACCTGCCCGAGCGCCCGGACGAGCCCGCCCGGTCCGACCTGGCGTTCCGCTTCCTCGCCTGGGCCCGGTCCCGCTGACCCCGCCAGCCGTCCGGGTGGCGACGCGCCGTACAGGTGGCGCACAGCGAAGACCGAGACGGCGCACAGCCTCACGGGTCAGGATGGGAGCCATGGTGACCGATGGGCCTGCCCTGCCCGGTCGGGTCGAGCTGCGCCGCCCGGACGGCGGACCGGTCCGGGTGCTGGTGGTCGACGACGAGCCGACCCTGACCGACCTGCTCGCCATGGCGCTGCGCTACGAGGGCTGGCAGGTGGCCACCGCCGGCAACGGCATGGCTGCGTTGAGTAGTGCCCGGCAGGTCCGCCCGGACGTGGTGGTGCTCGACGTCATGCTGCCCGACCTGGACGGCTTCCAGGTGCTGCGCCGGCTGCGCGAGCAGGCCCCGAACGTGCCGGTGCTCTTCCTGACCGCGCGGGACGCGGTGCAGGACCGGATCGCCGGGCTGACCGTGGGCGGCGACGACTACGTCACCAAGCCGTTCAGCCTGGAGGAGGTGATCGCCCGGCTCCGGGCGCTGCTGCGCCGTGCCGGGCTGGCCGTGGCCGCCCGCGAGGAGGCCGTCCTCACCGTCGGCGACCTGAGCCTGGACGAGGAGAGCCACGAGGTACGCCGGGGCGAGGACCTGATCACCCTCACCGCCACCGAGTTCGAGTTGCTCCGCTACCTGATGCGCAACCCCCGGCGGGTGCTCAGCAAGGCCCAGATCCTCGACCACGTGTGGAACTACGACTTCGGCGGCCAGGCGAACGTCGTCGAGCTGTACATCTCGTACCTGCGGAAGAAGATCGACGCCGGCCGCGAGCCGATGATCCACACGCTGCGCGGGGCGGGGTATGTCCTCAAGCCGGCCCGGTGAGACCGGCCGGTGGTCGCTGCGGCGCCGGCTGACCGGCTGGTCCCTGCGTACCCGGCTGGTGGCCATCCTGGTCGTGCTGCTCGCCCTGGTCAGCGTCGGCGTCGGCGGCGTCACCACGGTGGCCCTGCGGCACTTCCTGATCGCCCAGGTCGACGAGGAGCTGGCCCCGACGCGGCAGTCCCGGGGGCCCGCCGACCCCTCGCCCGGCGGGCCGCCCGCCGTCGTCGAGGGCCGTTACCTGCGCATCCCGCCCGGCTTCCCGACCGGCACGATCGTCGCCCGGACCGTCGACGGCGAGGTCGTCACCGCCCGGACCCTCACCTCCGGCGGCGACGACGAAGTGATCTCCCCGGACCAGGTCGCGGCGGTCACCGCCCTGCCTCCCGACGGCCGGCCCCGCACCGTCGACCTCGGTGACCGGGGCGATTACCGGTTCGTGGCGCACGAGAGCCGGGACGGCGGCGTCCGCGCCCTCGGGGTGCCCCTGGCCGGCGTGCAGGAGACCGTCTGGTGGATGGTCGCCGCGCAGGCCGGGCTCGCCACCCTCGGCCTGCTGCTCGCCGGCTCGGTCGGCGCGGTGATCGTCCAGGCCACGCTGCGTCCGTTGCGTCGGGTCGCCGCCACCGCCACCCGGGTCACCGAGCTGCCGCTGGACCGGGGCGAGGTCGCCCTGTCGGTCCGGGTGCCGGCCGTCGACACCGACCCGCGCACCGAGGTCGGCCAGGTCGGTGCCGCGCTCAACCGGATGCTCGGGCACGTGGCCGCCGCGCTCGCCGCCCGGCAGGCCAGCGAGACCCGGGTACGCCAGTTCGTCGCCGACGCCAGCCACGAACTGCGTACCCCGCTGGCCGCCATCCGGGGGTACGCGGAGGTGACCCGCCGGGGGCGGGCGCAGGTCCCGCCCGACGTGGCGCACGCGCTGCGCCGGGTGGAGTCGGAGAGCGTCCGGATGACCAGCCTCGTCGACGACCTGCTGCTGCTGGCCCGACTCGACTCGGGCCGGCCGCTGGTGACCGAGCCGGTGGACCTGTCCGCGCTGGTGGTCGACGCGGTCAGCGACGCGCACGTGGCCGGTCCCGACCACCGCTGGCAGCTCGACCTGCCGGACGAGGCGGTCGAGGTGCCGGGCGACGCCGCCCGGCTGCACCAGGTGGTGACGAACCTGCTGACCAACGCGCGGGTGCACACTCCGGCCGGCAGCGCGGTCACCACCACGCTGCGGGCCGACCCGGAGCACGCCGTGCTGACCGTCGCCGACGACGGTCCCGGCGTGCCGCCGGAGCTGCTGCCGGAGGTCTTCGAACGGTTCGCCCGGGGCGACGGCTCCCGCTCCCGGACGCACGGGAGCACCGGTCTGGGCCTGGCCATCGTGGCGGCCGTGGTGGAGGCCCACCACGGTCAGGTCGTCGTGGACAGCCGACCCGGCCGGACCGTGTTCGCCGTCCGGCTGCCGGGTCGTACGGCGCTTCCACCGCCCTCCGACCGGGACGGGCCGCGCCCCCACCGCTGACCGCTGACCGTCGGCCGGGTGGCAGGCTGGCGGGATGTACCGGGAACGTCCCGCGCGCCTCGCCGGGGCGGTGCTGTGGACCAGCACCGCCCCGGCGGACGCCGACCCGACCCGGGTCCTGCCCGACGGCTGCCTCGACCTGCTCTGGTCCAGTCGGGCCGGGTTGCTGGTGGCCGGGCCGGACCGGCGGGCGCAGCTCTCCGCCGGTGGGTCGGGGGAGCGGTGGGTCGGCCTGCGGCTGCCGCCCGGCGCCGGGCCGGCGGTGTTCGGCCTCCCCGCCGACGCGCTGCGGGACCGTCGGGTGCCGCTGGCCGACCTCTGGGGGGACCGGGCGGTGGCCGAGCTGGCCGAGCGGGCGGCGCGGGCACCGGGGGAGGCGCTGGAATCGGTCGCGCTGGCGCGGCTGCGCCGGGTCGGGGGCGTGGATCCGCTCGGCGTCCGGGTCGCCGCCCGGCTGCGCGCCGGTGCCACCGTCGCCGCGACCGCCGCCGAGGAGGGGCTCGATCCGCGCGTCCTGCACCGCCGGTGCCGGGCCCTGTTCGGGTACGGCCCGAAGACCCTCGCCCGCATCCTGCGGATGCAGCGGGCGCTGGCCCTGGCCCGAGCCGGTACGCCGCTGGCCGAGGTGGCCGTCCGCAGCGGGTACGCCGACCAGGCGCACCTGACCCGCGACGTGCGGGACCTGGCCGGGGTGCCGCCGACCGCCCTCCTGTCCCCCGTCCGGTCGGCCGGCGGCGTCGTGTCGCCCGGTCAGTCCGCCGGCGGTGCCGGGTCCGGCAGCGGGGCGTAGAGATCCACGCCGTTGCCCTCCGGGTCGTGCAGGACGGCGTACCGCTGCCCCCAGAAGGCGTCCCACGGCGCGAGGTGTCCGGTGAAGCCGGCCCCGGTCAGCTCCGCGTAGTGACGGTCGACCTCGGCCGGATCGGCGCAGCGGAACGCCAGGCTCATCCGGGGACCGCCGCTGCCCGGCTGCCACTGCGGGTCGAAGGAGTGGACCGTCTCCACCGTGTCCCAGGCCAGCCGGATCCCACCGGGCAGGGTGACCTCCACGTGCGGCTCGGTCTCCGCGCCGGGCGGCACGTCGACGCCGAGACGACGGTAGAAGTCCAGGGTGCGGGGCAGGTCCGTGGTCGCCATCCCGACCAGGTCGATGCGTGGTGTCATGGCGCCGACGGTACGGCCGGCGCGGCCCGGAGGTCTTGAACGGATCGGACACCACCGGCAGGGGTGCCGGCTGCCCGGTGTGGCCCCGTACGGGCGGATCGCGGCGTACGGTGGACGTGCAGACAAGTCCGGCTTTAAGGGGACAAATCCCCGGCGATGCATGCCGTCCGGACGCACTCCACGACGGCGAGGGAAGGGAGCGGTCGGTGATGCACCTGGCCTACCTGGACGCGGGATCCGGCAGCCTGATCGTGCAGGCGGTGGTGGGCGGAGTGGCCGGGGCGGCCGTGGCCGCCAAGCTCTACTGGCGCCGGCTGACCGACCGGTTCCGGCGGCAGCGCGCCGACCGGCGCTGACCGGCATGACGATCCCCGACACCGGGCTCCGGGCCGAGCCGGCCTCGTTCCGTGACCCGGCCAACCGGGTCTTCCACCTCGACGGCGACGTCCTGCGCGGTCTCGACGAGCAGGCCGCCCGCGACTACCGGGCGCTGGCCGGCACGGACTTCTTCCGCGCCCTGCTCGCCGCCGGCAAGGTCTGCGGCACCGAGCCGATCGCACCGGTCCCCGGTACACCCTGGACGGCCGTGCTGCGGCACGAGCGGATCCCGTTCGTCGCCCACCCCTACGAGTGGACGTTCGGCATGCTGCGCGACGCCGCGCTGCTGCACCTGGAGATCCTGCGCAGCGCCCTCGCGCACGGGTTCACCCTGAAGGACGGGTCGGCCTACAACGTGCAGTGGCGGGGTGCCGCGCCGGTCTTCATCGACGTGGGGTCGTTCGAGCCGGCCCGCGAGGGCGAGCCCTGGGCGGGCTACCGGCAGTTCTGCCAGACGTTGCTGTATCCGCTGCTGCTCCAGGCCCACCTCGGCGTGGACTTCCAGCCCTGGCTACGCGCCCGCGTCGACGGCATCGAGGCCGACCAGCTCCGACCGCTGTTCCGGGGGGTCCGCCGCCTGCTGCCCGGCGTGCCGACCCACGTGCACCTGCACGGGGCGATGCAGCGGCGGCACGCCTCCGCCACCACCACCGACGTCCGCGACCAGCTGCGGGCCGCCGGGTACTCGCGGGACCTGGCGCTGGCCACGGTGGGCGGCATCGAGCGGCTGGTCGACCGGCTGGACCGCCCGCCGTCGGACAGCCACTGGGCCGACTACCAGCGCACCTGCGGCTACTCGGCGGAGGACCGGGCCGGCAAGGAACGCTTCGTCGAGGCCGCGTTGGCGGCCGGGCCGCGTCCCCGGCTCGTGCTCGACCTGGGGACCAACGACGGCCGGTACGCCCGGATCGCCGCGCGGTACGCCGACGCGGTGATCGCCGTCGAACAGGACCCGGCGGTGGCCGACCGGCTCTACCGCCGGCTGCGCGCCGAGCGGGAACGGCGGATCCTGCCGCTGGTGATGGACCTCGCCGACCCGTCCCCGGGTGGTGGCTGGCGCGGGGTGGAACGGGCCTCCTTCGCGGCCCGGAGCGCCGCCGACGCGGTGCTCGCCCTGGCGGTCGTGCACCACCTGGCCATCGGGCGCAACGTGCCCCTGCCGGAGGTGGTCGACGCCCTGGTCGGGCTGGCCCGTCCGGGCGGACGGATCGTGGTGGAGTTCGTGCACCCCCGCGACCCGATGGCGCGACAACTGCTGGCGAACAAGCCGGTGGGCATCTTCCCGGACTACCGGTGCGAGGTCTTCGAGCGGCTGCTCGCCGCGCGGTGCCGGATCAGCCGCCGTCTCGACCTGCCGTCGGGAACCCGGACCCTGTACCTGGGGACCGTGGGTGGCTGAGCGGACGATCACACGCCCGGTCACCGGGACCGCCCCGACCGCCGCGCCCGCGCCGCCGGCCTGGCGCGCCGAGCTGGCCCTGCTGCTGGAGGTGGCCGCCCTGGTCGGCCTGACCGTCACCCAACCGCTGCTGGACGTGCTCGGCCGCAGCCCCGACTTCTTCCTGTTCCACCGGGCGACGGCCGGGCAGGTCGTGGCGTTGCTCGCCCTGGTCGCCCTGGTGCCCACCGGGACGCTGGCCGGGCTCGGCGCGCTGACCCGGCTGGCCGGCGGCCGGGTCCGGCTGGCGGCGCACCGGGTGCTCGTCGCGCTCCTGCTCGCCGCCCTCGCCGTCCAGGTAGGGCGGGAGGTGACCCCGCTGCGGGGCGTGCCGCTGCTGCTGCTGGCCGGCGTGGTGGGTGCGGCCGGGACGGCGGCGCACCGGCGCTGGCGCACGCCCGGCCGGGTGCTCCGGGTCGCGGCGGCCGGACCGCCGCTCTTCGTCGCCCTGTTCGTCCTCGTCTCGCCCGCCTCGGCGGTGGTGCTGCCGCGCGACGACGGCGCGGGGGCGGGGGCGGCGACCGGCCCCGGCGGTCACCCACCGGTCGTCCTGCTCGTCCTCGACGAACTGCCCCTGGTCTCGCTGCTCGGCCCGGACGGCCGGATCGACGCGGCAAGGTTCCCGCACTTCGCCGAACTGGCCGCCGGGTCGACCTGGTACCGCAACGCCACCGGGGTCAGCGGCTGGACCCCCTACGCCCTGCCGGCGATGCTGACCGGCCGCTACCCGGCCCGACCGGACGCCCCGCACTACTCCCGGTACCCGGAGAACCTCTTCACCGCCTTCGGCGGCCTCTACGACGTCCGCGCGCAGGAGAGCATCACCCGGCTCTGCCCACCGAGCCGCTGTGACCAGCCGAGCAGCCCGGAGCAGGGGCTCGGGGTGCTGGTCCGGTCCAGCGCCGACCTGCTGCGCCAGCTCGTCGCACCGGTGGAGAGCCGGATCGACCCGGAGGCGAGCTACCGGGAGCCCACCGCCGCCGAGGCGGGACTCGACGCGGCCGAGCCGCCCCCGACCGACCCGAAGTTCCGGTGGGACAGCCTGGACGACCACCAGCCGGCCCGGTTCACCCGCTTCCTGGCCGACCTGCGCCCCGCCGCGCGGCCCACGCTGCACTTCCTGCACCTGCTCATGCCGCACAGCCCGTGGACGTACCTGCCCTCCGGGGCACGGTACGAGTCCCCGGACGACCTGCCGGACGACGGCCCCGGCTGGGCCGACCTGGGCCGGCAGCGGCACCTGGCCCAGCTCGGCTACACCGACCGGCTGATCGGCGAGACGCTGCGGACCCTGCGCGCCACCGGCCTCTACGACCGGGCGCTGCTGGTGGTCACCGCCGACCACGGCGTCAGCTTCACCACCGGCTCGCAGGGCCGGGGGATGGGCGCGATCCGCGCCGCCCCGGACGAGGTGGCCTGGGTGCCGACGTTCGTGAAGGAACCCGGCCAGCGGACCGGCCGGGTCGACGACCGGAACTGGGAGCATGTCGACCTGCTGCCGACCGTGGCCGAGGCGGCCCGGATCGAGGTGCCGTGGCGGGTCGACGGGCGCTCCGCGCGGCAGGCTCCCCGGCAACGGGCCGAGAAGCTCTTCTACGACCGACCGGGGCAGCCGGTGACCCTTTCCGGCGGCGTGCCCGCCCCGCCGGTCCCACCCGCGCCCCACCCGCTGCTGGGGACCACCGTCGGCGACCCGCCGACCGACGGTACGGTCCGGGTGGCCAACCTCGACGCGTTCCGCGCCGTCGACCCGGCCGCCGGCCGGTTGCCGGCGCTGGTCTGGGGGACGGTGCCCGACCGGGTGCCCGACGGCACGCTGCTGGCGGTCGCGGTCAACGGCCGGGTCGGGGCGGTCGTGCCCGTGGTCCCACCCGACGCGGGGGGACGGCGGTTCGCCGCGCTGCTCACCGACGACGCCCTCTTCCGGGCCGGACCGAACCGGCTTCACGTCCACCGGGTCGCCCCGGACGGTTCGCTGCGCCGGCTCACCCCGGTCGCCTGAGCGCCGACCGCCGACCGCCACCCGGCCGAGGCCGCCACCCGTCCTGGCCCCGCCGTCGCCCCGCCACCGGCCCGCTGCCGGGGCCGCGGTCGACCCGCCGCCGGCCCGTCGGAAGCTCCTCCGGCGGCCCGCCGCGACCCGGCGGTCGACGGCCGTCCATCGAGTGATTTCGCCCACGTACCGCCGGGTGCGCCGACCGCGCGGGTCGTCGCCCGCCACAGGTCACCGACGGTGTTTCCCGTACCGCGCCAGCGGCTGATTACCGTCGATGTCGGGATGGTTTCGGGCGATTTCCGCTCATCATCCGTCGTCACTGCCGGAATCCGTCCGATCGCCGGCGGTCGTCTGCTTCGTCCCAGCACGACGGGGTTTCCACCTGCGCTGGTAGGGAATCGCGTGACGCATCCCTCACCGCTCAGCCACGACGGGCGGTGTCACAGGGAACGCGTTTACGGTAAAAGCGAAGACACCTTCGTCAAAAAGCGGAGGCACCTTCAACGTAGATTCTGCCGGCGAAGCGAGGGACAGATGACGGAAGTCAAGCTCGATCACCCCGGTGGGCAGCTTTCGATGCCGGTGCAGTCCGCGGTCGAAGGCCCCGCCGGAATCCGGGCCAGCAAGCTGCTGAAGGAGACCGGACTGGTCACCTACGATCCCGGGTTCGTCAACACCGCCGCCTGCTCCTCGGCGATCACCTACATCGACGGTGACGCGGGCATCCTGCGGTACCGGGGCTACCCCATCGAGCAACTGGCCGAGAAGTCCTCCTTCCTGGAGGTCTCCTACCTGCTCATCTACGGTGAGCTGCCGACCGAAACCCAGCTGAACGACTTCAGCCAGCGGATCCGCCGGCACTCGATGCTGCACGAGGAGATGCGGCGCTTCTTCGACGGGTTCCCGCGCGACGCGCACCCGATGGCGGTGCTCTCCTCGGCGGTCAGCGCGATCTCCACCTTCTACCAGGACAGCCTGGACCCGTTCGACGGCGAGCACGTCGAGATGTCCACCGTCCGGCTGATGGCCAAGGTGCCCACCATCGCCTCGTACGCGTACAAGAAGTCCATCGGACAGGCGATGCTCTACCCGGACAACTCGCTCGGGTACGTGGAGAACTTCCTCCGGATGACCTTCGGGGTGCCGGCCGAGCCGTACGACGTCGACCCGGTGATGGCGCGCGTGCTGGACATGCTCTTCGTCCTGCACGCCGACCACGAGCAGAACTGCTCGACGTCCACCGTCCGCCTGGTCGGCTCCAGCAACGCCAACCTGTTCGCCTCGGTCTCGGCCGGGGTGAACGCGCTCTTCGGCCCGCTGCACGGCGGCGCCAACCAGGCGGTGCTGGAGATGCTCCAG
The DNA here is from genome assembly GCF_040639195.1 of Micromonospora sp. NPDC023956. Taxonomy (NCBI): domain Bacteria; kingdom Bacillati; phylum Actinomycetota; class Actinomycetes; order Micromonosporales; family Micromonosporaceae; genus Micromonospora; species Micromonospora sp. NPDC023956. The sequence continues at coordinate 48,587 of NZ_JBEZZN010000006.1, forward strand.
CACATCCAGGCCGACGGCGGCGACGTGCAGTCCTTCGTCCGCAAGGTCAAGGACAAGGCCGACGGCGTCAAGCTGATGGGCTTCGGCCACCGGGTCTACAAGAACTACGACCCGCGCGCCGCCATCGTGAAGAAGGCCGCCCAGGACGTGCTCGGCCGGATGGCCAAGCCGGACCCGCTGCTCGACCTCGCGATGCAGCTCGAGGAGATCGCCCTCGCCGACGACTTCTTCGTCTCCCGCAAGCTCTACCCGAACGTGGACTTCTACACCGGCCTGATCTACAAGGCCATGGGCTTCCCGACCAAGATGTTCACCGTGCTCTTCGCGCTCGGCCGGCTGCCCGGCTGGATCGCCCAGTGGCGCGAGATGATCGGCGACCCGGAGACCAAGATCGGCCGTCCGCGGCAGCTCTACACCGGTGCCACCGAGCGGGACTACGTGCCGTTCGCGCAGCGCTGACCCGACGACCCGACGACGGCCGCCGACCCACGGGTCGGCGGCCGTCGGCGTGCCGGGCGCGGGGCGTACCCGCTCAGTGCGCCGGGTGGTCGTCGCCGTTCGCGGTGGTGGGCAGGCTGCCCAGCACGTGGTCGATGACGTGGATCCGGGACCCGGCGGCCCGGTAGTCGGCGCAGACCAGGTCGGCCTCGTCGTCGACCCGCGCGCCCTGCCCCTGCCCGGTGACGGTCAGCCGGATGCCGGCGAGCGTGGTCACCGTGCCGGCGGCCACCAGCCCGGAGACCGGCAGCGCGCCGGTGACCACGTGCTCGCGCAGCAGCCCGCGCAGCGTCGCGGTGTCCTTCAGGAGCAGTTCGTCGAGGTTGGTCCGGGAGAACTTCGCCGCGAACGCGTCGTCGGTCGGGGCGAGGATGGTCACCCCCGGGGTCCCGGTCAGCTCGGCGGCCATGCCGCTGGCGCGGACCGCCGCCTCGAAGGTGGTGAGCACGGGAATCCACTGGAGGGCCCGGTCGGCCGGCTGACCGGCCAGTGAGGTCGGGTTGCCCGGTTCGGTGCCCGAGGGCAGCACGTCGCACAGCGGCCCGGTCACGGTGACCGCGGCCGGCGGGTCGGCCTGCGTCGTACCGGAACCGCCGTCGCCCCCGCCGGTGCACCCGGCGACCGCGACCAGCAGGGCGAGGACCCCGGCGAGCGGGGTGGCGCGCCGCCGGGCGCGGCGGGGTGCCGGCGTCGCGGCCCGGGGAAGGGTGTCGGTCACGGGATTCTCCACTCCACTGGCGTCCAGGGGGCGCCGGCAGGCCGGTCGGGGGACCGGCCTGCCGGTACGACGGTCGTCGGTACGAGGGTCAGCGGTTCACAGCCGTGCGCACTGGCTGGACCTGGGACCGCTGACCGAGTTGCCGACCTCCAGGTTGACCGGCGCGGTGGCGTTGCCGGTGCAGCCCAGCGGGCCGGAGACGGTGTTGCCGGCCAGCAGCGGGGCGGCACCCGCGCTGTTGACCACGGTGACCGGGCCGCTGATCCGGTTGCCGACCAGGACCACCGGTCCCCGGGTGCCGGAGACGTTGACCGGCCCGTGCACCGTGCTGCCGGTCAGCACGAACCCGGCCGCGCCGCTGACGTCGACCGGCCCGGAGATCGCGCCGCCGTTGAGGATCAGGGTGGCGCCCGGCTGGACCCGGATCGGGCCCCGGACGGTGGCGCCCGCGAGGCAGGCCACGCCGGTGACGGTCAGCGGGCCGTTGTGGGTGCCGGTCAGTGTGGGCGCGATCCGCTCGCCGTCGACCAGGCCCTCGACGGCCTGCCCGTCGAGGAGCAGCGGCACCAGACCCCGCTCCGGCTGCGACAGCGGGACGAGGTACCCGCCGGCGACCTTGATCACCTTCCAGCCGTGGGCGGCGAGCCGCTGGGCCACCGTGGTCTGCCGGCCGGCCGGGCCGTCGCTGCGCGCGCCGTGGTACTGCTCCTCGGTGAGCCGGTACGCGCACGGCGGCTGCTCCAGGATCCGCTCCGGGGTGGGGGCGTCCAGCGGCGGCGGGGCCTCACCCGGGTGCGGTGCCGGGTACGCCTCGATCGGGCGCGAGCCCCGGAACACGATCCGTCCGGTGTTGGCGGACTGGAAGGTGATCCCCTCCGCGCGGGCCCTGGCGATGCCGGGGAGGTTCGCCACGTGGTACGTCAGGAACTGGTGGAACGTCCACAGCGCGGAGTACGTCTTGCGCCGGCGGTTGTTGGCGGTGTTGCCCTCGTCCGGCCGGGTCGGGCCACCGGAGCTGCGCAGCTCCAGCAGGGAGTTGACCACGTTCTTCAGGCCGAGGGTGTTGCGCAGGATGGTCTCCTCGCTCAGGCCCACGCCCGCGCCGGTACACCCGTACGGGCAGGCCCACCAGCCGTCCCGGGCCCCCTCGGTGTACATGTGCCCCTCGATCATGTCCTGCGAGGTGTCGAAGATGCCCTGCGCCACGTTCTGGTGCCGGGGCGGCAGCATCGGCAGGTCACCGGTGTTGCTGTTGCCGTACTCGTGGCCGTCGTAGCTGGCGATCGGCCGGTAGTCGCGGACCATCTCCACGAAGGCGTGGGTCTCCGGCTGGCGGATCAGGGAGTAGTCCCGGTTCAGGTCCTGCCCGGTGGAGTTGCCCCGGCTGTTGGCCGCCCGGCCGTCACCGTTGATCGTCGGCACGATCAGCATGGTGGTCTTCGACAGCCGGTCGAGCGTGCCCGCGTCGTCGGTGAACGCCAGCTGCCGGGCCATGATGAGGCAGGCCTCCCGGTCACCCGGCTCGTTGCCGTGCACGTTGCAGTTGACCAGCAGCGGCCTCGTCGCGGCCACCGCCTCCGGCGTCGCCGGTGGGGTGGGGTAGCCGATGACGAACATGTTGATCGGTCGGTTCTGGATGGTGCGGCCGATCTCCACCACCCGTACCCGGTCGCTCAGCCCGTCGACCGCCGCGGTGTAGGCGTACTCGTCGACGTCGCTGGTGTACTGCGCGCCCAGCGTGGTCTCCCACTGGGTGCGCAGGCTCTGACCCGGGGTGTCCGGGTCGCCCCAGTGCGCCCTGGTGGTGCCGGCGACCGGCACCGAGTACGGCTGCGCGGTGGTGCCGAGACGGGCGCGGACCCGCCACTGGAACCGACCGCCGGGGGCGAAGCCGGCATCGGCGAAGGTGGGGGAGGAGTTGTTGATCTGACGGTTCGGCCGCCAGACACCGCTGATCACCGACGGCCCGCTGGCCGTGTCGTCGTCGGCGACCGGGGTCCGCTCGATCTGGTAGTCGGTGGCCCCGTCGACCGGGGTCCAGGCCAGGGTGGCGTACCCGTCGCCCTGGACCACCGTCAGGTCGCGGACCTGGTTCGGCTCCACCTGCGGCGCTGCCGCGGCGAGCGCCGGGCGACCGTGCGCCTGGGCGGGCAGCGCCGTCGCGACGAGGGTGACGGCGAGGAGGGTGGAGAAGACACCGGCCGTGGTCCGTCTGTATCTCAAGGGGATCTCCAAACAGGAGGGAGGGCTGGGGTACCGACAGCACACCCGCAATCGGCCGCCCATGGGGCCGCTAGCTGGGATTCTTGAGGATGAACTGAGATTGCCGCACCAGAGCCCGTCACGGTCGGTGATCAACCGGCCCGGAGTCGGTAGCCGACCCCGCGCACCGTCTCCACCAGACCGGCGTCGTCCAACTTGCCGCGCAGCGCCGCGACGTGGACGTCGAGACTGTGCCGGGTGGCCCAGGTGGTGTGCCAGACCTCCATCTGCAACCGGTCCCGGGACACCACCGTGCCGGCCTGCCGGGCCAGCACCACCAGCAGGTCGAACTCCTTGCGGGCCAGGCCGATCTCCCGGCCGGCCAGCCAGACCCGCCGGGCGTCGAGGTCGACGCGCAGGTCGCCGACCTGGAGGGCGGTGGCGGCGCGGGCGGTCCCGGCGGCGCGGGTGGTGCGGCGCATCACCGCCTCGATGCGCGCCTGCAACTCGACCATCGAGAAGGGTTTCACCACGTAGTCGTCGGCGCCGGCCCGCAACCCGGCCACCCGGTCGTGCTCCTCGCCGCGGGCGGTCACCGCGATGATGGCGACCTCCTCGCTGACCCGGCGGATCCGCCGGCACACCTCCAGGCCGTCCTGGTCGGGCAGGTTCATGTCGAGCAGGACGAGGTCGACCGGCTCGGCCCGCACCGCCTCCGCGGCCGTCAGCGCCTGGACCACCTCGTGCCCCCGCCGCCGCAGCGCTGCGGTGAGGCCCGCCGCGACCCGCAGGTCGTCTTCCACCAGCAGCACCCGCACCCGAAACCCCCTCGGACCTAGTCCCGGTCGGATGCTGCGAGTCTGTCCGATGCATACCGGCGTCGACCAGTGCGGATGCAAGATCGTAAGGGCAGATCAGGAGGTCCGGACGGGACCGGCCGCGCGACGATCGGCCCATCGTCGCGCGGCCGGCCCGCATCGGACGGTCGCCGGGCCCCCTGCCCGGCACGGTGGTGGTCGCCGGACCCCCTGCCCGGCACGGTGGTGGTCGCCGGGCCCCCTGCCCGGCACGGTGGTGGTCGCCGGGCCCCCTGCCCGGCGGAACGCGGTGACCGGGGTCCCCGGCCACCACCTCAGCGCAGGCCGGCGGCGGCGAGCAGGTTGCCGCCGGAGAACACCGGCGCGGCCGGCCGGCCGATCGTCATGCGCAGGGCGGCCTGCCCGGTGGTGAAGGACGACGAGCCGGCGATGGCGGTGGCGTAGCTGTCCACGGTGCGCTGGGCGATCGCCGACCAGCCGTACTGCTCGTGCACCATGGCGCGGGCCCGGCGGGCGAGCACCCGGGCGCGCTCGGTGTCCGACAGCAGCGCGTCGACCGCCTCGCTGAGCCCCTCCGGGTCCTGCGGGCGGAAGGTCATGCCGGTCACCCCGGGCTCGACGATCTCGGCGAGCCCCCCGGTCGCGGCGACCGCCAGCGGCGCGCCGGCCGCCGCCCCCTCCAGCGCCACCATGCCGAACGGCTCGTAGATGCTCGGCACCGCGAAGCAGTCCGAGGCGGCCATCACCGCGGGCAGGTCGGTGCCACCGAGGAAGCCCGGCAGGCTGACCGTGCCGCCCAGCCCGAGCCGGTGCACCTCGGCCTCCAGCTCGCCCCGGTACGGGCCGTCACCGACGATCACGGCGCGCAGCCCGGGGTGCCGGTCCCGCAGCCGGGGCAGGCCGGCGAGGAGGTGCTGTACGCCCTTCTCGTAGACCAGCCGGCCGGCGAAGGTGACCAGCGGGCCGTCCCCGGCGAACCGCCGGCGGGCGGCGGCGACCGCGGCGACCGGGGCCCGCCAGCGGTGCGGCTCGACCCCGTTGGGCACCACGTCGACCCGCTCGGCGGGGACGCCGAACAGCCCGGTGACCTCGTCGCGCATGTACCCGGAGCAGACGATCACCCGACCGGACTCGTTGCTCAGCCAGTGCTCGACCCCGTGGATGGTGCGGTTCATCTCCTCCGGCAGCCAGCCCTGGTGCCGGCCGGCCTCGGTGGCGTGGATCGTGCTCACCAGCGGCACGTCCAGGTGCTCGCGCAGGGTCATCGCGGTGTGCGCGACCAGCCAGTCGTGGGCGTGCACCACGTCGTACCCGCCGGACTCGGCGGCCCGCAGCGCGGCCCGGGTGAGGGTGTGGTTGAAGGCCATCGTCCAGGCCAGCAGCGAATCCGTGGCCAGCGGGAAGGTCACCGGGTCCTCGGCGGCGCGGACGATCCGCACGCCGTCGGCGTACTCCTCCAGCGGCGCGCCCTCGGCGTGCCGGGTGACCACGGTGACCTCGTGCCCGGCGGCGACCAGGGCCACCGAGAGGGCGTGCACGTGCCGGCCGAGCCCGCCGACGAGCACCGGAGGGTACTCCCAGGACAGCATCAGGACGCGGCGCGGACGGGATGTCGACCCGGCGGGCTGCGGGATCTGGGGGCGGGAGGTGAGGGTGGGCCGGCAGGGCCGGTCCGAGGGGCTCGCGAGGTGCTCGCCGACCCGCGGGGTCGTCACAGTTGGTCTCCGTCCAGGCAGGAAGGCACACGCCGACGGCGGTGTCGAAAAGAAGGGATGCTGGTGGGCCGAACGGCCGGGTGCGGGCGCGCGGGTCACGCGCGCCCGCACCAAGGAAAAGGCATCAGGGGGAAACGCGCATCCCGAGCGGGGTGGAAGGTGACCAGCGACACTTTCAGGTTTAAGCCGCCCGAGCGGGTGTATTTCAGGACACGGGTCCACCGGAGGGATTGGCGTGGGGTGCCGCGGGGCAATACCGGCCTGCGCGTCGGCGGGCTCCGCCGGTGACGACGCCGCAGCCGAACCATGCCCGAAGGAGCGACATGCAGGTCTGGCCGGGGGACCGCTATCCACTGGGGGCCACCTACGACGGGATGGGCACCAACTTCGCGATCTTCTCGGAGCTGGCCGAGGCGGTCGACCTCTGCCTCTTCGACGAGTGGGACACCGGCGCGGAGCGGCGCGTCCGGCTGCGCGAGGTCGACGCCCACGTCTGGCACGCGTACATCCCGGGCATCGAACCGGGGCAGCGGTACGGCTACCGGGTGCACGGGCCGTACGACCCGGCGAACGGGCTGCGCTGCAACCCGCACAAGCTGCTGCTCGACCCGTACGCCAAGGCGATCGACGGGGACGTGCAGTGGGACCGGGCGGTCTACGACTACGAACTGGGCGAGCCGGACCGGATGTCCGAGGCCGACTCCGCGCCGTTCATGCCCAAGTCGGTCGTGGTCAACCCGTACTTCGACTGGGGCAACGACCGGCCGCCCCGGACGCCGTACCACCACTCGGTGATCTACGAGGCCCACGTGCGCGGGCTGACCATGCGGCACCCGGGGATCCCCGAGGAGCTGCGCGGCACGTACGCCGGGATCGCCTCGCCGCCGATGATCGAGTACCTGACCCGGCTCGGGGTGACCGCGATCGAGCTGATGCCGGTGCACCAGTTCGTGCACGACCACCGCCTCGCCGACATGGGCCTGCGCAACTACTGGGGCTACAACACCGTCGGCTTCTTCGCCCCGCACCACGGCTACTCCGCGCTGGGCCGGCTGGGGCAGCAGGTGCAGGAGTTCCGGGGGATGGTCCGCGCGCTGCACGCCGCCGGCATCGAGGTGATCCTCGACGTGGTCTACAACCACACCGCCGAGGGCAACCACCTCGGGCCGACGCTCAGCTTCAAGGGCGTCGACAACCCCAGCTACTACCGCCTGTCGGAGGAGGACCGCCGCTACTACGTCGACTACACCGGCACCGGCAACAGCCTGAACGTGCGCAGCCCGCACTCGCTCCAACTGATCATGGATTCGCTGCGGTACTGGGTGCAGGAGATGCACGTCGACGGGTTCCGGTTCGACCTCGCCGCCACCCTGGCGCGGGAGTTCTACGAGGTGGACCGCCTCTCCACCTTCTTCGAGGTGGTCCAGCAGGATCCGGTGGTCAGCCAGGTCAAGCTGATCGCCGAGCCGTGGGACGTCGGCCCCGGCGGCTACCAGGTCGGCAACTTCCCGCCGGTCTGGACGGAGTGGAACGGCAAGTACCGGGACACCGTCCGGGACTTCTGGCGCGGCGAGCCGGCCACCCTGGCCGAGTTCGCCTCCCGGATCTCCGGCTCCGCCGACCTCTACCAGGACGACGGGCGCAAGCCGTTCCACAGCATCAACTTCGTCACCTGCCACGACGGGTTCACCCTCGCCGACCTGGTGGCCTACAACGACAAGCACAACGAGGCCAACGGCGAGGAGAACCGGGACGGCGAGAGCCACAACCGGTCCTGGAACTGCGGGGTCGAGGGCCCCACCGACGACGAGGGCGTGCTCGCCCTGCGGGCCCGGCAGCGGCGCAACTTCCTGGCCACCCTGATGCTCTCCCAGGGCGTGCCGATGATCGGCCACGGCGACGAGCTGGGCCGCACCCAGCACGGCAACAACAACGCCTACTGCCAGGACAGCGAGCTGGCCTGGATCGACTGGGAGAACGTCGACGAGCAGCTGCTCGACTTCGTCCGTGCGCTGACCGACTTCCGGGCCCGGCACCAGGTGTTCCGCCGCCGCCGGTTCTTCACCGGCCTGCCGGTGGGCGGTCGGACCGCCGAGCAGCCCCTGCCCGACCTGGCCTGGTACACCCCGGACGGGCGGGAGATGAACGGCGACGACTGGGGCAACGACTTCGGCCGCGCGGTGACCCTCTTCGTCAACGGCGAGGGCATCCGCGAACGCGGCCAGTACGGTCAGCGCCACCGGGACGACTCGTTCCTGCTCTGCTTCAACGCCCACGACGCCCCGCTGGAGTTCACCCTCCCCGGCGGCGAGTTCGGCCAGAAGTGGCAGTGCGTGATCAGCACCGCCGATCCCGATCCGGACGGTCCGACAGTGGTCGGCGCGGGCGGCACCCTGCGGGTGCCGGACCGTTCCCTGGTGGTCCTGGAGAGGACGGTCTGATGCCGACGAGACGTGACTCCGCCGCCCCGCCGCCCGGCCGTCCGGTCGGTGCCACCTACCGGGTGCAGGTCCGCCCCGGCTTCGACCTCGACGCCACCGCCGACCTCGCCGGCTACCTCGCCGACCTGGGCGTCTCCCACCTCTACAGCGCGCCGCTGCTGACCGCCACCCCCGGTTCCGCGCACGGCTACGACGTGGTGGACCACCGTGCCGTCAACCCGGAACTCGGTGGCGAGTCCGCCCGGCGGCGACTGGTGGCCGCACTGCGCGCCGCCGGGCTCGGCCTGGTGGTGGACATCGTCCCCAACCACGCCGGGGTGGCCCGACCGGAGGCCAACCCGGCCTGGTGGGACGTGCTGCGCCGGGGCCGGGACTCGGCGTACGCGCGCTGGTTCGACATCGACTGGGACCGTGGTCGGCTGTTGCTGCCGGTGCTCGCCGACACCCCGGACGCCCTGGGCGACCTCAAGCTGGTCGACGGGGAACTGCGCTACCACGAGCACCGTTTCCCGGTCGCCGACGGCACCGGGGACGGCAGCCCCGCCCAGGTGCACGACCGGCAGCACTACGAGCTGGTCTCCTGGCGGCGCGGCGACGCCGAGCTGACGTACCGGCGGTTCTTCGCCGTCTCGGACCTGGCCGGGCTGCGGGTGGAGGACCCGGAGGTCTTCGACGCCACCCATGCGGAGGTGCTGCGCTGGGTGGCCGCCGGCGAGGTCGACGGCATCCGGGTCGACCACCCCGACGGGCTGCGCGACCCGGCCGCCTACCTGGCCCGCCTGCGGGCCGCCGCCCCCGCCGCCTGGCTCCTGGTGGAGAAGATCCTCGAGTACGGCGAGGAACTGCCGGAGTGGCCGGTCGACGGCACCACCGGCTACGAGGCGCTCGCCGCGGTCTGCGGCCTCTTCGTCGACCGGCGTGCCGAGGGCGACTTCACCGCCCTGGACACCCGGCTCACCGGCACCGTCACCTCCTGGCCGGAGCTGATCCACGACACCAAGCTGGCCGCCGCCACCCGGCTGCTCGCCGCCGAACTGACCCGACTGGCCGCCCTCGCCCCCGAGATCGACCGGTCCGACGCCCGCGCCGCCCTCGCCGAGCTGGCCGCCTGCTTCCCGGTCTACCGGGGCTATCCGCCCGAGGGCGCCCGGCACCTGGCCGCCGCCCGCGCCGAGGCGGGCCGGCGCCGGCCCGACCTGACCGGCGTCCTGGACGCGCTCACCGCCCGGCTGCGCGACCCGGAGGACGAACTCGGCCGACGCTTCCCGCAGTTCACCGGCGCGGTGATGGCCAAGGGGGTGGAGGACACCGCCTACTACCGGTGGAGCCGGTTCGTCGCGCTGAACGAGGTCGGTGGCAGTCCCGCGCACTTCGGCACCCCGCCGGAGGAGTTCCACCGCTTCGCCACCGCCCGGCTGCGCCGCTGGCCGGCCGCGATGACCACGCTCTCCACCCACGACACCAAGCGGGGCGAGGACGTGCGGGCCCGGCTCGCCGTCCTGGCCGAGCTGCCGCAGCGCTGGGCGGAGCGGGTCGGCCGGTGGCTGGCCGAGGCGCCGCTGCCCGACCCGGCCTTCGCCCACCTGTTCTGGCAGACCGTGGTCGGCGCCTGGCCGATCGCGCGCGAGCGGCTGCACGCGTACGTGGAGAAGGCCGCCCGGGAGGCCGCCGCCTCGACCAGCTGGGCCGACCCGGACCCGGTCTTCGAGCGCACCCTGCACGACCTGGTCGACCGGGTGTACGACGACCCGGCGCTGCACGCCTCGCTCGCCGGGTTCGCCGCGGAGATCACCGGGCCCGGCTGGTCGAACGCGCTCGGACAGAAGCTCGTCCAGCTCGCCATGCCCGGGGTGCCCGACACCTACCAGGGCACCGAGTTGTGGGACAACTCCCTGGTCGACCCGGACAACCGCCGGCCGGTCGACTTCGCCGTACGCCGGGACCTGCTGGCCCGCCTCGACGCCGGCTGGCGGCCCCCGGTCGACGTCGGCGGCGCGGCGAAGCTGCTGGTGGTCTCCCGGACCCTGCGGCTGCGCCGGGACCGGCCGGACCTCTTCGGGGACCACCGGCCGGTGACGGCGCGCGGGCCGGCCGCCGCCCACGCGGTCTGCTTCGACACCGGTGGCGCGCTCGCGGTCGCCACCCGGCTGCCGGTGGGGCTGGACCGCCGGGGCGGTTGGGGCGACACGAGCGTGTCGCTTCCCGTTCACGACATGACCGAGCTGTTCACCGGGCGGGTCTACGCTGGCGACCGGGTGCCGCTGGCCGACCTGCTCGGCACCTATCCCGTCGCGCTGCTCGCTCCCGTCGAGTCCGGGGAGGCGTCATGACCGAGTTCACCGTGTGGGCACCGGAGGCCGGGCGGGTCCGGCTGCGGATCACCGGCGACGCCGACCGGGAGATGACTGCCGCGCCGGGCGGCTGGTGGCGGGCCGAGGTGCCCGACGCCGGGCCCGGCACCGACTACGCGTTCCTGCTCGACGACGACGACCGGGCCCTGCCGGATCCGCGTTCACCCTGGCAGCCGGCCGGCGTGCACGGGCCCAGCCGGGTTTACGACCACGCCGCCTTCGCCTGGTCCGACCAGGGATGGACCGGCCGGCAACTGCCCGGCAGCGTCCTGTACGAGCTGCACGTCGGCACGTTCACCCCGGAGGGCACCTTCGACGCGGTGGTCGACCGGCTGGACCACCTCGTCGACCTCGGCGTCGACATGATCGAACTGCTCCCGGTGAACGCGTTCAACGGCGAGTACAACTGGGGCTACGACGGGGTCTGCTGGTACGCCCCGCACCACGCCTACGGCGGCCCGGAAGGCCTGAAACGGCTGGTCGACGCGGCACACCGCCGGGGACTGGGGGTGATCCTCGACGTCGTCTACAACCATTTCGGCCCCTCCGGGGCGTACGCGCCGCGCTTCGGGCCGTACCTGGCCGAGGGCAGCAACACCTGGGGGCGTTCGGTCAACCTGGACGGCCCGCACTCCGACGAGGTACGCCGGTACATCACCGACAGCGTGCTGATGTGGCTGCGCGACTACCACGTCGACGGCCTGCGGCTGGACGCGGTGCACGCGCTCGCCGACGACCGGGCGACGCCGCTGCTGGAGGAGCTGGCCGTGGAGGTGGACTCGCTCGCCACCCACCTCGGCCGGCCGCTGTCGCTGATCGCCGAGTCCGACCTCAACGACCCCCGGCTGATCACCCCGCGCGAGGCCGGCGGCCTGGGTCTGCACGCGCAGTGGAACGACGACGCGCACCACGCCCTGCACACCCTGCTCACCGGGGAACGGCAGGGCTACTACGCCGACTTCGGCTCGTTGGAGTGCCTGGAGACCGTGCTCACCGGGGCGTTCTTCCACGCCGGTACCTGGTCGAGCTTCCGCAACCGCAGCCACGGCCGACCGGTCGACCGGCAGCGGGTGCCGGGTCACCGGTTCGTGGCGTACCTCCAGAACCACGACCAGATCGGCAACCGGGCCACCGGCGACCGGATCTCCGCGACCCTCTCCCCGGGACTGCTGCGCGTCGGCGCGACCCTGCTGATGACCGCGCCGTTCACCCCGATGCTGTTCATGGGGGAGGAGTGGGGCGCGACTACGCCGTGGCAGTTCTTCACCAGCCATCCCGAGCCCGAACTGGCCGCCGCGGTCGTCACCGGCCGGCGGCGGGAGTTCGCCGCGCACGGCTGGCCGGCGGGGGAGGTCCCCGACCCGCAGGACCCGCAGACCTTCGCCCGGTCCCGGCTGGACTGGGCCGAGCGGGACAAGCCCGAGCACCGGGAGACGCTGGAGTTCCACCGCCGGCTGATCGCGCTGCGCAAGGCCCGACCCGAACTCTCCGACCCCCGCCTGGACCGGGTCGACGTGCGCCACGGCGACCGGTTCCTGGTGGTGCGGCGGGGGGAGTGCCTGGTAGTGGCGAACCTGGCCGACCGGGCGCAGCGGGTCAACCTGCCCGGGGTGGTCCGCCAGGTCCTGCTCGCCACCGGCACCGGCGTGACCGTGATGCGCGACGCCGTGGAGCTACCGGCGGAGACGGCGGCGATCGTGGCGCTCTGAACGACTCGATCGCGGTCTCCGGTCCGGTGCAGCTGGATGCGAGGATGACGACATGATGTTGTTGATCGACGTCCGTCTCGTGTCCTGCCCGGCCTACCAGCCGTTGCGCCGGGTCGCCGGTCGGGTGCGCCGGGCGACCGGCGGGCACACCCGGTGAGCGGCTCCGGCTGGCTCGGCGTCCGGCTCCGTCCCGTCGCCGAAACCGACCTGGCCATGTTCCGCCGGTTCCTCACCGAGCCGGGGCTGATCGGCCCGGACTGGGCCGGCTTCCGGGACCCGGGAACCCCGGCCCGGCGGCTCGCCGTGGACGGCTATCTCGGCGCCGACGACGGCCGGCTGACCGTCGAGGTCGACTGTGGGCGGCTCGGCAGGGAGCCCGCCGACCCCGAGCCCGGGGGCGCGCCGGAGGACCGGCCGGCGGACGCCGGCGGGAGCGGCGACACGGGGCAGGTAGCGGCGGGTTTCGTCAGTTTCCGGGCCGGCTCGTACGGGGGATCCGCCCGGCACTGGGAGATCGGCATCGCCCTGCTGCCCGAGTGGCGGGGGCGCGGCGTCGGCTGGCGGGCGCAGGCGATGCTCTGCGACTACCTGTTCACGCACACCCCGGTCCAGCGCATCCAGGCCGGCACCCAGCCGGAGAACGTCGCCGAGCAGGCGGCGCTGACCAGGGCGGGATTCCAGTTCGAGGGCGTCCTCCGGGCCTGCGAGTTCCGGGCCGGGCGGTGGCGCGACGGATACCTCTACAGCCGGCTCCGCGACGACCCGTCGCCCTGGTGAGGACCGCGCCTGCGCCGCCCGGCCGGCCCCGGCGTCCGGTGCCGCCCGTTCCCGTTCGGCCGTCCCCGGGGGTCGTGTGCTCCCGGGTCGGTGCCGTGGGTCCGGGTCGTGTGCTCCCGGGTCGGTCGGGGGGCTCAGGGCAGGGGCCACTCGTGGACGGGCCGGTTGCTGTGCATCAGGTCGACGTAGTGGCCGAGCATCCGGCGCAGTGCCTCCGGCCGGTCGACGTGGTCCTCGCTCTCGAACCGGTGCAGGGTGGCCACCTGCCAGGTCGCCCCGTTGCGCCCGGTCAGGCAGCGGCCCTCGATGACGCCGAGCAGCCGGTCCCGCTCCGCCGGGTCCAGTCCCCACCGGTCCAGGCCGTGATGGGCCAGGGGCAGCAGCCGCCGCAGCACCAGCTCGGTGACCGGCAGGTAGCCCAGCCCCGGCCAGAAGACCTGCGCGTCGATGCCGTGCCGGGCGCAGGCGTGGAAGTTCTCCTCGGCCGCGCTGAACGACATCTGTGACCACAGCGGCCGGTCCGACTCGGCCAGCGCCCGGACGAGGCCGAAGTAGAACGCGCCGTTGGCGACGGTGTCCAGCACGGTCGGCCCGGCCGGCAGGACCCGGTTCTCCACCCGCAGGTGCGGCCGGCCCCGCACCACGTCGTAGACCGGCCGGTTCCAGCGGTAGACGGTGCCGTTGTGCAGCCGCAACTCGGCCAGCCGGGGCACGTCGCCGGCGGCGAGCGCCTCGGCCGGGTCCTCCGGGTCGCAGATCGGCAGCAGCGCCGGGTAGTACCGCACGTTCTCTTCGAACAGGTCGAAGACGCTGGTGATCCAGCGTTCCCCGAACCAGACCCGGGGGCGTACCCCCTGGGCCTTGATCTCTTCGGCCCGGGTGTCGGTGGCCTGCTCGAACAGCGGGATCCGGGTCTCCCGCCACAGTTCCCGGCCGAACAGCAGCGGCGCGTTGGCCCCCAGCGCCACCTGCACCCCGGCGACGGCCTGGGCGGCGTTCCAGTAGTCGGCGAACCGGGCCGGGCTGACCTGGAGGTGGAACTGGGTGCTGGTGCAGGCGGCCTCGGGGGTGATGGTGTCGGCGGTGATGGCCAGCCGCTCCACGCCGTTGATGGCGATCCGCAGGTCCTCGCCCCGGGCGGCGAAGATCTGCTCGTTGAGGAGCCGGTAACGCGGGTTCGCCGAGAGGGTCTCGGCGGTGAGGTGCTCCGGCCGCAGCGTCGGCAGGATCCCGATCATCACCATGTGCGCGCCGACCGTGCGGGCCTTCTCCTCCGCCGCGTTCAGGCTGGCCCGGACGGCCTCCTCGAACTCGGCCGTGCCGGTGCCGACCAGCCGCCGGGGCGCGACGTTGATCTCCACGTTGAACTGGCCCAGTTCGGTCTGGAAGTCCGGGTCGGCGACGGCGGCGAGCACGTCGGCGTTGCGCATCGCCGGCATCGACGCCTCGTCGACCAGGTTGAGCTCGATCTCCACGCCGGTCGTCGGACGATCCGACTCGAACCGCGACTCCCGCAGCATCTCGGCGAAGACGTCGAGGCAGCGGCGGACCTTCTCCCGATACCGGGCCCGGTCCTCCCGTGTGAAGGTCCGTACCCCGACGTCCTCGCCCATGGTCACCACCCTGTCACCCTGGTGTTTCCAACCTCGCATGTGCCGGCGGTACGGAAAAGGGTCGGAGGTCCCTTTCCCGCCCACCGCCGTTCGACGTGATCCGGCTCGCGCCAGGGTCACCCGTATGTCGTTGTACCCACTGCGGCCCCTAACATGGCCCGCGCGGGAGGGGAGAGCGCGTGCGCGAGAAGGTGACCCGGTGGTTCGTGGCGGTGGCCGTCGCCGAGGCGTGCTCCTGGCTGGGCCTACTGGTCGGGATGGCGGTCAAGTACGGACCACCCGGCAACGAGATCGGTGTGCAGGTCTTCGGGCCGGTACACGGTGCGCTCTTCATGGCGTACGGCCTGCTGACCCTGCTGGTCGCCCGCCAGCAGCGGTGGGGCTGGGGGATCACGCTGGTGGCCCTGGCCTGCGCGGTCCCGCCGTTCGCGACGCTGGCCTTCGAGCGGTGGGCCCGCCGGCGGGGCCGGCTGGCGCCGGCCGCCGGGCCGACCCGTACCCCGGCTCCGGTGGGCTGACCCCGGACGGCGACCGGGTGACCCGGCACGACGCTCATCGGGCCAGAAAGGCGGCCAGTTCGGCGGCGAGCCGTTCCGGTGCCTCCTCGGCCATGTGGTGCCCGCAGTCGATCGAGGTCGCGGAGACGTCGTCCGCCCAGTCCCGCCAGATCGCGGCCGGGTCCCCGTAGAGGTCGGCCAGGTCGTCGCGTTCGGAGTGGACGAACAGCACCGGGCAGGCGATCCGCCGTCCCGCCGCCCGGTCGGCGTCGTCGGCGGCCCGGTCCGGGCCGAGGCCGGCCCGGTAGTCCTCGCACATCGCGTGCACCGTGGCCGGATCGTGGATGGCCTGCCGGTAGTCGGCGTACGCCTCCGCGCCCATCTGTTCCGGCGAGCCGCCGTACCAGGCGTCCGGGTCGAGGTTGATCACGCGCTCCGCCGCCCTGTCCCGTTGGCCGAGGAAGAACCAGTGCCACCAGCGGGCGGCGAACCGGGCGTCGCAGCGGGACAGCGCCTCGCCGATCGGCACGCCGTCGAGCACGCCGAGGCGGGTCACCCGGTCCGGGTGGTCCAGCGCGGTACGCATCGCCACGTAGCATCCCCGGTCGTGGCCGACCACGGCGAAGCGTTCGTGTCCGAGCCGCCGCATCAGCGCCACCACGTCGCCGGCCATGGCCCGTTTCGCGTACGGCGCGGAGTCGGGCGTCGTGGGCGGCTTGCTCGACCCCCCGTAGCCGCGCAGGTCCGGGCAGACCACCGTGTACCGGTCGGCGAGTCGGGGCGCCACCCGGTGCCAGGTGGCGTGGGTACGGGGGTGGCCGTGCAGCAGCACCACGGGCGGGCCGGACCCACCGTGCCGGACCCGGAGGCGTACCGGCCCGACGTCGATCTCGGTCAGTGTGAAACCGGGGAACATGCTCCGGTTGCCTGCCCGCCGGTCCCGGCCGGCAAACCCGTCCGGCTCAGATGGCGACCAACCAGACCACGACCAGCGCCACCAGCAGCATCCCGACGAACGCTTGGAGCAGCAGCGGCGGCCCGAGGTGGGACCAGACCGTCGGCGGCCGGGGGGTCAGCCACTGGGTGGTGGTGATGTTGACGATCCGTTCGATCCGGGGCGGGAGGTCCGGGTCGCCCTGGTCGCGGAGGGTGAGTTGGACGTGGTCGCCGGGGTGCACGGCGCTCTGGGCCAGGTGGCCGTGCAGTTCCACCTCGTAGAGCTGGCCGTCGGCGTCGCGCAGCCGCATCGGTGTGACCAGGAACTCCGGCCCCTTCTTGAGTTCCTTGAAGCTGCGCCGGGCCGGCCCGCCGGTGCCGGCCTTGAGCAGTGTCCGCACCAGGAGGGTCAGCGCCTGGGTCAGGCCGGCTGCGGTCATCACCACCACCAGGATCGGCTGCCCCACCCGCATCTCCCGGGTGTAGCCGTCCATGAAGCGCACCACCCGCCCGGTGAAGATCTTGCCGGTCGGGCGGAGGATCCGCGGGCGGCGGAGGTCGCTGTCCATGGTCACCACCGAAAGTCCTGTTCTGTGCACCGATCGTATCCGTCGGGTGGGTTGAACGACATGAGTGAACGGGCTCACGGCGCGTCCGGCCGCCGGGTGCCGGCCGGGCGCCGGTCGAGGTGACATCCCGAGCGGTGCGGGTAAGCGCGGGGCCGAGCCGGAAAGGGGTCGAGCATGGACCTGTCCTTCCTGAACCCGCTCTACGACCGTCCCGGACCGTGGTGTTCGGTCTACCTGGACGCCTCCCGGGACACCCACGACGCGCGGAAGGCGCTGGAGGTGCGGTGGCGCGGGCTGGCGGCCCGACTCACCGACCAGGGAGCCGATCCGGAGACGGTCGCGGCCCTGGACCGGATGGTCGCCGAACACGACCCTTTGCCCGGGGACTACGGGCTGGCCGCCTTCGCGAGTCGGGGGCGGGTGGCGCTGACCGAGTACCTCGCCGCGCCACCGGTGCGCGACCTGGCCGGGTACGGTCCGTTGCCGCACACGATGCCCCTGCTCGCCCAGCGGGGCGAGCAGGTCGCCTGGGTGCGGGTGCTGGCCGACCGGACCGGCGCCGACGCGGTGGCGGTCAGCGCCGGTGGCGTACCGCGCCGGACGCGCGTGCGGGGCGCGGCGCGGCACCAGATCCGACGGGTGCAGCCCGGCGGCTGGTCGCAGTCGCGCTACCAGCGGGCCGCCATGGAGGCGTGGCACCACAACGCGGGCGACGCCGCGGCGGCGGCGGTCACGCTGGCGGAGCGGGTCGGCGCGGAGGTGGTGATCCTCGCCGGGGACGTCCGGGCCACCGGGGTGATCGCGGCCCAGTTGCCCGCCCGGTGGCAGGACCGACTGGTCCGCACCGACGCCGGAGAGCGGGCCGACGGCGCGGACCCCACGGCCATGGAGGACGTCACGGTGCAGGCCGTCGCCGAGGTGGCCGACCGGCGGATCCAGGAGACCCTGGACCGGTTCGGTGTCCAGGAGGACGTCGGCGCGGGCCTGGACGCGGTGGTCGGCGCGCTGCAACGCGACCAGGTCGACACCATGCTGATCGTGGACGACCCGTCCTCCACCGACGAACTCTGGATCGGTCCGGAGCCGACCGAGATCGCCACCGATCCGGGACAGCTCACCGCGATGGCCGTCGACCACCCCGAGCGGGTACGCGCCGACGCGGCGCTGGTGCGGGCCCTGGTCGGCACGGACGCGGCGGTGACCGTGCTGGGGCCGGACGAGGCCCCGGAGCTGACCGACGGCGTGGGCGCGGTGCTGCGCTACGTGGACGCCGGCACGCCCGGCCGTGGCCGGGCCTGACCATCCCGTTCCCGCCCCCGCCCGCGGCGGCAGGCCGGGCCCCGCCGCCGGGCGGATCCGGGCGGACGCGCCCGTGGCGGGGGCGGGGCCGTTTAGGCGGCAGCGGCCTGGGCATCTACCGGCGCAGTCGATCAGGGAGGCACCATGTCCGACCCCGCCGCCCCACACGGCCCGGCGCCGCTGCCCCGGGCCCGTGGCCCGGTCTCGGCCGCCCTGGTCGCCGCGTGGCGTGAGCCGCCGCACGACCTCCCGGCGCACCTCGACTGCGACGCGGTCGACCCGCTCACCGACGAGGACCTGCAACTGAGCCTGTTCCTCTGCTACGAGCTGCACTACCGGGGCTGGGCCGGGGTGGACGAGGAGTGGGAGTGGCAGCCGTCGCTGCTCGCCCTCCGGGCCCGCCTCGAACGGCGGTTCGAGGCCGCGCTGCGGCGGCTGGTCGGCCCGCTGCCGGCGGTGGTGGAGCCGGCCGCCCTGCCGGCGGCGCTGGTCGCGCTGACCCGGGCCGACGACGGCCCGTCGCTCGCCGCCACCCTGCACCGGCGGGCCACCCTGGCGCAGTTCCGGGAGTTCGTCACGCACCGCTCGATCTACCACCTCAAGGAGGCCGACCCGCACTCCTGGGCGATCCCCCGGCTCGGTGGCGCGGTCAAGGCCGCCCTGGTCGAGATCCAGGCCGACGAGTACGGCGGTGGCCGGCCGGAGCGCATGCACGCCGAACTGTTCCGGCTCACCCTGGACCGGCTGGATCTCGACACCGGCTACGCCGCGCACCTCGACGCGGTGCCGGCGGTGACCCTGGCGACCACCAACGTGATCTCCCTCTTCGGCCTGCACCGCCGGCTGCGCGGGGCGCTGGTGGGACACCTGGCCGCCTTCGAGATGACCTCCTCGTTGCCGAACCGCCGGTACGGCAACGGGCTGCGCCGGCTCGGCTTCGACGAGGTGGCCACCCGCTTCTACGACGAACACGTCGAGGCCGACGCCGTGCACGAGCAGATCGCCGTGCACGACCTCTGCGGCGGGTTGGTCCGGGCCGAGCCCGCCCGTGCCGCGGACGTGCTCTTCGGCGCGGCGGCCTGCCTGGCCGTGGACCGGCTCTTCGCCACGCACCTGCTCACCAACTGGACCGCCGGACGCAGCTCGCTGCGCCCGACAGCGGCCGACGAGGTGCCGCTGGCGGCCTGACCCCGTCCGGGCCGGCTCCCCCCGGCCCTCGCCCGCCCCGGCCCGCCCGGTGCTCCCCTTCCTGGCCCGTCCCGCCCACTCCGCCGACCCCGCCCGGCGGCCCACCCGACTCGGACGCCCGGGACGGGCGGGGTGGGGCGGGCCGCTCAGCCGGTGCGGAAGTCCACCACCTTGTGCGTGCCGTCGCAGAACGGTTTCAACGCCGACTGCCCGCACCGGCACAGCGCCACCGTCCCCCGGCGCGTCTCGATGGTGCGCCCCTCGGGGGTCACCAGGGCGAAGTCGCCCCGTACCAGCAGTGGTCCGTCCGGATAGGCGGTGATGGTGGCGCCCGCCGCAGCGGAGGTCGGGTCGTCAGGCATGGCACGGGGATGCCCGCCGCGCAGGGCCCGAAACCCGCCGGAACCGCCCCGGACCGTCCCGCTCGCCGACGAGCCGCGAGGCAGGGCCCTTGGGGACGGCGGGTGCGCCCCGCCCGTCGGGGCCGGTGACCCACCGAAGGACCAGCACCCGCTGAATCCCCCCGCCCGGTGGCGGACCTCCCGTTTGAACCCCATCCGGACGGGAAGCCGGGCCGCGTGGTGAGCGAACGAGGGACGGTCGGGCCGAAACGCGGGACGCGGACCGGGCTGCCGGCCGACGGCACCGGTCCGGCCGGTGAACGGGCGGTGGCGGCCGGCAGCACCGCCCGGGTCCTGGTGGCGGTGGCCGCCCGGGCGCTGCAAGGGACGGACTGCGCCGACCTCGGTCACCCGCCCACCCTGGCGAGGTTCCCCGGCGCGCCGGAAACGGTGCGCCGCGCGGCCGTCGCCCGGACCGCCGCCCGGGTGGCGCTGCCGGTGGAGCAGGCCGCCGAGGTGGACGCCGAACGGGTGGCCCGCTGGTTCGTCGACCAGTACCCCCGGCGGCGGTACCCGGGTGTGGTCCTCGGCTCGGCGCACGGTGCGGCCGTGCACCTCGCCGTCGCGCTCGGTGTGCCGTGGCTGCCCGCCGGCTTCGAGATGACCGCTCGCTGGACCGACGGCGCGGTGGACCATCCCCGGGCGGCGCACGACCACGGCGCGGCGCTGGCCGGTCGGCTGCTGCGCGGCAACACCGACGTGCACGTCCGCCAGGTCCACTGCCCGGCCAGCCGGGGCGTGCTGGCCGGGGCGACGGTGACGCTCGGCGTGCGCTGGCAACGCCTGCCGCGCGCGTACGCCCGGTTCCTGGCCAACCGGCTCGAGCCGGAGGCGTCCGTGCTGCTGCTGCGGGACGCCCGCACCTGGCCGGTCCGCGACGACGGCCGGGGGCACAGCTTCCAGGTGGGTTGCCCGGCCAGCGGTCTCGACCCGGTCGACTTCCACGCGGACAGTCCGGCGCTGCGTCAGGTCCTCCGCTCCGCCGGGGGCGACCGTTCCCGGTGGGAACCGCCGGAGGTGTCCTACGCCCGGGCACCGGCCGAGAACGCCGTCGAGGCCGGGTTCGAGCTCGGAATCCGGGAGTGGACCGGCCGCCGGGGCCATCCGCTGCACCGGGTCCTCTTCCCGCAGCCCGAGGCGCTCAGCGCGGCGACCGCCGACCTGTACCGGGGCTGGCTGCGCGCCGCCGGCAAGACCGGTGACCGGCTGGTGGTGGAGTGCGGCCGGCTGCTCGACCCCTGGCAGGTGGTCCGGGCCGGGCTGGTGCCGTACTGGTGCGAGAACGCGGCCCGGCGCAGCGTCGCCGCGGCCGAGTGGTGGCTTGCCGGCAGCGAGCCGTTCACCTCGGTGGACGTCCTGCCGGAACCGCCGGGCGTGCCGTCGCCGGCCCTGGCCGGACTACCCCAGTGGCTCGCGGTCGCCGCGTTCGGCCGCCGTCGGCGGGCCCTGGACCGCACCGCGGCGCGCGGCTACCCGGTCACCTCGGTGCCCACCCGCCGGGCCACCGAGGTGCTCCGCAACCAGCCGTACGACCTGCCGGTCCCGCCGCCGCTGGCGGTGGACGCGGCGCTGGCCGCGCTGCGCGACAGCGGCACCGCCCAGGGGCTGCTGGTGGGCTGACCCGCCCGCCCGGTCCCGCCGGCCTCTCCGGTCCCGCCGGTCGGCAGCGGCCAGCCGCGTCACGTCCACCCCGCCCGCCGGGGCCGGTCCGCGCCCCGGCCGGTAGCCAGTCGGGGCAGCCTGCCGAAACATCCTCGTGACCCGGTGGTCCCGTGGTTGAGTACCTACAGAAGCGGGAGCACCGCTGGCTGCGACGGCCCGGTCGGCACAGGCCGCGCGGCATGCTGTTGTCGCCCGTCGGCATTCCTATCTTCCGCCCTTACCGCATCCGGTGCGGCGCCTCGTCGCGCCGGTGGCCGGCGTGCGGAGGGGGCGGGGACCTTCCCGAGGGAGGCGCGGATGTTCGGACAGACCACGACAACCACCCCGTCACCGACCGACCGGGGCCTGGAGGACCTCGACTCGGCCGCGTTGGCCTACGCGGCGCGTATCGAGGGCCTTCCGCCCGAACGGCGACAGGAGGCCCGGGACGACCTGGTCCGGTTCGCCCTGCCGTTCGCCGGCCGGCTGGCCCGCCGGTACCGGGGTCGGGGCGAGCCCTTGGAGGACCTGGAGCAGGTCGCCCGGCTGGGGCTGGTCAACGCGGTCGACCGGTACGACCCGGAGCGCGGTTCGTTCACCGCGTACGCGGCGATCACCATCGTGGGAGAGATCAAGCGGCACTTCCGGGACCGCACCTGGGGGGTGCACGTGCCCCGCCGGTTGCGGGACCTGATCCTGGAGGTCGGCCAGGCCACCGCCGCCCTGACCAGTGAACTGTCCCGTACGCCGACGGTGGCGGAACTGGCCGAGCGGCTGGAGACGCCGCAGGAGGAGATCCTCGCCGCGCTGGAGTCGGCGGCCGGGTACAGCCCGGCCTCGCTGAACGCGCCGGTCGGTGGCGAGAGCTCGGCGGAGTTCGGCGACCTGGTGGGGGAGTCGGACAACGCGCTGGAGTCGATCGACGACCGGGTCACCGTCAGCGGCCTGCTGCACCGGCTGCCCTGGCGGGAGCGGCGGATCCTGGCCATGCGCTTCTACGGCAACCAGACCCAGGCGGAGATCGCGGCGCGGTTCGGCATCTCCCAGATGCACGTCTCCCGGCTGCTGTCGCGCGCGCTGACCTGGCTGCGCCAGGCGATGCTCGCCGACACCCCGCCACCGTGGCACAACGGCGCGGAGGCCGACGGCGGGCGTACCCGGATCGCGGTGAAGCACGCCGGTGACCGGGTGGTGGTGGAGGTCGGCGGCGAGGTGGACCGGGACGGCGCGGACCAGTTGCGCCGGGCCGTGCTGGGGGCGCTGACCGGCCAGCCCCGCGAGGTGGTGGTCGAGCTGAACGGCGCGGGCGGGTTCGACGCCGGTGGCGTCGCCGCGCTGATGGCCGGCCGGGACGCCGCCGAGCGCAGCGGGGTGCCGCTGCGGCTGACCGGGGCGCAGCCGGCGGTACGCCGCTCGCTCACCGCCGCCGGGCTCGCGTCCGCCGCCGTACCACGCCGCTGACCGACAGCGGCGCGGCCACCGCCGGCCGGACGCCCACCGGCGGCGGCCCGACGGTCGCCGGGGCGCCGCCCGACAGGGCGGTCAGCGCTCCGGCGGCGGCTGCTCGTCGGGGCCGCGCGGGTGCTGCCAGCGGTCGTTGCCGCCGGCTTCCTGCTGGGAGCCGAACGGGTTCGTCGGCTCGTCGGTCCCCTCGAAGCTGGGACGGAGCACCTCGTCCGGGTCCGGCACCTCGACGGGGCGGGCTCCGGACTGCGGTGCCGGATGGTAGTCGGCGGCCTCCTGGGCACCCTGCGCGCCTGCGGCGCTCGGGGACTCCGGTGCGTGTCGCTCGTGGTGCATCTCCTCCCGCAGGTGCTGCGGGGGGCGGGTGGAGCGCTGCGGCAGGTCGCGGCCGAGGTCGGCCACCAGGGTGCCGTACTTGGCGTCGAACGCGGGCCGCTCGGAGCGGATCCGGGGCATCCGGTCGAAGTTGCGCAGCGGGGGCGGGCAGGTGGTCGCCCACTCCAGCGAGTTGCCGAAGCCCCACGGGTCGTCGACGGTGACCAGCGCCCCGTACCGCCAGGACTTCCAGGCGTTCCAGATGAAGAACAGGGTGGAGATGCCGAGGACGAACGAGAAGACCGTCGACACCGTGTTCAGCGTGGTGAAGCCGTCGGTGTCCAGGTAGTCGGCGTACCGGCGGGGCATCCCCTCCGCGCCCAGCCAGTGCTGCACCAGGAACGTGCCGTGGAAGCCGATGAACATCGTCCAGAAGTGCGCCTTGCCCAGTCGCTCGTCCAGCAGGCGACCGGTCATCTTGGGCCACCAGAAGTAGAAGCCGCCGAAGAGCGCGAAGACCACCGTGCCGAAGAGCACGTAATGGAAGTGGGCCACCACGAAGTAGGTGTCGGTGAGGTGGAAGTCGGCCGGCGGGGAGGCCACCAGCACCCCGGTCAGGCCACCGAGCAGGAACGTCACCAGGAAGCCGACCGCGAACAGCATGGGCGTCTCGAAGGTGAGCTGCCCCTTCCACATGGTGCCGATCCAGTTGAAGAACTTCACCCCGGTGGGCACCGCGATCAGGTAACTGAGAATGCTGAAGAACGGCAGCAGCACCTGGCCGGTGCCGAACATGTGGTGCGCCCAGACGGTCATCGACAGGATGGTGATCGCGATGGTCGCGCCGACCAGCCCCTTGTAGCCGAAGATCGGCTTCCGGGAGAAGACCGGGATGATCTCGGTGATGATGCCGAAGAACGGCAGCGCGATGATGTACACCTCGGGATGCCCGAAGAACCAGAAGAGATGCTGCCAGAGCATCGGGCCGCCGGTGTCCGGGTCGAAGACGTGCGCGCCGAGGAGGCGGTCGGCGGCGAGCGCGAGCAGGGCGGCGGCGAGCAGGGGGAAGACCAGGATCACCAGGACGCTGGTGAGCAGCATGTTCCAGGTGAAGATCGGCATCCGGAACATGGTCATGCCCGGGGCGCGCAGGGTGAGCACGGTGGCGATCAGGTTGACCGCGCCGAGGATGGTGCCGAGCCCGGAGATCACCAGGCCGATCACCCACAGGTTCGCGCCGACCCCGGGGGAGTGCTCGACCCGGCTCAGCGGTACGTAGGCGGTCCAGCCGAAGTCCGCCGAGCCGCCGGGGTTGAGGAACCCGCCGAAGACCATCAGCCCGCCGAGCAGGTAGAGCCAGTAGGCCAGCGCGTTCAGCCGGGGGAACGACACGTCCGGCGCGCCGATCTGGATCGGTACCAGGTAGTTGCCGAAGCCGAACGCGGCCGGGGTGGCGAAGAGCAGCAGCATCGCCGTGCCGTGCGCGGTGAAGAGCTGGTTGTACTGCTCGGAGGAGAGGAACTGCATGCCCGGCCGGGCCAGTTCCGCCCGGATCAGCATGGCCTGCACCCCGGCGACCAGGAAGAAACCGAACGAGGTGAGCAGGTAGAGCAGCCCGATCTGCTTGTGGTCGGTGGTGGCCAGGAAGCGGATCAGCTTTCCGCCCGGCAACGCCGGTCGGACCGGGCCCGGATAGCCGCCGAACCGGGCCGGCGCGAGGATCGCCGGTCCCCGGTCCCGCTCCGGCCCCGTGGTGGTCGATGTCGTCATACCGGTTCTCACCCCGCCCGCGCGCCGGATAGGACGGGCATGGCTACCCGTCGCTCTCCCTATGAAACCAGGTGAGAAGGGTGAAATTGGGCGTAATGCTACACGGCGGGAAGCATCGCCCAGACCACCTTGCCGTCGCCGGTCAGGGAGCTGCCCCAGCGCTGGGTCAACTCCCGGACCAGCAGCAGCCCGCGCCCGCCCTCGGCCCCGTGGTCCGGGTTGGCGGGACGGGCGGCGGCCCGGCTGCCGTCCACCACCGCGACGTGCAGGTACGGCCGGCGCAGCGTCAGGGTGACCTGCATCGGGGTGCCCGCGTGCCGGACCACGTTGCCCACCAGTTCGCTGAGCACCAGCGTGGTCGGGCCGACCAGTTCCGGCACGTTCCACCGCCCACAGGCGTCCCGGGCCAGCTCCCGGGCCCGACGGCAGGCGTCCGCGACCGGCTGGAGCCGGGTCCGCAACCGGGGCGCGGCGCTCGCGTCCGCCTGGCGGGTGGCCTCGGCGCGGTCCCGGCAGACCGGCAGCACCCGGCAGGCGGTGGACTCGGCCAGCCAGGTCGCCGCCTGCGGCGGTGGGGCGCAGAGCACCATCGGGACGGCCGGCCAGTCCGCCGCCTCACGCGCGGCGGCGGCGAAGACGGAGAGCGCCAGCCGGTCCCGGACGGTCACCTCGGCCAGGTCGACGACGAGCGCGTCGGGTTGGGCGGTCAGACACCGGTGCAGCACGGTGTGCACGGACCGCATGGTCTCCACGTCGAGGGTGCCGGCGAGCCGGACCTCCGTCACGGGCGACTTCTCGCGCACCTGGCAGGAGATTCGCGTCGGCATGGGCTCGCTCCGTACGTGCCTGGGGGCTGGTGTTCCGTGATCCGGAAGGTACCCCCGGCCAGCGCGCCGAAACGCCGGCCGGGGTGCCCGCCACCGGGACCGGAGAACGGGTCAGACCGGCGGTAACCGGGCCGGGGCGAGCTGCCGGAGCCGCCCGTACAGCTCGACGTACCGCTGCGCCATCACCGCCGGGGTGAACCGGGCGGCGGCCTCCCGGCGGCACTCCGCCGGGTCGATCCGCCCGGCCGCGCGCACCAGCTCACCGAGCCGTTCCTCGTCGTCGGTGAGCAGCCCGGTGCGCCCGTCGTCGACGAGTTCCGGCAGGCAGCCCCGCGCGGTGGCGACCACCGGGGTGCCCAGCGCCAGCGACTCCACCACCGCCGTGCCGCCCGGCTCCTCCCACCGCAGCGGGAACAGGGTGGCGCGGGCGGAGGCCACCAGGTCGTCGCGGTCCCGGCCGGCCACCGTACCCACCCAGCGCACCCGGTCGCCGTCGACGTGCGGGGCCACCTCGTCGACGAAGAACCGGACGTCCGGATTCTGCCGGGCCCCGGCATCCGCGGCCAGGTCCCGCGGCCGGTGGTACGGGCCGACCGGGCCGGCCAGCACCAGCGGGAAGCCGTACCGGTGGGCCAGCCGGACGGCGACGTCCTGCCCCTTGCCCGGGGTGATCCGGCCCAGCACGACCACGTGGTCGCCCCGGAGCGGACCGGGCCGGCGCTCGGCGTCCACGGCCAGCGGAGTGGCCAGGTGCACGTGTCCTACCGCGTGGTCGCGCAGCGCCTGCGGGGCGCGGGTCAGCTGGGCGGCGGAGACACCGTTGACCCGCACCCGGTCCCCGCCGTCCAGGTGGCCGTAGAGCGCGGGATGCTTGGCGAGGTCCCAGTGCAGGGTGTGCAGCGCCGGTGGGGCGTCCGGGCCCATCGCCGCCAGGGTGGCCAGCCCCACCGCCTCCACGTGGTCGTGCACCAGGTCGATGTCGTCGCGGGCGCGCAGCTCGCGGGCCACCCCGGCCAGGTGCGCCTGCGCCACCCCGCAGACCTGGTTGTACGGGCGTTGCAGCGCGGCGAACTGCCCGTCGGGGTAGACCGACACCAGCTCGTCGACCGGCAGGGCGCTGGCGCCGACCGAGGCGAGGACCACGCGGACCCCGAGCCGGCGCAGTTCCGGCACGAGCGTGGCGACCACGTTCTCGATCCCGCCGTACCCCGGGGGCGGCACGGGCAGCCAGGGACCGGCGTTCATCAGGACGGTGAGACGCATGCGGTCCTCCTCTCCGGGCCGGCGGGTCGTACCGGCGGTCACACCGCGGCGACGCGGCGACGGGGCACCAGATGGCGCAGTTCCGCCAGGGGCGGACGCTCCTCGACCGAGACGTCGTTGACCACGATCTCCCGGTCGAGGTTCGGCAGGGTGTCCGAGCCGCCCCGCCGGAACTGGGTGAGCACCTCGGCGGGGCGGGCGTCGGGGTTGGCCCAGCCGCGGCGTTGCAGCCGGGACCAGACGGTGAGCATGATCTGCGCCGACATCCGCCCGAGGGCGGCGGTGTCCTGGTGGCGGTGCTTGCGCTCGCCCAGGTCCACCTGGGCCAGCGCGTCCAGGCCGACCAGCTCCAGCAGGTCGATCAGCATGGCCGTCTCCACGCCGTACCCGGAGACGAACGGCACCCGGGAGAGCACCTCCCGCCGCCCGGCGTACTCGCCGGCCAACGGCTGGACGAAACCGGCCAGTTCGGGCCAGAAGAGGTTGAGCAGCGGACGGGCCATCAGCTCGGTGACCCGGCCGCCCCCGTCCGGCTCGACGCTCGCCCGGCTGACCAGCGGCCGGTGGTAGAAGCCCTTGACGAAGTCGACGCCGGGGTCGGTCAGCAGCGGCCCCAGCAGTCCGGTCACGAAGTGCGGCCGGAACTCCCGCAGGTCGGCGTCGACGAATGCCACCACGTCCCCCCGGGCGGCGGCCAGCCCCGCCCAGAGCGCGTCCCCCTTGCCGGTCAGCCGGGGCAGCGACCGGGTCATCTCGTCCTGGCCGACCACCTCCGCCCCGGCGGCGCGGGCCACCTGGGCGGTCCGGTCGGTGGAGCGGGAGTCGACCACGATCAACTCGTCGACCAGCGGCACCCGGTCGACCAGGTGCTCCCGGATGGTCGACACGATCGCGCCGACCGTGGCCTCCTCGTTGCGGGCGGGCAGCACCACGCTGACCCGGCAGTCGCCCTTCGCGCGGACGAGCCGCTGCGCCGTCCACTCCTGTGCCGAGGTGGTCCGGTAGGTGGCCCAGGCCTCGACCAGCGGTGAAACCGTGGCTTGCGTATCCCGCACGGGCGTACCCCCATATCCGATGCCGTCCGCTGGTGGGTGGTGCGTGGGACGTGGCGTGCAGTTTCCCAATCACGCCCGCCCACCAACCGCAACCCCACCACCATCTTGATAGGGAGCCCGACCCTCCCTGTTTCCCCCGGATGAACGCACGTATCCCCGGCCGCCCGGCCGCTCCCTGCCGCCCCGGCCCGCAGCGCCGTGCTGCGCGGCCGGATGCGGGCGACGGCTACCGTGGTCCGGTGACCACCCGATCCACCCCGCGTGTCGGACTCGCCGCCCTCCTGCCGTACCTGCGCGCCCACCGGGGGACCCTCGTCGTGGTGGGGGTGCTGTCGCTGGTCGGCGCCGGGGCGGCGCTCGCCCAGCCACTGCTGACCCGGGCACTGCTCGACGCGGTCTCCGCGTCCCGGCCGGTGGGTTCCCTGGTCGGGGTGCTCCTCGCCGTGCTCGTGGCCGGGGCCGTGCTCTACGGGTTCCGCGACTACCTGCTGCAACGCACCGCCGAGGGGCTGGTGCTCACCACCCGCCGCCGGCTCGCCGGTCACCTGTTGCGGCTGCCGATCGCCGAGTACGACCAACGCCGTACCGGCGACCTGCTCTCCCGGGTCGGCGCGGACACCACCCTGCTGCGGGCGGTGGTCACCTCGGGGCTGTTCGAGCTGGTGACCGGGGTGGTCACCGTGGTCGGCGCGGCCGTCGCGATGGTCCTGCTGGATCCGCTGCTGTTCGGGGTCACCCTCGCCGGGGTGGCGCTCGGGCTCGGCTTCGCCCTCACCGTGGCCCGGCGGGTGCGTGACCTGTCCCGTGCCGCCCAGGAACGGCTCGGCGAGATGACCTCGGCCGTCGAGCGGGCCATCTCCGCGGCCCGGACCATCCGGGCCAGCCGGGCCGAGGAGCGGGAGACCGGCAGCGTCGTGGCGAGCGCCGAGCAGGCGTACGCGGCGGGGTTGCGGGTCGCCCGGGTGCAGGCGGTGGTCGGTCCGATCGGCTCGATCACCATCCAGGGGGCGTTCCTGCTGGTGCTCGGGGTGGGCGGGGCCCGGGTGGCCGCCGGCGGGCTGAGCGTCGGGGACCTGGTCGCCTTCATCATGTACCTGTTCTTCCTGGTCCTGCCGCTGGGGCAGGCGCTCAGCGCGTTCACCCAGCTCCAGACCGGCCTCGGCGCGCTCCAGCGGATCGAGGAGATCCTCACCGTGCCGGTCGAGGGTGCGGCCGACGCGGACCGGGTCGGCGCGGCGGTGACCGCCGGTGGCCCGACCGCGCCGGCCGCCGTGGGGGCGGGGCGCCGGGCCGACGTGGGGCAGGAGTCCCCGGTCGCCGACGGGGACGGCCGCGCGGTCGTGGTGGCGGCCGGTCGCCCGGCTCCGGCGGCGATCGAGTTCGACCGGGTCGGCTTCGGCTACCCGGGCGGGCCGCCGGTGCTGCACGAGGTGAGCTTCACCGTCCCCGCCGGGACCCGGACCGCCCTGGTCGGCCCCTCCGGCGCCGGCAAGTCCACCCTGCTGGCCCTGGTCGAGCGCTTCTACGAGGTCAGCGCCGGCACCCTGCGGCTGGACGGGGTGGACGTGCGCGACCTGCCCCGCGACGCGCTGCGGGCCCGGCTCGGCTACGTCGAGCAGGAGGCCCCGGTGCTCGCCGGCACGCTGCGCCAGAACCTGCTGCTCACCGCCGCGGACGCCACCGACGAGCGGCTGCTCGCCGTCCTGGACGAGGTCAACCTCCAGCACCTGGCGACCCGGACCGCGGAGGGGCTGGACGTGCAGGTGGGCGAGGGCGGTGTGCTCCTCTCCGGCGGCGAGCGGCAGCGGCTGGCCATCGCCCGGACCCTGCTGGCCGGGTCACCGGTGCTGCTGCTCGACGAGCCGACCAGCAACCTGGACGCCCGCAACGAGGCGGCGCTGCGGCGGGCGATCGACGCGGTCGCCGCCCGGCGGACCCTGCTGATCGTGGCGCACCGGCTCTCCACGGTGGTGGACGCCGACCAGATCGTGGTCCTGGAGGGCGGCCGGGTGGTCGCCGCCGGCACCCACGACGAGCTGACCGGCAGCAGTCCCCTCTACCGCGAACTCGCCGCCCACCAGCTTCTGGTGAGCTGAGCGGGGCGTCCGGCGCCTCGATGACCAGCGTCGATCTCCGGCCCGGGGGCCGGAGCGGCGACACACCGGGGCCGGGCGCGGCGACCGGGCCGCACGAGCCGGCCCGGGTCGCGTACCGTTGCCGCTCATGGGTGTGTCGCAACGGTTGAAGAGCAGGTTCCGGCGCTTCCTCCAGCGGCCGGGCAGCACGGTTGACCTGGCTCCGTTGGAGAAACTGCTGCCGCAGATCGAAGCGCGGGAGGAGGAGCTCGCCGCGCTCGACGACGGCGAGCTGACCGAGGCCGCGCAAGCCGCCTCCGGGTACGTCGACATCTGCGCGGTCGGCCGGGAGGCCGCCCGCCGGGGGCTCGACCAGCGCCCGTACGACGTGCAGCTGCTCGGCGCGATGGCGCTGCTGTCCGGCAAGGTCACCGAGATGGCCACCGGTGAGGGCAAGACGCTCACCGCGACCATCGCCGCGTACGGCCACGTCCGGCTCGGCAACGGCCCGGTGCACGTGCTGACCGTCAACGACTACCTGGCCCGCCGGGACGCCCAGTGGATGGAGCCGGTCTACACCCTGCTCGGGCTCACCGTCGGCTGGGTGAACGAGGCCTCCACCCGCGAGGAGCGGCAGGAGGCGTACGCCCGGGACGTCACCTACGTCTCGGTCAGCGAGGCGGGTTTCGACTACCTGCGCGACCAGCTGGTCACCGACATCGACGACCGGGTGCAGCCGCCGCTGCGCACCGCGATCGTGGACGAGGCCGACTCGATCCTGATCGACGAGGCCCGGGTGCCGATGGTGCTCGCCGGGGCCGTGCCGGGCGAGCAGGACCCGGTGCACACCGCCGCCGCGATCGTGCGCGGCCTGCGCCGGGGCAAGCACTACACGGTCGCCGAGGACGGTCGCAGCGCCGCCTTCACCAGCGCCGGCCTGGCCGCCGTGGAGGCCCGGCTGGGCGAGATCGACCTCTACGCCGAGGAGAACGTCGCCCAGCTCTCCGCGGTGAACGTGGCGCTGCACGCGCACGCCCTGCTGCACCGGGACGTCGACTACATCGTCCGGGACGGCACGGTCGAGCTGATCGACGAGATGCGCGGCCGGGTCGCCCAGCGTCGCCGGTGGCCCGACGGCCTCCAGGCGGCCGTGGAGGCGAAGGAGGGGCTGGACGCCACGGCCGAGGGCGAGGTGCTCGGCACCGTCACCGTGCAGGCGTTCATCGGTCTCTACCCCAAGGTCTGCGGGATGACCGCCACCGCCGTGCTCGTCGGCGACCAGCTCCGGGAGTTCTTCTCCCTCGAGGTCGCGGTGATCCCCTCGAACACCCCGTGTGTGCGTGAGGACGAGCCGGACCGGATCTACGCGACCCGGGCGGAGAAGGAGGAGGCGCTGATCGACGAGATCCGGCGCTGCCACTCCGCCGGCCGGCCGGTGCTGGTCGGCACCCTCGACGTCAAGGAGTCCGAGCAGCTCGCCGCCGGGCTCAACGCCGCCGGGGTGCCGAGCGTGGTGCTCAACGCGAAGAACGACGACGAGGAAGCGACGATCATCGCCGAGGCCGGCGCGTACGGCGCGGTCACCGTCTCCACCCAGATGGCCGGCCGGGGTGTCGACATCCGCCTCGGCGGCAGCGACCAGTCCGACCGGGAGCGGGTCGCCGAGCTGGGCGGCCTCTACGTCATCGGCAGCGGCCGGCACGACAGCCGCCGGGTCGACGACCAGCTCCGGGGCCGGGCCGGTCGGCAGGGCGACCCGGGCGGGTCGGTCTTCTTCGTCAGCCTGGAGGACGACCTGGTCGTCCGGCACGCCCCCGACGCCGTTCCGGCGTCGCCGCGGATGAACGCCGACGGACTGGTCACCGACGCCCAGGTCGACTACGCGGTGGAGCACGCCCAGCGGGTCGCCGAGGGCGTCAACCACGAGATCCACCGCAACACCTGGCGGTACAGCGTGGTCATCGAGCAGCAGCGCAAGGCGCTCGCCGAGCGGCGCGAGCGGCTGCTGACCACCGAGGTCGCCGCGCTGATGCTGCTGGACCGGATGCCGGAGAAGGCCGGCGAGATGGACGAGGACCTGCTCACCCGGGCGGCCCGGTCGATCGCCCTCTACCACACCGACCGGCTCTGGGCGGAACACCTGGCCGAGCTCTCCGAGGTCCGCGAGGGCGTACACCTGCGGGCGCTCGGGCGGCTGGACCCGCTCGACGAGTTCCACCGGGCCGCCGTACCGGCCTTCAACGCGTTGATCCCCGAGATCGAGGCACGGACCATCGCGACCTTCACCGAGACCGAGTTCGACGAGGACTGGGAGCCGGACGCGGGGCAGCTCGTCCGGCCCAGCGCCACCTGGACGTACCTCGTGCACGACAACCCGTTCGGTTCCGAGCTGGACCGGTTGATCGCCTCGGTGGGGCGACGGCTGAGCAGCGGTTCCCGCTGATCCCACCGGACCCCTCCCGCCGGCTGGCTGCGCCGGGAGGGGTCCGCTTCACCCCGTTTCGGGGGCGGTTCCCCGGGGTAGTAGGGCTGGTCCGTCGAGTCGGGAGAGCTGAGGAAAAATGAGGATGCTGGCGGTGCGGGGAGCCGCGTCCGGCGCGGTGCCGAGCGGGGCTGCGCCCCGGTGAACCTGGAGACGCACGAACCGGTCGCGGAGAACCTGGGCGTGTTGGAGATCGCGGCGCTGCTGCGGGAACTGACCGCCGCCCTGCTCGACATCGCCGACTTCGACGAGGCGTTGACCCGGCTGGTCACCGTCGCCCAGCGCACCGTACCCGGGGTGACGTGGTGCGGTTTCACCGCGCTGCGGGCCGGTGAACCGGCCGGCGTGGCCGCCTCCGACCCGCGCCTGGCCGAACTGGACGACCTCGGGCACGGCGCGGAGTCCCCGGCGATGAGCGCCGTGCACCGCCGGGAGATGGTGCTCTCCACCGACCTCGCGGCGGAGGAACGCTGGCCGGACTGGACGGCGCGCGCCTGCGCCCTCGGCGTCCGGTCGGTGGTCGCCGCGCCGGTGGACATCGACGACCACGTCATCGGTGCGCTCAACCTGTACGCCGACGCGCCGGACGCGCTGACCGCCCGACGTCAGCTCACCGCGATGCTCCTGGCCGAGCACGCCGGGCTGCTGCTGGCAGGGGTACGCGGCCGGGAACAGCGGACGGC
This sequence comes from Micromonospora sp. NPDC023956, assembly GCF_040639195.1. NCBI lineage: Bacteria > Bacillati > Actinomycetota > Actinomycetes > Micromonosporales > Micromonosporaceae > Micromonospora > Micromonospora sp. NPDC023956. The sequence goes on from NZ_JBEZZN010000006.1 coordinate 81,894, forward strand.
ACTGACCAACGAGATCGACGAAACTCTTCTCCAGGAGGGGGTGATCGGGCAGGCCATCGGTGTCATCATGACCCAGCGGGGCTGCCCCGCGCCGGAGGCGCTCCAGGTGCTGCGCAGCGCCGCCCTGGCGCTCTCCATCCCGTTGCGGGAGGTCGCCGAGCGGCTGGTGGTCACCGTCTCCCGGTCCCGGGGGGCCTGACCGTTTCGTGGTGCGGTGCCTCGGGTAGCAACCCCGGGTCGCAGCGGACCGGGGGAGGGGACATGCAGAGCCGACTGCGGGTGCACGGCCACCCGATCCAACCCATGCTGGTGACGTTCCCGTTCGGACTCTTCGTCTGCGCCACCCTGTTCGACCTGTTCGGCCTCGCCGGCGGGCCGGCCTTCCTCGGCGAGGTGGGCTACTGGACGTCGGTGGCGGCGCTGGTCGCCGCCGCGATGGCCGGGGTCGCCGGAATGGTCGACCTGTGGGACGTGCCGGCCGGGCGCACCCGGCGCACGGCGGTCAGCTTCAACGTGGTCAACGTCGCGATGGCGGCGATCTTCGTGGTGACCTGCCTGGTCCGGGCCGACGCGCCCCGGCGGGGGGCCTCGGTCGCGCTGTTCGTCACCGAACTCGTCGCGCTCGGGCTGGGCGCGGTCGGGGTGATCCTCGGCGCGCACCTGGTGCGGGTCTTCGACCGGGGTCGCGTCGAGACGGGCGGCCTGGACTCGCTCGGCGCGGTGACCGGGTCCACCGTGGAGATCACCCGGCCCGCCCCCCGTCCGGCCAACTGAGCACCGCCGTCGCGGACGGGCGGAAACCCGTTGTCGGACCGGGCCCGGACGACGGAGACTGCCCCGATGTCCACCATCGAATTCGACGACCTGGTGGCCGAGGGGGCCGCCGTTCCCGTTCAGGGATGGGACTTCTCCTGGCTGCACGGTCGGGCCAGCGAGGAACGCGCCCCGTGGGGCTACGCCGGCCTGCTGGCCGACCGGATGGCCCGCGCCGGGGCCGCGCTCGACCTGGACACCGGCGGCGGTGAGGTGCTCGCCGGGATCCCCCGGCCGCCCCGCCTGCTGGCCGCCACCGAGGCGTGGCCGCCGAACGCCGAGGTCGCCCGCCGCACGCTGCGCGGTCTGGGTGCGACCGTGGTCGCCGTCGCCGCCGGATCGGCGCTGCCCTTCCGGGACGCCGCGTTCGACCTGGTGACCAGTCGGCATCCGGTGGACACCCGGTGGCCGGAGGTGGCCCGGGTGCTGCGCCCCGGCGGGCGGTACCTCTCCCAGCAGATCGGCGCCGGCACGGTACGGGAGCTGTCCGAGGTGTTCGTCGGCCCCCGCCCGCCACGGGAGAGCCAGCGGGCGGAGGTGGCCGCCGCGGCGGCCGGTGCCGCCGGGCTGCGCGTGGTCGACCTGCGGACGGCCACCCTGCGGACGGTCTTCCACGACATCGCGGCGGTGGTCTACTTCCTGCGGAAGGTGGTGTGGACGGTCCCGGACTTCACCGTGGAACGGTACCGACCGCAGCTGCGCCGACTGCACGAGCGGATCGAGGCCGAGGGGGCGTTCGTCGCCCACGCCCGGCGGTTCCTGATCGAGGCGGTCCGGCCGGACTGAGCGGCCGGACCGGCTCAGCCGGTGCGCGGGTGGGCCTCGGCGTGGTGGGCGGCGAGCAGGTCCGCGCCGAAGTCGGCCGACGGACGGCGCAGCACGGTGTGTGCGTGGTTGCCGTCGGCGGTGGTGTCGTCGTACTCGATCAGCAGGTCGTCGCCCTGTATCCGGTAGTAGTGGCGCTGCCCGGGGCGGGTCGGGCCGGCCCAGGCGAAGTGCAGGTCCCCACCGTCGAGCCGGTGGGCCTCGTGGGCGGCCAGTTCCGGCGGGAGCCGGTCCAGGTAGAGGGCGACCAGCTGGCCGAGCAGCGCCCGAGCGGTCGGCCCGAGCCGGCTGGCGGGCACCCCGAGCGGGTCGATCCGGCCGGGCGCGGTCGGGCGGGTGGCGCTGATGATGTCGTCGGGGGCGCGGTCGTCCACGATGGCGGCGGCCCGCGCGGGCACGCCCATCGCCTCCAGCAGGGCTCGGGCCAGATCCTCCTCGGCGGCCAGCGGCCGGGAGATCGTCCGACCGGCGTACCGGACCGCGGCGGGGTTCGCGCCGAGGAAGATCGGCGCGGCGGCGACCTGGTCGTCCACCACGGTCATGCTGACCGACAGGTGGTGTCCCTCCACCCGCCAGGACCAGCGGTCCTCGTGGGCCGGATCGCCGAAGACCGCCACCCAGTAGTCGTCGCTGTGCCGGCCCCGGCGCCATCCCTCCGCCCGGTCGAGCACCTCCTCCAGCGCCATGATCGCCATCGCCTGGGCGTACGCGTGCGGGCTCAGCGCGGTGGCGAGCAGACGGTGGGTGGCCTTGCGGCCGGCCCGGTCCAGGTCGGCCAGGCAGATCCCGGCCCGGGGACGCGGGCGGTACTCCAGGCGGCGGCGGGCGTCGTCGCCGAAGGGGTGGGCGAGGCGGGCGCGGGCCGGACCGTCGAGGGCGGCCAGCAGCGCCCCGGCGGCGGCGCGCATCTGTTCGGGCAGGGGATCCTCCACGATCTCCTGTATACCGGGTGCGGGCGTCGCCGTGTCGTCGTCGCGGGGTTCACTTCCGGCCGGGCAGCGCCCGCATCTGCGGCAGGTCGAGGAAGGTCACCCCGCCGGCCCGGTCCCGGCAACTGCTAGCCTGCTGCGCCTCGACGGACGGGGGAGGACATGGACGAGAGCGTGTACGTGGGCAACGCGGGAGTGGACGGTGCCGGCAACGGCGGCTGGCTGCTGGGCCACTTCATGCCCGCCGGGGATCCGCGCCACAGCACCGACGTGGAGGTGAAGTGGGGGGTGCACGCGGCGGGGGAGAGCCGGTCGCGGTGGGCGACCGACGAGTGTCGTACGGCCCTGCTGGTGCTGGTCAGCGGAGCGTTCCGGGTGGAGTTGCCGGACCGCACGGTGCGGTTGGGTGAGCCCGGTGACTACGTGCTCTGGGGGCGGGGCGTCGACCACTCCTGGTACGCCGAGCGGGAGTCGGTGCTGGTCACGGTCCGCTGGCCCTCGGTGCCGGGGTACCGGGTGGAGCCGCCGCTGCGGCGGTGACCCGGCCGTGCCGATCCCGCCACCGGGCTCCCAGTATTCGAGAAAGCATACTAATCCGCTAGGTTTTAGCGGTTATTCTGGTGTCGCTCCTGTCGTCGAGCCTCACGAGGATTCCGCATGGACCATCCGTACGAGCCGGACCTGCTCGCCGTGGCCCGCCGGCACGCCGCGTCGTCGCCGCCGGTCCGGTTCGACCCCGTCGAGCGGTGGTACGCCCGGCTCGCCTCCGGGCCGGACCACGAGGTCTGGCTGCTCAGCTGGCTACCCGGACAGGGCACCGAGCTGCACGACCACGGCGGCTCCTCCGGCGCCTTCCTGGTGGTCTCCGGCACCCTGACCGAGGAACTCGTCTCCGGCGGGACGCTGCGCCCCCACCCGCTCTCCGCCGGCACCGGCCGTCGGTTCGGCCCGCGCCACGTGCACCGGGTGACCAACCGGGGCGACCAGCCGGCGGTGAGCCTGCACGTGTACCGCCCCGCCCTGCACCGGATGACCCGCTACCACCTCAGCGACGGCCGTCTCCGGGTCGCCGAGGTCGCCCTCGCCGGTGTCGCCTGGTGAGGCCCTGACCCCCTGTCGTCCGCGCCCCCGCGTTGCTCCGGAGGACCCACGATGCACCCGAACCGTCACTGTCCCCCCGACCCGTCCGTCACGACGTGTCCCGACCCGCCTCCGGGCTCCCGTGGCATCGACCAGATCCTCGCCGACGCCCGCACCCGGCTGCACCGGCTCGACCCGGAGCGGGCCCACCTCGCCCACCGGCGCGGCGCGCTGCTGGTCGACATCCGGCCGGCCGCCCAGCGGGCCGCGCACGGCACCGTACCGGGCGCGCTCGCCATCGAACGCAACGTCCTCGAGTGGCGCTTCGACCCGCGCTGCACCGCCCGGCTCCCCCAGGTCGTCGACTACGACCTGCGGGTCGTGGTCCTCTGCCAGGAGGGCTACACGTCGTCGCTGGCCGCGGCGGCGTTGCAGGAGATCGGCCTGCACCGGGCCACCGACGTCGTCGGCGGCTTCGCCGCTTGGTCCATCGCCGGGCTACCCACCCTCGGCCCGACCGTTCTGCGGCCCCCGGCGTCAACCGTCGCGCCGGTGGCAGTCCAACCCATGCCGTCCTGACCGCCGACCCCGGCGCGTCGCGCGGCACCCCGAACCGGGAGGCAGCATGTCCGTCTTCGCCACGTCCGCGCACCCGTACCCGACGCCCCGCCTGGTCGCACCGCCGCGTCCCCGGGCGACCCCGGTGCTCACCATCACCGTCGACGTCGCACCCGGTGCGGTGACCCCCCGCCTGGTCGAACTCCTGAACGAGCTGGCCGCGACCGGCGAGGGGGTCCTGCGGGTCCACGGCGCGGAGCGGCCGACGCTGGCCACCCCCGCCGTCGTGGCGCCGCGTCCGGAACCGGTGCCCCGACCCCGCCGGTCCGGGCCGGACACCCTGGTCCTCTCGGTCGCCGCGCGCAACGCCCACCGGGGCTCCCGGGTCCTGGGCCTGACCCGTATCGAGTTCGACCTGTTGCTCTTCCTCGCCGAGCACCCGCGCCGGGTCTTCACCCGGCGGCAACTGCTGGCCGGTGTCTGGGGTCACGAACACTCGGTCACCCGGACCGTGGACGTGCACATCCGTCGCCTGCGCGCCAAGGTCGGCGACGACGTCCCGCTGGTGACCACCGTCCACGGGGTCGGTTACCGGCTCGCCGACGACGCCCCGGTGTTCATCGACCGCGACCAGTGAGCCGCGCCAGCGGGCCCGGATCTCCCCAAGCGTCGTCAGAAGGATGTGAAAGCCGCAAGGCACCCCCGCATCGGGGCATCCCGGCGCTTCTGCTGTAATCATCAAACGCCGTACGCAGAGCGAGCGGTTGGCTCCGATGCGTCCGTCGATTGTCACATTCCAGCAACACGGCCGCCCTTGATTCTCGTACAGGGACCGGGAAACATCGATCACAAGAGCATTCCCGGGCCGTGGGGAGACACTGGACCAGCCAAGGAGGACCATGTCGGTCAGCCCCGCCTCGTCGCGCGCCGGGTGGCATACGTCCCAGCCCGTGGTCCCCGGTCGTCCTCCCGCCGGCCAGCGCCGTCCCTCCAGCACAGCCGCGCCGGTGCTCACCGTGACCCTGTCCATCCCGCTGGCCTCGGAGGAGGCACTGACCCCGCCGGCCCGCCGGTTGCTCGAGGCGGCCCGGGAGTTGCTGGAACGGGGAGAGGGCATCGTCACCACCGCCCCCGCGTCGGAGCGGCGAACGGAGCCCGTCCCGGCCGGCCGGGCGTCGTCGCGTCCCCCGGCCGCGCCGACCGTGCCGGCGCTGCACATCCTCGCCGCCTCCCGGTCGGTGCTACGGGACGGGGAGCCGCTGCCGTTGACCCGACTGGAGTTCGACCTGTTGCTGCACCTGGTCGCGCATCCCCGCCGGGTCTTCACCCGGCTGCAACTGCTCAACGCCGTCTGGGGCTACGAACACGCCGGGGTCCGCACCGTCGACGTGCACGTCCGGCGGCTGCGCGGCAAGGTCGGAGTGGACGTCCCGCTGGTCACCACGGTCTACGGCGTCGGCTACCGGCTCGCCGACGACGCCCGGGTCACCGTCGACCGCACCGGCTGACGACGGCCGCTGGTCGTCGACCGCGATCGCCTCCGCGCCGGGTCCCACGGGTCACCTCCGGAGGAACGGGGCCCTGCCGTCCGTACGCGCTGGCGAGCCCGGCCCTGCCGACCGTCCGTGCTGGCGATGCCCGGCCCCGCTGTCCGGGGGTGCGTTCCGGCCGGGTCCGGCACCATGGGCGGATGCGGATCCGACCCATCTCACCCGAACGCCTCGTCCTCGCGTTGACCGACCGGCTGGTGGGCACCCCGGTCACCGGGCGGTTGCGGGTCGCGGTGGACGGACCGCCCGCCGCCGACCCGGACGCCCTGGCCGGGGCGCTGGTCGACCCGCTGCGCGCCGCCGGCCGCCCGGTGCTGCACGTCCGCACCACCGACTTCCTGCGGCCGGCGTCGGTCCGCCTCGAACACGGCCGGACCAACCCCGACGCGTACTACCTGGGCTGGTTCGACGACGCGGGGCTGCGCCGCGAGGTGCTGGACCCGGCCGGTCCCGACGGCAGCGGTCGGCTGCTGCCGTCGCTCTGGGACGCCGGCACCGACCGGGCCAGCCGGGTCGGGTACGTACCGCTCCCGCCCGGCGGGGTGGTCCTGGTCAGCGGTCCGCTGCTGCTCGGCGGCGGATTGCCCTTCGACGTCACCGTCCACCTGGTGCTCTCGCCGGCTGCTCTGCGTCGCCGGACCGATCCCGACCAGGCGTGGACCCTGCCCGCCTTCGACCGCTACGCCGAGGAGGTCGCCCCGGAGTCCTTCGCCGACGTGGTGGTCCGGGTCGACGACCCCCGGCACCCGGCGCTGGTCGAGGTCGCCCCGGCCGGCTGAGCGGGGTGGGCCGCCGGCCCGGCGACCGTGCCCGGCGGTGACCACGTCGGCCGGACCGCCGGAGAAATCGCCGGTTTGATCGTCGGTAGGCGTGGGTAATCGCCCGGCTCACAAGCGGACCGTCGCCGGGTGCATGCCCGGCTACCCGGGGTCCAACGAGCCCGAGGAAAGGCAGACCAGCGATGCTCGTCCACGACACGGTCGGTACGGGGCGCTCTCAGCAGGAGATCGACCGGATCCGCCTCGCTCTGCAGGCCCGCTACGACGAACTCTCCAGCGAGTACGAGCAGACGTTGCAGGAGAGCCAGGTGCTCCGACTGGTGGAGGTCAGGGACACCGCCGGGGACGACCAGGCCGACAGCGGCACCAAGACGGCCGAGCGGGACACCGCGCAGTCCCTGCTGCGGACCATCCTCGACCGGCGGGCCCAGTTCGAGCACGCCCTGGCCCGGCTGGCGGAGGGCACGTACGGCCACTGCGAGGGCTGCTCCGACCCGATCCCGGTCGAACGACTGGAGATCTTCCCCTCCGCCACCGCCTGCGTCACCTGCAAGCAGTCCCGGGAACGGCGGGCCGCCTGAGTCCCGGTACGCCACCCACCGCCCCGGTCGCACCGCCGGGGCGGTGGAGTCGACGGTGGTGAGCCGGATCCTGGTCGGCACCGCCTCCTGGACGGACGCGACCCTGCTCGAGTCGGGGTGGTACCCGCCCGACGCGGACACCCCGGAGAAGCGCCTGGCCCACTACGCGAGCCGGTTCCCGCTGGTCGAGGTGGACGCCACCTACTACGCGCCGCCGGCCGAGCGGACCGCCCGGCTCTGGGCCGAGCGCACCCCGGCCGGGTTCACCTTCAACGTCAAGGCGTTCAGCCTCCTCACCGGCCACCCGACCCGGGTCTCCGCGCTCTACCGGGACCTGCGCCCGGAGACGGCGAAGCGGAACGTCTACCCGGACGACCTGCCGGCCCAGGCGTACGAGGAGGTCTGGAGCCGGTTCCTCTCCGCCCTGGACCCGCTGGTCGCCGCCGGCAAGCTCGGTGCGCTGCTGTTCCAGTTCCCGCCCTGGTTCACCATCCGCCGGGAGAACAAGCAGTACCTGCTGGAGGTGGCGCGGCGGTGTGCCCCGTTGCGGCCGGCCCTCGAGTTCCGGCACGCCTCCTGGTTCGCCGGGGACAACGCCGAGGAGACCCTCGACTTCCTGCGCCGGCACGACCTGGCGTACGTCTGCGTGGACATGCCCCAGGGCCACCGCTCGTCGGTCCCGCCGGTGCTGGCGGCCACCGCCGAGCTGGCCGTGGTCCGGTTCCACGGGCACAGTGACAGGTGGACCAGCCGGGACATCCACGAGAAGTTCGGCTACCACTACTCGGACCGGGAACTGCGCGCATGGGCACCGAAGCTGCGCGAGCTGGCCGGTCGGGCCGAGCGTACCCACGTGCTCATGAACAACTGTTTCCGCGACCACGCGCAGACCAACGCGGCCACGCTGGCCCGGCTGCTCGACGCCGACTGAGCCGTCCTCTCGGCCGTCCCCGGACACGGGACCGCGATTCACCCGGTCGGGGTGGCGCTGCCTCACCCGGTCCCCGGCGATCGTGGCAACGGTGTGCGGTCACCGCCGCGCACGTCGCGACGAGGCGGGGACGGGGGTGGCCGGCATGACGGTTCGGGTCGTACCGGGCCACCGGCGCGTGGTGCGGGTGGCCGGAACGCGGACCCGCCCGTCCGACTGCGCGGCCCGGCCCCGCCCGGTCGGGCCGACCCGACAGTGGCGGGGGCCGGTCGCACCGCCGCGACGCGACGACCATGGACGGTGGGAAACCGACGGACGGGGGTGGGCACATGGCTAACGAACCGAATTCGGTGTTCGAGTCATCGCTGGACAAGACCAATCTGATCCTGAAGGACATCGAGCAGTCCTACGGCTGGTCGAAGGAGCGCCGCAACCAGTCGTTCGCGGCCCTGCGCACGGTGCTGCACCTGCTGCGCGACCGGATGCCGGTGCAGGAGAGCGTGGAGTTCTCGGCGCAGTTGCCGGTGCTGGTCCGGGGGGTCTACTTCGACGGCTGGGATCCGTCGAACGTGCCGGTGAAGCTCAACCGCGACGACTTCCTCTACGAGGTCCGGCGGGGCTTCCCGTACGAGACGGACGGTGGCCCGGAACGGGTGGTCCAGGTGGTGCTGGACACCCTGCGTCGGCACGTCACCCAGGGCGAGTGGGACGACGTGCGCGCCACCATGCCCCGCGACCTGGCCCGGATGATTCCCTGAGCGACAGCGCCCGGCCCGACGGTCCGCCGACTCCGGCGGGCCGTCCGGGCCGGACGGCCTCCCCGTCGACCGGTTGACCGGAACCGGCGGTACGCGCGGGAAGTGCCGCCTACCGTGGGGTTAGAGAAGATCGCGCGCCGGGTACCACCCGCTGCACGACGACCCCCGACCCAGGACGGGGCGGCACAACCCGAGGGAGCACCGATGGCACTGAACGACGACGACATCACCACGACCGGCGGCGGCGGCCTGGAGGGTCCGGCCGACGGTGGCGCGACCCCCGGTCACCAGGACGGTGGCGCGGATGGTGGCGCGGAGGGTCCGGCCGACGGCGGTGCCACTCCCGGTCACCAGGACGGTGGCGCGGATGGTGGCGCGGAGGGTCCGGCCGACGGCGGTGCCACTCCCGGTCACCAGGACGGTGGCGCGGATGGTGGG